>NZ_JACJSH010000033.1:0-84638 GCF_014698055.1 Nostoc sp. FACHB-133
AATTCAGAATCAGGTTTTGGGAAAAGGTTAAAGGGGAAGGGTTAAAGGTTTTTTCTTTCCCTTTGCCCCTTCCCCTTTAACCTTTAACCGAGAAGTATTGAAACCTAACCCCCTAACCCGCTTCCCGATGCGGGAAGGGGGAAAATTCAAAGTCTCTCCTTTTAGGAGAGAGATTTAGAGAGAGGTTTTCCAGATGCCGTGAAAAGTCAGCCCCTGTAACCAATTCAAATTCCTATTCTCTGGTTGGGAATGCGACGGCTAGGCAGTGAGAGCGCGATCATCCAAACACCCGTCAACAAAAAATTAATACCTGCAAATAATCCCAGCACCCAAGCTGCACTGAAAGGCCATTGATACAAAATTAAAATTGCCAGAATAATGGCCATCATGCCACTAAACAGTGTCCAACCCCAATTTGGATCTGGACGTACTTGAAATGCTGTAATTACCTCAAATACACCCTCAGCAAAAAAGACAATTCCCAAGGCTAATGTGAGGGAGAGTGCAGCACCAAAGATGTTGCCAATCAACATAATCCCAGCAAGTACATATAGAATACCAACCACTAGCTTTAGCCAGAAGCCTTTTTGTCGTCGTGATTGCAATGCGTGGACAATTCGGACAATACCAGCGATCAATAAAAACCAAGAGATGACGATTGCGATCGCAATAGTGGCAACGAATGGTTCTGCGATCGCTGCCATGCCTAGCACAATCATTAAAATGCCTAGAACGATGAACCATCCTAAGTTTTGTCTCTCTTGACCAACGTTTTCAGAATTCATAACAGGTTTACCAAATGGGTTAAAATTGGGTTTTATTCAAGGATTTATATTCGTCTTAATTACTTCATTTCTTAACTACTTAAGTTGTGTAGACTCTGCTTCAGAATATATTTACCAAAGCTATTTTCGGTATTGCATATTTGTGGGATGGACAAGATACCCATCTTTGTCTTTCTAGGCGGTTGGTATGCCCATTTCCCAAAAATAATTCTCGTTACTTTGCCTCTAAGTTTGTTTTAAGATATAAATGCTCAATCTTAAACAGTCATAAAGATATTTAAAGCACGCTATAGCACTTTTAATCTGCACAACTTTGGCGCTCATGTTGCCCACCCTACAAGTAATTTATTTTCAGGACTTACGCAAAATAATGAAAAAACGAACCGCATTCGCGCAGCGTCTCGTTAGAGAAGGACGCAAAGTACACAAAGGAATAAGAGTTTGAGAGACTTATTGCGTAAGTACTAATTTTTACGGATGCAAATTAAAATATTTTTAGCCTATTAGTATGAGTATGGACAAACGGAATCGTAATCCGCATAAGTAAAGAATTTACAATATCTGAAGTTTTAACTTCCTCACTCCCTAGAGATAAAGCAAGTCCTAGCAAATACTGATATTTAGCTTTGATTAATCTTTATACAGAGTGATGAAATAAAGTAGTGAAGATGCTACTAGAGTACGGCGGAATTTAGCTAATAGCTCAGTGAACAAGACTTGGCTAAAATCCCCTTATTAAAGAGACTTATTGTATCAGTTTTAATATTCGAGTATTTTCGATTGATTGCGAGTTGGCTAACAGACTCTGTTAGCCAACTAAACCATTAAAAATCGAAGGTTGTACGAAGCACCCCCACATACTGCGTATCATTCCTACTGTCGTTTTCCGGGTTGAGAATCACCCAAAAACCAGGAGTTACTGAGATATTATCATTGAGGCGGTAGCGATAGAATGCTTCAATATGGTAAGCGGTGTCTCGGTCTTGACGGATATCACTGTTAGAGACACGCGGTGGTATACCAAAGAGAATTCCTGGCAGGTTGCCTTTACCGCCCACATCGGGAAACGACATACCAATCGCCCCAAACCAAGCATTGGCATTATCACCATTGTTTACGAAGAGAGAATCTGTTCCACCCCTACCATTAGAAATATCGCTGAAACCAGAGTTTTTTGCATTTGCCCAAACATATCCACCCCAAGAGTGAACCTGGAAATTTTGGGAAAAGCGATAGTATCCTTGTACGCCAACAATGCTATTGGAAGTGGCAATGTTATTTCCAAAGGGAGCATTTGACAGGGCGCTGCCTCTACCGGCGTTGATATCTACAGTACCAGCAGGGTTATAACCATGAGAGTAGGCGACACTAATAGCCCCTTGTTCGCCGTAATATGCTAGGTGGGCTAGAGCATTGTAGCCGCCATCAAATAAGCCATTTTGCGCTGATGGAACGTTCGGATTATTTGCTAAATAGCCCAAGGTGAGAATCAAGTTTTTACTGATACTCCAGTTAGCGGCTGCACCACCACCACCCCGCTCGAAGAGGGGACTGTTTTTACCAAAGAGTGAGGGAATCCCATTACCATCATCGGCGATCGTGGCAGGAGTGATGTTGTTTGTGATGTCGTTGTAACCAATACCTGTGGGGCCAACAACGAAAGAAAGGGAGTCACCAACGGGGAAGTAGTAACGGATGTGGGGAATTATTAGTGTATTGTTGCTGTCATTGTCGAAATTCAGTCGTGTCATGCCTGTGCCTGTAGCTGCGGCAATTTGACTTGCACCATTAGAATTTGTAAAGTTGCCAAACTCTAGCCGGACTCGCAATAAATCTTTACCGGTGAAGCTACTCTCTAAGTTGAGACGACCCCGGTTAGCAAAATACAGACGGGATTCATCGCTTTGTCCACCTACTCTATTACCAAAGGTATCACTAATGGCCGTAATAATTTGAGCATTCAACTTAGTAGTGGTGGAAAATTGCTGCTGCTCCAGCGTTGCTGTATGTGCTTCCAGGGTATCCACCCGGCCACGCAGAGTTGCCAATTCTGCCGTAAACTCTGTCTGCAAATTTTGCAGCACTGTCAAATCTTCTTTTTTGACTAAATCATTAGTACCCACAGCAATTAATTCATTCACCCGGTCTAAACAAGCATTTAAACCAGCAGCAAATTCATAACGACTCAAGGCACGATTACCACGATAAGTTGCATCAGGATAACCTGCAATACAGCCATAGCGTTCGACTAGTGATTGCAGTGCCTGGAATGCCCAATCGCTCGGTTTGATGTCGGAAAGTTGGGAAACAGAATTGACTTGTCCTTGCAAATTTCTATCATCTTCTGGAGGTGCTGCCCAAACTGCTGGAACTGCGAAAAATAGGATAAAAAAGCTATGCAGAAGAATTTTAATCATGGACTTATTTATGTGAAAATGGTTGAATTCTGACTTTGTAAAGAAAGAAATTGCAGTCGAACAAAAGCTTCTGGCTTATAAGCTAGCCAGCATTAAAGTTAGATATTTTGAGTTGAAATTTTAGATTACTTAAAGCAACGCTATAACTTTTTGCTCATTACTGCTTTTAATGGCTGCTTCTATAATCTGCATTACATTAATTCCGTCTTCGGCAGTAACAGCAACTGGCTGATTATCAACAATAGATTTATATACTGCGTCGTAATAGCCTAAATAACTGCCCTGTGAGCTTTTTACTTTTTCCCGAATTACTTTTGTATCTTTTTCTGTATGCAGCAAGCCATATTCACTTTCCGGCTCTGTATACCAATCAAGTGTATTAGGCTTGATACCCGCGACTAAATACTGTTCTTGGGCATCGGCTCTGCTTTTGAGAAAAGAACCCTTTGTGCCATGTATGATATAGGCAGGTGCGGGTTCACGCACAATGAAACCCGCTTTTAACTTAACGCGCAGCTTGTCGTAGTATAGTATCAACTCGAAATAATCATCTACCTGTGATCGCACTCTTGTGATTCGGATGTCTGCAAAAATAGCATCAGGCATCCCAAATAAATTCACAGCCTGGTCTATTAAGTGCGGGCCTAAATTGTTTAATATTCCTGCACCTGGACTGGGAATTTCTATGTGTTGTTTATGACTGAGTGCTGGTTTATATTTTTGAAATTGAAATTCTGCTTCAATAATATCACCCAGCAAGCCTTCTTGTATAACTTTTTTTACTGTTTTAAAATCACTATCCCACCTGCGGTTTTGATATACAGATAATTTCTTTCCCTGTTTTAATGCCAATTCATTCAGTTGTTCTGCTTCTTTCACTGTTGTGGTAAATGCTTTTTCTACTACTACATGCTTGTCTGCCAGCAAAGCCTGTTTCGTATAATCGTAATGTGTATAAGTTGGTGTATTTATCACCACCAGAATTACGCGATCGTCGGCTAGCAATGCTTCCAAAGAAGGATAGCTTTTTACTCTTGGATAATCTTCCTGTATTAGCTTTTTGCTTCTTTCCCAAGAGCCTGCTAATTGAAAACCTGGATGCAAATCAATGAACGGCGCATGAAAGACCCTACCGGACAAACCATAAGAACAAAGAGCCGTATTGAGAGTTTCCATCTTTTTATTGATTGACTGAAGCGAAAGCTTGTATTTAGTTGTTGTTAGATGTTCCAGATAAAGTTTGCAGCATCAGGGCGGGCAAGATGCCCACCCCACAAAATTTACAGCAATCTTTTTTGATTTGAGACCAAATCCATTTGTATCAGAATTATTCTTCTTTCCTATTCTCAGCGCCCTCAGCGTCTCTGCGGTTTTTTAATCATTCAGATGCTACTGAATTTGATTTGAAAAGTCGAAAATAAAGTTTTTTACGAATGATTCAGTTCAGAATTACAAATTAGGCAGATGAAAATTACATATCTTCCAACTCAATTCCTTTGGTTTCTTTAATAAAAAAGAAAATGAAAAAGAATGAGGTAGCCGCCGCAATTGTATAAAGTCCATAGGCAGAACCTAGACCGAAATATTGGAGTATGGGAGGAAATGTTGTGGAAATAAGGAAATTCGCAACCCATTGAATTGCAGCAGCAACTGAAAGTGCAGCCGCTCGAATCTTGTTATTAAACATTTCTCCCAACAATACCCAAACCACTGGCCCCCAGGAGAAACCGAAGCAAAATACGTAGAGGTTGGCTGCGATGAGAGCCACAGTCCCGACGCTTCCGGTGAGAGCGGGGTTTCCAGCAGCATCTAGGGGAGCGTTGCCAAAAACATAAGCCATCGTTCCCAAGGTCAGGGTCATACCAATAGAACCTATTATCAGCAAAGGCTTGCGACCAAATTTATCCACGAAGGCGATCGCAATCAGTGTTGTAATAATATTGACGGCTCCTGTAATCACCGTGATTGATAGGGAATCTTTTTCGGAAAACCCGACAGCCCGCCACAAAACACTACTGTAGTAGAAGATTACATTAATTCCAACAAATTGCTGTAATACAGATAAGCCGATTCCTATCCAAACAATGGGGAGGAGTCCGCCACTTCTGCTTAAGAGGTCAGAAAATTTAGGTTGGCGTTCACGAAGCACTGTCTGCCGAATTTCTTCGATTTTTGGCAGTACGTCACCCCCCAAAATCTTGGTCAGAACGTTAACAGCTTCTGATTCTCGTCCTTTGGCAACCAAATAACGGGGAGATTCAGGAATTGTTAAAGCTACCATCCCATAGAATACTGCTGGTGGGACTGCTGTCCAAAACATCCAGCGCCAAGCTGCAACCCCAAACAAAAACGGCGAGTCTGCTGAACCTGCTGACGTAGCGATAAAGTAGTCGCTCAATAAGGCAACGAAAATTCCCACTACGATCGCTAATTGTTGCAGAGATCCTAACCTTCCCCGCAAATGGGTAGGAGAACATTCTGCAATGTAAGCTGGGGCGATGACGCTAGCAACGCCGATTCCAATCCCACCCAATACTCGCCAAAAGATAAAATCCCAGATTGTGAAGGCCATCCCAGAGCCAATGGCACTGATAGTAAACAACACCGAAGCGACCACCATTGCCTTGACTCGACCATAACGGTCTGCAATCTGTCCGGCAAAGAAGGCTCCTACCGCAGATCCCAGTAATGCTAGAGACACTGCCAGTCCTGTCACCCAACTACTGGTGTTAAAAGCTTTTGCTAATGATAAAACTGCACCGTTGATTACAGCAGTGTCAAAACCGAACAGAAAGCCGCCGAGGGCAGCAGCGCCAGCAATCAAAATCACATAAAACGTGCTGGATTTACGACGAACAGTAGTAGAAGACATAGTTTATATATTGGGAATTGGGAATTGGGAATTGGGAATTGGGAATGGGGAATGGGGAATGGGGAATTACTTAATAACCAATAGTTATTCTTCTCCTACCTCCCCTGCCCCCTGCTTCTTCCCCAATCCCCTTTATCGTCTGGAACGTCTGCGGAGTCGGTCAATCATGACTGCCAAAATAATTACTAGTCCTTTGACGACTAGTTGCCAGAAGTAAGATAGGTTCAACAGAGTTAAACCGTTGTTGAGAATAGCAATGATTAATGCACCTAAAAGAGTGCCGCCAATGGTACCAATACCACCTGTGAAGCTGGTTCCACCAAGAATAACAGCTGCGATCGCATCTAATTCGTAACCTTGACCCAATATGCCACTGGCACTATAAAGACGGCTGGCGCTCATGATTCCTCCTAAGCCTGCCAGTAATCCGCTAATACCATAGACAAATAGCAAGACACGATTAACTTTAATCCCAGTTAATCTGGCTGCCCGTTCGTTACCACCTACTGCATATATCTGCACTCCTAAAACTGTTTGCCGCAATACAAACCAGCTAGCGATTACAGTCAGTAGTGCAATGATTACTAGCCACGGCAGAGGCCCGACGTAACTATTACCTACCCAAGCAAAATTGATGTCTCGGTTAATCAGCGTTGTACCCTTGGCAATCAAAAATGCCACACCTCGCAAGGCTGTAAGTGAACCTAACGTGACAATAAAAGGTGGCACATCCAAGAAGGTAATGAGAGCGCCGTTGACTAAGCCTAAAAGCAATCCTGCCAGCAACGCAGCAGGTACAGCCGCCCAACTTAAAGCCGGCAGTAGCGATACCAGCAGTCCAACTACGGCAGAAACAGCCAATATTGACCCAACTGAAAGGTCAATACCGCCGGTGAGAATTACAAAGGTCATTCCTGTCGCCAGCACAATATTGATTGATGCCTGACGCAAGATATTGACGATGTTGCCGCCGGTGAGAAAGTTGGGAGAAAGGAATGCAAATAAGATGCAGATAATTACTAAAATCGGTAGAATACCCGCAACTTCCAGCAGAGTGCTGATTGATTTTCGGTTACGGGATGCGGGATTGTTGGCTGATTTATTGATAGGCGGTCTGACTGTCTGACTCATAATGCTGATACCTCCGATGCTCCAGTTGCATAATGCATAATCTTTTCTTGGGTGATTTCTTTGCCAAGGCTGCCGTCCAGTTCGCCTACCAGTTGTCCCTCTCGCATCACTAAGACGCGATCGCTCATACCGACAATCTCTGATAGTTCGCTGGAAACCATTAAAATAGCAACACCTTGTGCTGCCAATTCACTCATAATTCGATAAATTTCACTTTTAGCACCGATATCTACGCCGCGTGTCGGCTCATCTAACATTAGTACTCTAGGTTTAATGGCTAACCAACGCGCTAGCAGTAGCTTTTGTTGATTCCCACCAGAAAGATCCAGCGCTCTAATTTCCAAATTGGCTAGACGAATATTAAAGTTTTCTACTGCCTCTGTTGACAACCGATTCACTGAAGGCCAGTTAACAATTCCACCTTTGGCATCCTGCTTGAGTGTATTGATAGCAATATTTTTGCGGGCGCTCATCTCTAGAAATAAACCTTGGTCTTTGCGGTCTTCCGGAACGTAGCCAATTCCGGCAGCAATGGCATCACTGGGCGTATTAATTTCCAGTTTTTTGCCATTTAAAAATACTTCACCACTGGCTTTGCGGTCAGCACCAAAAATCAGCCGCGATAGTTCTGTGCGTCCTGCACCAACTAACCCCGCTAAACCGAGAATTTCCCCTGCATGAAGTTCAAAGCTAGCCGGCTCAATCTTTTTGCGGGCATCGCTCATGTTTCTGACTTCTAGCACCACCGGGCCAGGATTCATTTGCCGTTGATGTTCGTAAAAGTCTTGCATGGAGCGACCAACCATCATCTGCACTAATCGCTGTGGAGAAATTTCGCTGCGTGTGAGACTACCAATATATTGACCATCGCGCAGGACGCTAATCCGGTCAGCTAAAGCATAGATTTCTTCCATCCGATGGCTGATGTAAATAATCGCAATGCCATCACTCCGTAGTTTGCGAATTACTTCGAATAAATGGTCGCTCTCGCGGTCAGATAGGGCTGCTGTTGGCTCATCCATCACCAAAACGCGGCTTTTATCTTTCAGCGCCCTGGCAATTTCGACTTGTTGCTGTTCTGCGATGGATAAAGTACCAACTATAGTCTGGGCTGTAAAATTGGCTCCCAAGCTATCTAACACTTGCTCTGCTTCCAGTTGCATCGCTTTGCGGTCTAAAAACTGACCTCGCCGCAACTCGCTACCCATAAACATATTTTCGGTAACGGTTAAATTAGGTGCAACGTTCAGTTCTTGATAAATAAGATTAATACCTGCTTTGCGTGCTGTCGCCGGATCGGTAATTTTCAGGGGTTGACCATTGATGCGAATTTCTCCTTCATCAGCAATGTAAGCTCCTGCCAAGATTTTCATCAATGTGCTTTTGCCTGCTCCGTTTTCACCCATCAGGGCATGAACTTCTCCGGGATAAATCGTGAGATTAACATTTTGGAGCGCAGATACACCATGAAATCGTTTGGTAATCCCTTGCATTTCTAATACAGGGGTGGTGGTTGGTGCATCAGGAAATGAGGTTTCAATACTTGTTGTCATGAACATCTCCTGTAAAAAGAATCTAAAAGTCGCAAGTTGTGAGTTAGAAATTAATCAACTCACATCTGATGTGAAATTAAAAGCATCACAAAATTCTGTTTTAAAAAGCGATTGCTATCTTGGGAAGCTCTGAATATTGAAAGGCAATATTCAGAACTTTCTACAAATGCACATAGATACATCATGGGTATGTGCAAAAACTATGTCAATGTATCAAAAGACTCAATTCAGCTTAGACACAACTCTTAATTGCGAATTTACAATTATTATTATTTCCAGCCTTTTTCTGTGCTGACATTATCTTTTGTAATCAGCTTTACGGGAATCAAAATGGTGGGATTAGTAGGTTTTTTCCCATTTAAAATGTCGTTTCCAACCTGAACTGCTTTTTCAGCCATCCCTCGCGGATTTTGAGTAGCGGTTGCAGCATATATACTATCTTTAGCTGCGATCGCAGTGATTGCTTCTGGCGCACCATCAACCCCGACAATAAAGAAATCTTTACGTTGTGCTTGGTTAGCTGCTAATTCTGCGCCAACTCCACTCGGATCGTTGATGGCAAAAACCGCATCAATTTTTGGGAAGGTTGTCAGCAAATCAGTCATAACTCTTAGTCCTCCATCCCGACTCCCTTCTGCATTCTGGTTTTTGGAGAGGATTTTGATATCGGGATATTTAGACAGTACACTCTCGCAGCCACTAACTCGCTGAATAACTGAGTCTACTGGCGGGCCATTAACTATTACTACATTGCCTTTACCTTTGAGGCGATCGGCAATATATTTGCAACTAACTTCTCCAGCTTGGACATTATTAGTAGTGATAGTGGCATCCACACCTCCCTCAGCACCAGTATCTACCGCAATGACAATTCTACCAGCTTGTTTCGCTTTTTCAATTGCTGGTTTAATGCCACTTTTATCAGCAGCATTGACGATAATAATGTCAGTATTGGAAGCAGTGAAATTTTCAATTTGATTGGCTTGTTGATTCAGATCGTAAGCGCTGGAAACTACAGTTACATTGACATCTTTACCGCCAATTTTCTTGGCTTCTGCCTCAGTTGCTTGTCCCATGAGGACGAAGAAAGGGTTACTTAAATCGCCAACGGTAAAGGCAACTGATCGTAATTTGGAATTCCCAGTGGCAGTTTTAGTCTCGGCACTAGTATTTGTAGCAGGTTTTGTCTCAGGGTTAGTAGCACTGTTGCCATCGGGAGAAGCATTTGTACAGCCGACAACTCCACCACTGATGATACCTAGTATGCTAGCTGCGATCGCAATCCTTTTCATGTTTATCTATTTCCTAAAGTTAATTAAAATTTTCTTACTTACCAGCCTTTGTAGCTGCTGAGATTATCTCTAGTAACCAATTTGACTGGAATCAAAATCTCAGATGACTCAGGTTTTTTGCCCTGAACGATCTCATTTCCCACTTGAACTGCTTTTTGAGCCATCCCTGCGGGATTTTGCGCCGCAGTTGCAGCAAATACACCATCTTTGTCTTCCATTGCTTTGGTTGCATCTGGCGAACCGTCAACCCCAACAATAAAAAATTCTTTGCGTTTTGCTTGTCTTGCGGCTAAGTCTGCACCCACACCGCTTTGATCGTTCGTGGCAAAAACGGCATCTATTTTGGGAAAGGTTGTAAGTAAATCACTCATTACTCTCAAACCTCCATCCCTTGTCCCTTCAGCGTTTTGGTCTTTAGAGATGAGTTTGATATCAGGATATTTGGCTAATGACTTTTCACAACCACTGACTCGCTGATTGATTGAATCCATCGGCGTACCGTTGAGGATGACTACACTACCTTGACCTTTGATGCGATCGGCAATATATTGACAAGCAATCTCACCAGCTTGGGTATTGTTAGAGCTAATCATCGCATCTACGTCTGCATCAACGGCTGAATCTACTGCAATGACAACCTTACCTGCCAGCCTTGCTTGGTCAATTACTGGTTTAACTCCTTTTTTATCAACAGCGCTGAGGATAATTAAATCAGTATTTGCAGCAGTAAAATTTTCGATTTGGTTGCTTTGTTGGTTCAAATCAAAACCACTAGAAACCGCATTCACTCTAATATTACCGCCGATTTTCTTCGCTTCTGTCTCCGCACCCTTCTGCACTGCATTATAGAAAGGGTTTCCCAAGTCACCCAAGGCAACACCAATTGTTTGCAATTTTCTATTTGGACTATTAACTTTAGTCTCTAAACTAGTGTTGGTAGCAGTATTAGTAACATTAGCAGCAGAGTTGTCATTTGGAGCGCTATTTGTGCAGCTCACAAAAGTGAAACCTAATATGCCAACAATGAGCGCAATTGTCTTCATTTTTGTCTTATTTTTAACAATGGATTTAAATTTGATCAAGGTCGGCAGAATATTAAACATGTCTAAAATAATCAGACATTACCTAATATTTCTACAGGATTTGGCATTTTCAACTCTTATTTAATATCTTGCAAACTGATGTGATTTGAGTTGCTGCTATTCATTCCAATTCACTAAAAAAATTATTTTTAAAGCAAACTTTTGACGATTACATCACGTCATTCACACTAGTTTTTGGTGAAAATGCTTTTTTAATGTGCTTGGATTGAAACTACCTTTTCCGCAAAATTTTTAGAAAAGGATATTATTCGACTTGAGAACATCTGCTTGTCTTTTTATGAGTTTATCCTTCCTTAGTACCAAAATGAGTTTTAGTTATTAAATGTTACAAAACAAAGAAAGATTTTTAATCTATCTTTAGTTAAAACTCTTGAAATTCTAGTGCTGAAAAATGTTAAGTATTTTTAAGATTAAGCAAATTCAAAAAACTTAACATTTCCAGATTGAAATATCATAATTTAGCTTGGAGGATAACCAGTTTTAGATTTTAGATAATGCAGTTGAAAGATTTCAAATTCTAAGCTTCAAACTAGTTTTCAGCACCAATCTATAGATATAGGGTTAATCTAAAATCCCAAACCTGAAATTGATTAACTGCTCCTAGCATCTCCTATAAAAATGGAAATTTTTTAGCGCACAGCAATAGCTAGTAATTGAGTGTCAGCAGTTTAAAACTTTAACGTCGCGGGTAGATATTTAGCCACTAAATCTTCATAGTATGGTCTTAAGTTTTGCCAATCGGGAGGAGTAGGGTTTTTTGAATACAAATCATAAGGATTGAATAAATTCACCCATTTAAACATTTCGCGATCGTGTTTATCCATCAAATGGCTATATGCGTTTTCGCGGTGTTGAGGATAAAATGAGTGATAGCGAAGCATATACAATGCAGGCTCAGGCAAATAGTTTTTCATTATTTGATATAAATACTCATCGTGACCCCATGAAATATGTACATTAATCAATCCACAATTCGGCTCGTAAATACCATATTTAGTGTTGTAATTGGGATTATTGTAATCAGGGTTTTCTTTGAAAAATTCCGAGAAAACAATTTTATCAGAGAATGCACAACCCACTGGATAAGTATCACCGACAGTAGCCCATTGAGGCTCACCAAATAGACAAAGTACCTTTCCCAGATCGTGAAAGAAGCCGGTAAGTACCATCCAATCAGGATGACCATCAGCGCGAATGGCTTCTGATGTTTGCAATAGGTGTTGTAGCTGATCCATATCTGTATCAGGATCTGAATCATCTACTAATTGATTCAAAAATTCAACCGCATCCCAAACAGACATTTCTTTTTTATCAAACTTGAGAAAATTCTTTTCTTTCTCAAGGACAAAATTATATGTTTGATTAATATGATTTAACCGATAAAATTCTTTCACCGTATCTCTAGTAGGCGTTTGGTAATTCCTATACTCTTCGGTGGTTTTACCTTCTTTAACTATGCTGTCTGGATTGGGATAGCGATTGAGTAAGTCTTCTTCCCACTCTTCTAACGAATGTAAGGGGTTGTTTTGAGCTTGTTCGATGGAATTCTTTAAAATCTGAGACATATCCAATACTGCTCGGTTAAGGATTTTTAACTCGGAATTGGGTTTGGGGAAAAGGTTAAAGGATAAAGGTTAAAGGTTTTTTCTTTCCCCTTCCCTTTTCCCCTTAACCGACAAGTATTAGAGACATATCTTGTTACTTGTCGGTATGATTTTCTAAATCGGACTTTGGGAATCCATTTATGCACAGGTGTGCAAAAGCTGTAATTGATTTATTTTTGCACACGTGTGCAAAGACGTGTGTTAAGTTTCTTTTCCATCTGCAAAACCCTGTACAACACACTTCGTCAAGTTTTTTTACAATCCAATCGGGATTAGACAAAAGTATTGATAAAGTACACGAGATTTAGAGCGCAGACTTAAAACCAAGTACTTATGCGATCTGGGTAGGAATAAGTTTATACCAACAAATAATTCATCTGTTGGATAGATTTTTGAATAAATAGCTTTATACACACCTGTGTAAAATCTATATTAAGTTTTTTTCGGTTTTACCTAGAAGAGTGTTAAGTTGTCAATTGTATGGCGTGCGAATACTTGATAATATTAGCCAACTCTTGCAATTGTTTTATTGCTTCTGCACCCTCCAACTTCATTAATTCGCGATCGTCCCATAATTCCATCCAAGTAATTCCGTAATCAGACACTACAAAACGAATCAGATGCTTTTCTCGTAGGCTAACCATAAATGAAGCACTCTTCATTTGGTCGCCGCACGTATAACATGAGGCAGAATACCCACGCCGCTCAAGAATAATTGTCAAGGCTTGTAGGTTCATTACCAAGTCTTGAACGAATTCTTGATGTTGTTGCGCTAATCTTAGAAACACTAGTTTTCTCCTACCACTACAGTTATGTGGTTGCTTTTAAAGATTCTTTAGACTTACATCCGACGTATTTAGTTGCCAAAAGTTCGTGTTTTCGTAGAGACGTGATTAATCTTAATCTTACGGTTTTAACCAATAAGCTAAAGTCTCAAAGCCGTTCTAATATTCTGGACAATGATCTGGGGTGGTTGTGCAACATCCATAGATATCGTATCTAATGGTTCTTCGAGAGTATCAAACTGGCTATTGAGAAGTTTTTCGCTCATGTAATGATTACTACGTTCTTTTAACCGTATTTGAATCAACTCATAAGAGCCTTTGAGGTAAACTAACTTAGTGCGAACGCTATCCGATACCAAAAATTGCCGATAGCTGTCTTTTAAAGCCGAACACGCCAGCACGACATTTTTATTTTCTTGCAGCCAATGTTTAATGGCTGTTTGCAAATCTTGCAACCAAGGCATCCTGTCAGCTTCAGTCAATGGGATACCGTGCCGCATTTTTTCAACATTCTCTGGTGAGTGGAAACTATCAGCGTCACTAAACTCCCAGCCTAAAGAGTCTGCTAGCAGTTTTCCTATGGTGGTTTTGCCAGAACCAGATACACCCATGACGATAATAATCATATTTTTTGAAGAAAAGTTAAGTTATTGAGGTAAGGGACAGGAGGCAGGAAGTAAGACTATTGAATTTTTGTATGCAAAGAGTTGTATTAAAATCTCTTGACAAATAACCATTATTTTCTATAATACATACAAATGCACAGGTGTGCATTATTTTAAAATCTAAACTAAAAAATGAATAAACGAAGAATTTCAATTGAAGATATTGCTCGCAGAGCAGGTGTTTCTCATTCCACAGTTTCACGTGCTTTGCGGGATAATGCTCTCATTAGCCCGAAAGTGCGAGAAGAAATTAAGCAACTGGCCCAGGAGATGAACTATGTGCCAAATGCTATAGCTCAAAGTTTGCAAAATAAACGTACTAATACCATTGGTGTAGTTGTAACTTCCATTGCAGATCCCTTTTTTGCTGAAGTAGTAGACGGCATTGAACAGATAGCCAGACCAGCCGGATTGAGTGTTTTGTTAAGTGCTTCACACCGAGATTTTGAGCAGGAAATGGCAGCTATTGATACCTTTCATCGCCGGAGAGTAGACGGAATCTTAATAGCCGACTCACGAATTAGTAAACAGCATGTAAAGCAGCTAACCCAAATTGCTGTACCAACAGTTTTAATTAACAGCCAGACCGAAGATCAATCAGAAATATTTCACTCAGTGGCAATAGACGATCGCTTAGGTGCTAGATTAGCCACAGAGCATTTAATAAGTTTGGGACACACTGCTATTGGTTATTTGGGTGTAAGCGATCGCAGCAGGTCAAACCGCGAGCGCCTAGAAGGATATCAAATAGCTCTTGCTGAAGCTGGTTTACCACAAAATCCTGATTGGGTTTCAATTAGTGACGAGTATGATACCAGAATCAGCGATGTCGCCACCGGACAAAATATGCTGTCTAAACTATTGACCTCTGAGGTAACAGGCATCTTTTGTTACAACGATATGGTGGCAGTTGGCGCTCTTTTAGCTTGCCAAGAACTAGGTATTTTAGTGCCACGAAATTTAAGCCTGGTTGGTTTTGATGGTATTGCTTTAGGTAGTTACGTTACACCGGCACTTACAACAGTCAGCCAGCCGATGTTAGAAATTGGTGGCTATGCCATGCAAATGTTACTTGATTTATTAGAAGAAAAGACTGTGAAAAACCGCGTTTTATCTCCTTTTCTAGTAGAGCGTGGTAGTAGTGCAAGATTAATACAGTAATTTGAAATCGTGTCTATCTTGAAAATTGTAGTTTTTGTGTAAATCTACAAGAGAAAATGTTTCAAAATGGACAACTTTTTCTCTGTGTTTAAGACAAATTATTTACACTCAGCAACAGTAAAAATTTTAGCCAAACAAAAAATATGTTAACCAAAAAACCGATTTTATCTCCTGATCGCTGCTTCTCTCCAGAACCAGTTCAAAGACGACTAGCCCATCAATTCTTTGACAGCATATCTGCATTGCCTTTGGTCTGCCCACACGGCCATGTAGATCCAGCCCTGTTAGCTAATCCAGCAGCCCGTTTTGGTTCACCAACCGAATTATTTATTATCCCTGACCATTACATTTTGCGGATGCTTTATAGTCGGGGCGTTCCTTTGGAAGCTCTAGGCATACCTACTCGTGATGCACCGCCAGAAACTGACCACCGGAAAATCTGGCAATTGTTCGCCGAACATTTTTATCTATTCCAGGGTACTCCATCAGGGTTGTGGCTCAAAGACGAATTAACTAATGTCTTTGGGGTGGATGAAGCTTTAAATTCTCATAATGCTGGACGTATCTATGATTATCTGGAAAGTTTATTAGCCTTAGCTGAGTTTTCCCCTCGTGCTTTATTCAAACGCTTTAACATCGAAGTGCTTTGTACTACCGATACAGCCAGTGATAACCTAGAGAATCAGCGATCGCTCCACGAAGAAGGTTTCACTCAAATTAGACCGACTTTTCGGCCAGATGCAGTAGTTAACCTAGATGCTCCTGGTTGGCGGCAAAATCTGACCAAATTAGAAAGCAGTATCAGTAGAGAAATTAGCAGTTATGCTACTTTTGTACAAGCTTTAGAAGAACGTCGGGCTTTCTTTAAAAAAATGGGTGCAACAGCTACTGATCAAGGTGCAGCTACACCTTATACCACACGCCTTACTGACCAAGAAGCAGAAGCTATCTTTGCTAGAGCATTAAATGGCAAACTGAATCCAGGAGATGTGGAGCAGTTTACCGGTCATATATTCATAGAAATGGCTCGGATGAGTGTAGAAGATGGCTTGGTGATGCAAATGCATTGTGGCGTTATGCGTAACCATAACCCAGCTTTGTTTGAGAGATTTGGAGCTGATAAAGGTGCTGATATTCCGCTAAATATAGAATGGACTCGAAATCTGCACCCATTGTTGTCAGCTTATGGAAACGATCAGCGCTTCCGTTTAATTATTTTTGGTATGGATGAAAGCACTTATAGCCGAGAGATGGCTCCTTTAGCTGGTCATTATCCTACTATATTGCTCGGGCCGCCTTGGTGGTTTCACGACAGCGTAAATGGCATGGAACGCTACTTCAATCAGGTAATGGAAACTGCCGGAATTTATAATACTGCTGGGTTTAATGATGATACCCGTGCTTTCGTTTCTATTCCAGCCCGTCATAATGTCTGGCGGCGGGTAGCTTGTAACTGGTTAGCCGGATTGGTAACACGGGGATTGGTTGATGAAGAGGAAGGGTATGATATGGCTCGCGCTTTAGCTTACGACCTTGCTAAAAGTGCTTACAAATTAGACTAATACAAATCAAGCTACTAGAATTAGCCCTTTCAAGGTGACTTAATTATTACCCCCCTTAATCCCCCCTTATAAAGGGGGGAAACAATAAAATCCGGTTCCCTCCCCTTTATAAGGGGAGGGTTAGGGTGGGGTAAAAAAATATTTGATACATCAATCATAACTTTTCAAACATCCTCTTAAACAGGAATTTATTAACCAAAATTTTTACCCACCTTGAAAGGGCTAGTCCTGATATTGATTTCTTTAATTACGGATTGAAATAAGATGTCAGATTTGATTTTAAATAAACTTTTTAGCCTGAAAGATCAGGTAGCAGTAGTCACAGGCGGTTCAGGTGTACTTGGTGGAGCAATGGCAAGGGGTTTAGCCCTTGCTGGAGCGCGAGTAGTCGTTCTAGGCCGCAATGAAGCACGGGCGAGTGCAGTAGTAGCTGAAATTACAGCTAACGGTGGAGAAAGTATGGCTGTATTGGCAGATGTTAGCGATCGCTCCCAATTAGAAATAGCCAGAGATAAAATTATACAGCGTTGGGGTCAAATAGACATCTTGGTAAACTCGGCTGGCGGTAATATTCCGGCTGCCACAATTACCCCTGATGCGACTATTTTTGAGATGCCACACATAGCCTTTGAGGAAGTAGTTAGCCTAAACTTACTGGGTACTCTATTGCCCAGCCAAGTTTTTGGTCAAGCAATGGTCGAAAAAAAACAGCCCCACGGTTGTATTGTCAATATTTCTTCTATGTCTGCCATCCGAGTGATTAGCCGCGTGGTTGGCTACTCAGCCGCTAAAGCTGGGATAGACAACTTTACTCGTTGGTTAGCCGTCGAACTTGCCCAGAAGTATGGGGATGGAATGCGAGTAAATGCGATCGCGCCAGGCTTCTTTATTGGAGAACAAAATCGAGATTTACTCCTAAATCCAGATGGCAGTTTGACCTCGCGTGGACAAAAAATCATCGAGCATACCCCAGCCGGACGTTTTGGGAAACCGGATGAATTACTCAGTACCTTGATTTGGTTATGCAGTTCTGGTTCTAGTTTCGTCAACGGGGTAGTTATACCAGTAGACGGTGGGTTTAGTATCTACAGTGGAGTTTAATTTATGTATTCACTAGCTGTAACTAACGGCACACTTTCCGACGAGCAAGTTTCCGGGCTAGTTCATCAAGCTTTGGCAGACCGTCAGTTAGATGGACAGCGTATCTTAGTATTAATTCCAGATGGCACTCGTACTGCTCCCATCCCTCAAATATTTCGATTGCTGCATCAGGAGTTGGGTAAAAGAGTTCCGGCTCTAGATTTTTTGATCGCTCTGGGTACACATAATCCTATGAGTGAAGAACAGATTAATCACTTAGTGGGGGTGACACCAAAAGAGCGAGAGACAACCTTTAAAAAAGTTCGCATATTTAACCACCTGTGGAATGAGCCAGATACCTTTATTTCCTGTGGAGTAATTTCGGCAGATGAGATAGCAGAAATTAGCCTGGGAATGCTACATCAGTCCGTTGAAGTCAGAGTTAACAAGCTTGTAACACAGTACGATCTAATAATGATTTGCGGCCCTGTGTTTCCCCACGAAGTTGTCGGTTTTTCTGGTGGAAATAAATACTTTTTTCCCGGTATTGGTGGTCAGGAAGTAATTGATATATCCCACTGGTTAGGTGCTTTAATAACTAGTTACGAAATCATTGGTACATCAGGAATAACACCAGTTCGGCGCTTGATTAACCGAGCCGCTAACCTAATTTCTACACCGAAACTTTGCTTGGCAATGGTGGTTGCACCCAAAACAAATCAGCTAGCAGGACTTTACATAGATAAACCAGAGTCAGCCTGGGAAGCCGCCGCAAAATTATCCGACAAACTGCATATTACTTATGTAAATCAGCCTTTTAAACAAGTGCTTTCAGTAATGCCCGAAATGTATGATGACATTTGGACGGCCGCAAAAGGAATGTACAAGCTAGAGCCAGTAGTGGCTAACGGAGGCGAAGTAATTATATATGCCCCTCACATTACTGAGTTTAGCTACACACACGGTGAAATTCTGTCTCAAATTGGCTATCATGTGCGGGATTATTTCCTCAAGCAGTGGGATAAATTCCAAGCTTATCCCGGTGGAGTGCTGGCTCATAGTACTCACTTAAAAGGTATGGGTACATTTGATTTTATAGAAGGGGAACAAGCGCGGATTCGCGTCACTTTAGCCACTGGTATTTCTGCTGAACGTTGTGCTGCTCATAACTTAAACTATCGCGATCCAGCTACAATTCGACCTACAGAATGGGCTAACCGTGAGGATGAAGGAATCTTACTTGTGCCGAAGGCTGGCGAGATATTATACCGTCTAACTATTGATAAGTAAGCCGTCAATTTAGAGATGGCATAGATTTGTACCAGTAGTCTGCCAACCCAAAATTGTTAGGTGAGGGCTGGGAAAAGGGAAAAGGTTAAAGGAGTAAACATCTTTTCCCTTTCCCCCTTGCCCTTTACCCCGCCAAGTTTCCTTGGCGAACTACTAGCTATTCATAACCCAATCCCTAACGATAGCTAAAATCTTTAGGGAGACATGAACATTTAATTGTGCAGATATAGCAACTGCTGATGTTGAGCTTCAGGCATGATTGCCTATCAGACGTTCCAAGGATGAATTATCTAGAGTGTTCAATATCATCCTCGAAAGCGAAGTCGCAGGTGCAAATTTCACAAGAGAGACGAGCGCTCATCTAAAAAATCAAGTCTATTATATATTGTTGAAAGTTGCTTTGCTACTACTAAACGATAGAAAAACTCTACTTCTTTAGACATAATTAATATTGATAGCAATAGTGACCGAGCATCAGAAGAATTTAAATATTTTTTATCATAAATTTTATTGCTAAATTTATACAAAATATACAAATCATACGCTAATAAAACATTTATTAAAACATGACATTTAACAATAGGATGTTAAAGTAAATATTGTTAAGAAAAATTATGTTGAGTGGGCCAAATAAATAGTTGATATTGGCGATACTGCCATGAAAGCTAGTATTTTTAGGGAAACTCCAAAAAATAAATTATTCAATTTTTAGAATCAAAACAAGTTTTCCTCTCCCTGCTACCTGCCCTAAAAGCAATGGGATATTTTTTATTTGGAAGTCCCTAATACTCTACTTGCTGCAATCAAAGCTGCTCAGGAAGTAGACACTTTCAAAATTAATAGCCCATTCACCGTTTTTGTGCCTACTGATGAGACGTTTATTGAACTTCAAGCAAGCACAATAGATGTACTGCTTAAGGGCATTCCAAGCTCAAGAAAATCTCAATTTTGTAACTGTGATGTATCTAAATAATAGATTTCCTACTAATCCTCAATTTCTTCAAGGGCTACGAGTACTCCTTGTAGATAATGATGTCAATTTTTGCAATTCGTTCACGTCGAAGTTGCAATTTTATGGTGTGAATGTGCAAGCGGCATTTATAGAAGAGCAAGCTTTGGAAATATTTGTGCAATGGCAACCTGATATCCTGTTGAGTGATATTTCCTTGCTAAATGAGGATGGCTACGATCTGATTCACCAAGTAAGAACACTTACGGGAGAGCGAGGCAAAGTAGTACCAGCGATCGCTCTGACAAGCACTGTAACTGAAGATATGTATCAACACGCTCTTTTAGCTGGGTTTAGTCTATGCTTTGCTAAACCCGTAGTTGTTGATGATTTTGTTGCGGTGCTTGGCATTTTAGCAATTGCTAATAATCCTCATCTTCATGCTAACTAGCTTTAATTAATGTCTTAGATATAGTAGTCTAACTTTTGAGAAGTAATGATATGGGTCATTTCTTGGTGGAGATAATTGTTTTGAAAATGCTACTCATAAATTTGATAAATAATAGGATTAATCTCAGGAATTATCAAATGGATATTTTAACTCAATTAGTTTTGATTTTGAGTAGCGGAATTATTGGTATTGCATTCATTATAGCTTCTTATTTATTGGCACTGACTTAATAATTACTAATTCGCAATTTGTATTTAGTAATTAATGGTATAAGTACCTCAATTAATTGAGGGAGATAAAAAACAAAATTTCTTTTTCAAGCCCAAAACTAAAGTTGTGGCTTAACAATTACGAATTACGAATTATCAATTACGAATTATTCTGACTTGGATTTAGTAAATTTAAATTGTTTATTTAATTTGTATTTAAACTATTATTAAATACAAGGGAAGTAAGTAAACTGATCTAAAATATAAACCTAATCTGCCAAATCATTGCAGTGCTAAACTTCATCCTATGACATCCGATCAACCCTTTGAGCAACCTGTATCTGAATCTACCGCTAATGATGCGTTCGACGTAGAGCAGCAAGACATTGCAGATGCTTTATTTCCCGTCGTTGGCATTGCCGCCTCTGCGGGTGGATTAGAGGCGTTTATGCAGTTGCTCAAATATTTGCTTACCGATACAGGGATGGCATTTGTGCTGATTCAACACTTAGACCCTAACCACAAGAGTCTGTTGAGCGAGATTCTGGCAAGAACAACTAAAATGCCCGTCACTGAAGTGCTAGATGGCGTGACTATAGAACCTAACAAGGTCTACGTTATTCCGCCTAACACTAAGATGATATTGTCTGGTGGGGTGTTGCAACTCTCGCCACGAGAGAAAGTTCAGGGTAAATATATGCCTGCTGATGCGTTCTTTACTTCATTGGCAGCAGATCGAGGGCACAAAGCGATCGCAGTAGTTTTATCTGGAGCCGATGGAGACGGTTCGCTGGGGTTAAAGGCAATCAAGGCAGCCGGAGGCGTGACTTTTGCTCAGTGTGAAGACACGGCAAAATTCGATAGTATGCCCAATACCGCCGTTGCCACTGGGAATGTCGATTTTGTGCTGCCGCCTCAAAAAATTGCCGAGGAACTGATAAACCTCAGTCGCAATCCTTTTATTTTTGACTCACAGTCGCTGATCGCAATTGAGAAGTTGCCCGAACAGGGGGATGCCCTGGCGACTATATTTGTGTTGTTGCGATCAGCAACTGGCGTTGACTTTAGCCACTACAAGCCCAACACCCTCGATCGCCGAATCCAAAGGCGAATGCTGTTGTATAAACTAGAACGCTTGCAGGATTATGCCCAGTTTTTGCAAGAAAATCCAAGTGAAGTCAAAGCGCTCTATGAAGAAATTCTGATCCACGTCACCTATTTTTTCCGCGACCCCGAAGCATTTCAACTCTTGAAAGAGCGAGTCTTCCCCAGTATCATCCAAAACAAATCAGCATTGCCGATTCGGATTTGGGTAGCTGGGTGTTCCACGGGCGAAGAAGTCTATTCGATCGCCATCTCCTTGCTGGAGTTTTTGTCGGATAAAGTTACCCTACCGCCGATCCAGATTTTTGCCACAGATATCAGCGAGATAGCGATTGACAAAGCAAGATCGGGCATTTATGTAGAGAATCAAATGATGGAAGTCTCACCAGAGCGCCGCCGCAGATTCTTTAATGCCCTTGAAGGCGGTGGGTATCAAATTAGTAAAGCCGTCCGCGAACTGTGTGTGTTTGCCCGACAAGACTTGGGTAGCGACCCCCCTTTTTCTAACTTAGATTTAATTAGCTGCCGGAATGTACTGATTTACTTGGACGAAACGTTGCAAAAACGGATATTGCCCATCTTTCATTACAGTCTCAACGCGACTGGCTTTTTGCTGCTAGGAACTTCAGAAAGCACTGGTCAATATTCAGAGTTGTTTACTCTGATTGACAGAAAGAATAAAATCTATGCCAAGAAGCTAACTGCAAATCGTCCAATTTTATCGTTCGTTACCAGCAATTATCCCCTCGCAAAAGTGGAGGAACCCAAGCTGACCAATGAGAATCGATCGGATGAGTTTGATTTAGACAGAAAAACTGACCAACTGATCTTGAATCGCTATGCCCCAGTGGGTGTAGTAATCAACAACAAGATGGAGGTGCTGCAATTTCGGGGAGAAATCGATCTCTACCTAAAACTTTCACGTGGAAAACCGAGTCTCAACTTATTTAAAATGGTGCGCCAAGGCTTGCTCGTAGAGCTACGCGCGACAATTTATCAGGCACAACGGCAAAAAATTCTAGTTAGAAAGGAAGGGTTACGAATTGAAGAGGGCAATCTTTCAAAAATCATCAATATTGAGGTGATTCCATTCAAGCCTGCGACCGACGAAGAATTCTACTTTTTGATTTTATTTGAAGAAGCCCCACCCACGGTTAACAATCTCAGCACGGTAAATCCTGAGAGCCTAGAGCAGCCAGATTTAGAGCAAGAGATTGTTCGGCTCAGACAAAAACTCGCAAACGCCAATCAAGAGAAGGCCGCGACTCAAGAATATCTGCAAGCAGTGATCCAAGAGCAGGAACACATCAATCAAGACCTGAAAGTTGCCAATGAAGAAATTCTCTCCAGTAATGAAGAGTTGCAAAGCACCAATGAGGAGCTAGAAACTGCTAAAGAAGAGATTCAGGCAACCAACGAAGAACTCAACACAACTAATGAAGAACTTCGCTCTCGAAATCTGGAATTACACCAAGTTAACAACGATCTGACGAATTTGCTTGGCAGTATCAATATTCCCATTTTGATATTGACTTCGGACTTACGGGTTCGACGTTTTACGCCAATGGCGCAACGGCTTTTTAATTTAATTCCCGCCGACGCTGGACGACCTTTGAGCGATATCAGAGCTAATCTGAATATTCCTGACTTAGAAACTCTAATTTTAGAGGTACTTGATACACTCAGCATCAAAGAATTAGAAGTCCAAACTCTAGGGGGACATTGGTATAATCTCCGCATCCGTCCTTATCGCACCACAGAAAACCAGATTGACGGTGTAGTGCTGGTGTTAATAGATATTGATGTTCTTAAACGCACTGCTACAACCTTAGAACAAGCCCGGAATTATGCTGAAGCAATTGTGGAGACGGTACAAGTGCCATTAATCGTGCTTGATTCTGATTTTCGGGTGAACAAAGCCAATCGCTCGTTTTATGAAACATTTCAGGTTTCACCATTAGAGACAACGCAATCTCTGATTTTTGAACTAGGGAATGGTCAGTGGAATTTACCTGGACTACAACAACTCCTAGAAGACATTCTCGCCAATGATACCACTATTCAAAACTTGGAGATAGAGCATCGTTTTGAGCAGATTGGGCAGAAAACCATGCTGCTAAATGGTTGGAAAATTATTCAACAGGGAGAGGCTCAAAGGATTTTGCTGGCGATTGAAGATATTAGCGATCGCAAGCAGTTTGAGTTAGAGCGATCGCAACTTTTAGCACAGGAGCAGTCAGCCCGTCAAGAAGCGGAAAATGCCAACCAAGCTAAAAATGAATTCCTGTCGAACCTCTCCCATGAACTTCGTAACCCGCTCAATACTATACTCGGCTGGGCGCAACTTATCCGCACCGACGCTTTAGATGAAGCAGAAGTCACTCGTGCCTGGGAAGTGGTAGAGCGGAGCGCTAATGTGCAAGCTCAGTTAATCGATGATATGCTGGATCTCTCACGGATTACGAGCGGAAAGCTTCATTTAAACACTCGTCTAATCGATCTAGTTTCAGTAGTGAATGCCGCGATTGAGTCTATCGAATTTTCCGCAGAGGCGAAAGGCATTCAAATTGTTTCACAGTTGAACTCGGCGACAGTTGTCGGAGATTTTGACCGTTTACAGCAAGTTCTGTGGAATTTACTTGCTAACGCGATTAAGTTCACTCCAGCCGATGGGCGAGTGGGAGTTATGCTCGAAGCTGTATATAGTCACGCTGAAATTCGAGTCAGCGACACAGGAATTGGCATCCCGGCAGACTTGCTGCCGTATATTTTTGAGCGCTTCCGTCAAGGAGATTCCAGCAGCAGCAAAACAAGTCAGGGACTTGGATTGGGCTTGTCAATCGTCCGTCATATTGTAGAACTTCACGGTGGAACAGTTCAAGCGCAAAGTCCAGGCCAGGGACAAGGAACCACAATTATCATCAGGCTGCCTCTGCGCTCAATGCCGCCAGAAATTACACCGCCAACTTATTTAGAGCCGATCGTTTTGTCAGAGACTCAGCACACATTAAATGGTAAAAATCCATCCTTGAGCCTTGAAGGATTATGCATCTTGGCTGTAGACGATCAAGCGGATAGCCGCAACTTAATCAAGTCGATGTTAGAAAATTTCGGGGCTGAAGTAGTAGTTGTTACATCGGCAAGGGAAGCGATCGCTGCTCTAATTGAATCTCCTGGCAGATACGATCTGCTTCTAGCAGATATTGGGATGCCAGAGCAGGATGGTTACTCCCTGATTCGTCAGATTAGAGAGCTTGAGGCTGAAGCTGGGGGACAAATTCCAGCAGCAGCAATCAGTGCCTATGTCACTGAGCAAGAGCGATCAAGGGCAATTGATGCTGGTTTCCAAATGCATCTAGCTAAACCGATTGAACTGACTCAATTGGTATTGATGATTGCAAAGTTGATTGGACGAGTCATAGATAATTCATAATTCGGGCTTGCTGAAAAAGTCATAAAAAAGCAATTTTAAGGGTTGACTAGTTATTCAGACCCAGTAAAGCATAAGTTTTTATTGACTATAAATACTTCATTGATAAACTGCAATTATATTAGACCGGAAAAAAGGTGTAGTTTTCAAAAATAGACATAAAAAAGCGTAAAAAAGCCGTGACAAGTGAGTAGAAAGATTGATCACTAAAAAAGTAATAGCAATTATAGAGAAAGAGCTATGAGACAGTTTAGCCATTACTCTACCAAGGCTAAATCGTCTTTTGGCTTGTCCAAACTTTCCCTCAATAGAATTACGAATCTTTTCATCCTCTGAGAAAAGTTTCTTTTTTTCTTTACTGAGATTAGCTGGAGGTCTTCCTAAGGGAACTCCACTGATTCTAATACCTCTTTCTTTACACCAAGCTCGATTTTCTCTCGTTCGATAAATTTTATCAACATGAACGGATTCTGGATAATAGCCAGTGTAATTTTTATAGGATTCGACTTGTGCTTTTAAATCTGCTGATTCATTAAAGTTATCCCAACTAATATGGTCTAAAAACACATATCCATTGAAATAGCTAGCCGACAGTTTTGCGCCAAATTCCACGGACTTCCCGGCTTTACCTCTGACAATGGGACGAATATGTGGTTGGCTTAAACTCACAATACGGTTATCAATACTTTGTTTTTTATTTTCATATAACCAGAGTTGTTGACGAAAGATTTCTGCAACTACAAGTAACGTCTTATATTGTCCATTAGTTAAACCCTCTAACGATGCTCCCAATACAATTAAATGGTCAATATGAGATAAATTTCTTTTGATATACTGAAGCTGTTTTTTTAGTGCTTTTCTTCTATCTTTTTGAGCTACCCGGCGTTTCTTCGCTACTTCTAAGTAATCTTTTCTGGCAATTTTTCTATAAGTTCTTGGCTTTTTCTGTAATGTGCCTTTTATCTGTTCATAAAGTAAGTCTATTATTCTTTCTGTCTGTTTTCTGGCTTGATTTAAAAGCTCTAAATCTGTTGGATAACTGATATCTCCAGGCGCACAAGTCGCATCTAATATTAATTTTCCTCGATTTTTTGGCTCACTTCTTTCTTCTTCTGGCTCTGCTGTTTTTTTTTGATTTGATTGAGATGATGTTTCTAAACACATCTCCTTTACCATCTCTTGATTCACTTTGTTGACTAACTCCACGCTAATTCTTTCTCGAAAATGTACTAACATTGATGCGTCAAATGGAGTTTCATTACTATAAGATGACATCCCTATAAAGTACTGTAGATAAGGGTTCTCTTTAATTTGTTCTACTGTTTCTCTGTCGCTTATCCCTAACTTTTCTTTGATTATTAATGCGCCTAGCGCCATCCTCCATGATTTGGCTGGCGCTCCCATTTCTGCCGAGAAGGATGAAGAATATTCCTCTTCAAATTCTGCCCAGGGGATTAAATCAGCCATGATTACCCAACGATTATCTGATGATAACTTCCCCTCAAAAGGAAGCAAGAAGTCTGACGCTGGAATTGCAGTAGATTCTTCTTTTCGGTACATGGTTATTCATAATACACAGTGTTGTGCTGCCCACTGTGATGCAAGGATTTTGGGCTATTTTACCTTCTTCTCTTGCACCTGAATATACTTCTAGGGTCCGATAATCCAGAGACTGTCACCTTTTCTTTATTTTTCAGCAAGCCCTAATTCGTAATGACGCTCCTACAGGCGCTCGTTCCTCTCTACGAGACGCTGCGCTCTAAGCAAAACTATGCCGTAGGCTTTACATAATTCGTAATTCAGAGTACAGAGCAACTAATTTTAATTATGAAAAAGTAAAAAATGCGCGGTGTTTAGATCCCCGACTTCTTAAAGAAGTCGGGGATCTAATTTTTCACGAATGATTTAGGATTGCCATATCATGTTTGAATAAACGTTTTAATTACGTATAAATTGTTTAATCTGTATCTAAAACATTCAAAAGTTATAGATGATGTTTGACATCTTTACTTAAAAAGATACAAAACATATTTTATTTATTCTACTAAAACAGAAAGTATAAACTATGAATTGAGGAGTTTTACGCATGACTGCAACCTTCATGAAGCTGCCTAAGTTTCGCAATACTCAATGGGTGAGCTTTGTTGGTGGAGAAGGGATTGTACGGAGTTACACACCTGAATCTGGCACATGGACGTATCTTATTGAGATGACATTAGGGTTAGAGCCTGACTTTGGCAGAGTTGGTGCAGAAACCATGATACTCCTCACCGAGGCAGATTTACATCTTCCACACATTGCTAGTGAGGGGGACGTTACTGTTACAAGGTTCGAGGCACTTTACAACCTCAAATAACTTAGTTCTGAATTATGCCATTCAAGCACTTGATGAAGTAAACTCTGGGATTTTTTAGATCGTCAATATGGAAGTTAAAAATGTTTAAAGCTACCGATTTAATTCGGGGTAAAATCTACTCTTACCGAGGGGAACAAATCAAATTTAGTCATCAATCTTATAATCAGAGATTCTTCTTCGTAAACAGTAGTGGTAGGCGCTTGATGTTTACATCAGATATCATTCGTCGAGAACTTTACGAAATCAAAGTGCTAGCAGAACAGTAGGGGAAGTTTCCTTGTCTCTCTATTCCCCATTTCCGACCCCTAGTTCCTAATTCCCTGTCATCCATTCTCGCTTGGAGAGTTCTTTTATCGGCAATAAACTGGCTTCAATCTCTTGGCGCACAACGTCTGTGATTTCACAGTTGCTATTAAGGCAATCGATAAGCAACTGATTGGCATCGTAATATTGTTGCAATACTTGTTGTTGCTGTGGGCTGAAGTGCCAGTGATACTGAATGTTTCGATGCTTGGCGATCGCAGTTTTTAACTGTTCCATCCAAGCAGGATAACTTTTTTGCCACCATGTCTGAATCCTTTCTCTACTTTGTTCTGGATCTGGCAGTAGGTCTTTAAGTTGTTGTAAAACTTGATGTAAGCCAGCATCTTGAACAATTGCTAAAGCACTACTCAGAGCATCGTTGCACCCATAGACATCGGCAAAATTAGATTTGCATTCCATTACTAGGTTATCTAATGCCGCATCCAAAAAAATATCTCGATCGAAGATGTAGACAAGGGCAAAGTACTGGGTAAGGTGAGGAGTCCTAGTCAGGGCAAGATAAAACGCCCGAATTGCAGCAGGCACAGGAGCAGCGAGAGACTTTTGACTTGTCCAAGTTAAAAATTTTTGCAAATATGGATCTTGAGCCGCTAGCGCATCAACTTCTTGCTTCATCAACTGCATCAAAAAATCTGCATTCCGCAGCATAGCAACCGTTAACAAAAAGATTTCACGCCACCTGGGTTCAGTAATATGAGTCACCAGACGTTCTAGCGGTTGTTTTAATGCTTGTAAATTATAACTAGCAACGATTTTTCGAGCAGTCAGATATTCTTGAAACGTCAAATAAGAGAAAGAGAAAATCCCCCGCACTCGTTCTGCTAGTAATCCATGTTGCAACTCTATCGCCTGAAGTACCCCTTTACTATCTAATTCCAATTCCTCTGGTTCTGTGGAAGCATTCGGCAAATCACCGATATAATCGCTAATGTATTGCTCAACAATGCGTTGTTCAAAAAAGTAATTACCCTGCTCAAATGTCGCGCTAGCAACTTGACTCAGCAACTTAAGTTTTTGTGGTAATAAAAAACCTTCGTACACTTCATCCCGCTCAATTGCTTTAGTTTCGTCCCATTTGCCCAAGAGCAGGTCTAAACACTGCTTATAAAACGCAGCTTTTTGAGTTGGAAATTTGTTCTGATGATGAAAAACCCAGCAGGCGAGATGCAAAAACAACGGAGTGACAGCAAGTCTTTGAAATTGCAAATTTTCGGGTAAATCTAGTTTCTCAATAAACTCAAATGCCTGTTCTTGTTTATCCTGAATGTTCGTTTTCGTAACTGCTGTAAACCACTTCTGAGCAAAAGTAACAATTTGATCTTGACTAAAAGGGGCAATTTCAACATCTGTAAAGCGTCTGAGGTTCAAAGCTTTAGCTGCCGTGCGGCAGGTGACGACAAACATATTCTTTTGATACTTTTCAGATAGTCTGCGAATCTCATTGACGACACCCTTCCTCTGTTGATGGAGTACTTCATCTAATCCATCCAGCAACAGCAATACTCTGCCTGACAACAACAAAGTTTCCAGCACCGATGGATCTGAAATTCCACAGGTGAGGAAGTCTTCGCAAATATAGTTGAGTAAATGGAACTCTCCTGCAACTCTCGTTTCGTCGGCAAAATCTCTTAAGGTGACAAAAATAGGAACCCGATTTGCAGCAAATTTCCCTCGGTTGCATTGAATCACCAGATGTTGTAAAAAAGTGGTTTTACCTGCTCCTGGTTTACCCAACACCCGCAGCTTTGAGTAAGTTTGAACTGCCGCGATCCCCGCTATTTGTGTCTGGGATACTTCACCTAAACCAAAGCGATCGAATTCTTGTGATGTAAAGTTTTGCAAGTCAGAAAACTCTAACCACTGAAGGCTGGCAATTTCCTCCAAAATATTAACATCGATGTAAATGTCGTCGATTTTAACGGGGCGAGTAACATCTAATAACTGCAAAGTGCCGCACTGGTCTTGAATTTTGTCGAAGCGTTGCGATCGCACTTGTTGTACTAGAGCATCAATATCTAAAAATTCAGCAGTACCAAGTTCTTTTGATTCAGATAATTCTTCTGGAGCATTAGCCGCAATCTCCCGCCAATTCAACGACAACACAGAACAAATTTCTATAAAGATATGACGCTCTACGGGACGCCCAGTAAAAAACCGCCAAATTGGTTGGCGAGTCTTTAAGTTAACTTCAAAAGCCAAATTGTCTTGTGTCCACCCTTTATAAGCGAACGCTTTTTTGGCTTGTTCAATCCCAGTGACTGATGCTTCGAGCGATCGCTTGACCATAGGAACTTACACACATCAAATAATAATTCTTCAAGTTGACATTATTGCAACATATAGTTTCGGAACTAATTAGAGACTATGTGAGCTATTTTTAAATGCTAATGATTTATTAAAATATCTTTAGCCAATACTTTATAACTGCATTTATTCAATAAAATCTGGTTAATTAAAATATGTTTTATAACTTTATATTGGGTGTCAGAGAAAGTTTTTGTATATCTAGTACGACACGGCGTAAATCAAGCAACCATCGAAAATAGCCAGAAAGCTTACAAAATAAGCATTCTTTCTTTTTACACTTCGACTTTGCTCAGTGTAAACTTTTGCCTTTTTACTTCTGCCTTCTTGTACTAGTACCTTTAGTGGTAGAGCAAGCCGAAAGTTTATGTACAATTGACTATTCATAATTATTGTATCACTTCTGTACGCTTGAGTATATTTATGTAGAAAGTTAGCTTGTTATAATTAATGTTTAAATAATTTAGCTCAAGCTTGTGATTTGGAGGTTTACGTACCGACATGAGGCTTAGATTCTCAAATGGTCGCTAAGAACTTTATTGTTTGCGATCGCAGCTACAGCTGATACGAAGCCGTCAAAGCCACCGCCAAAGCATCAGCAGCATCATCTGGCTTGGGAATTTCATCTAAATCTAACTCCCGTGCTACTGCCTCTTGCACATCTAACTTATCTGCATTGCCATATCCCGTTAAAGCTTGCTTAATTTGAGCCGGAGTAAACTCTACATAAGGAAGACGACGCTGGCCCAACACCAAAATTAATACACCCCGCGCCTGTGCAACCAAAATTGTACTTGACATCCGATAGAAGAATAGTTTCTCGATTGCAACCAAATCTGGTTGAAATTCCTCCATTACGGTGTGTAAATCATCAAACAAGGTACATAGCCTCAGTCCCATTTCTACATCTGCTGACGTTTTAATTACCCCGAAATCCAGCATATTGATTGTAGTTTCTGGCACCTTCTTGGCAATTTGTGTGCAGGTAATTACCCCAAACCCTAAAGTTGCCAGTCCTGGATCTAATCCTAAAATTCGTTTTTCCATTCAATTCACTTTTACTAAACCAGGGTATTGTTTAACTAGGAATACTGGCAATCTTGACCACTTGCTCTTAGTCTAAGGGAGCAATGCGATTTTGTGAGGTTTGGTCAAAAACAAGCGATCGCTAAAAGGTCAGTTCCTCTCAAGCAAAAAGAACTAACTCTTATCCAGCATCCAGAGATTATTAACTATGGGGGCTGTCTTTGAGCCTCACCAAAATTCTAGTCCCACACCAAGGTCAGATAGCATATCGAGAACTCGTAGCGGTACGCAGTGTAAACATTCTCCCGTTGTATAAGTTCGTTCAAAACATTTAGTATCTTTGGATCTGTGACTAACTTAAGTTTTATGTAAAATCTAGTACTATATTATGGTCAACAAACACTTAGGAGAATGGGAAGATTCGTCAAGTATCCCCCCTGGTAAATGGGGAAAACAGCATAAGAGAAACTAGAATAAGAGAATTTGACCTAAAATATTTCCTTTTCAACTAGATAAATTAAATCTCAGAATTAATGCTAATTTAATTTCATCTTAAATTTAATAATGTAGTTTACAGTGGTTACTCTGCTTCCGAAAAAGAACTGAGATTAATAACAATTCAAAACGGGTAAAGCAACTTATCAGCTTCTTACTTCAAAAGGGGCTAATTGTCTGTTGAAAAATTTGAGAAAATGAGCATACATATATGTTGAAAACAATTAGATATCCTTGGCAATTGATTGCCGGAATTAGTAATGGATTAGCAGTATTAACGAGCGTCGCTATAAGCAGCCAAGCAGCGTTAGCAGCCACAGTGCCAACTTTCGATCACATCGTCGTCGTCATTGAAGAAAACCACGGGTATTCACAAATTATCGGTTCGAGTAGCGCTCCATATATCAATTCACTAGCAACGCAAGGCGCTCTTTTTACAAATTCCCACGGTGTGACACACCCAAGCCAACCCAACTACTTAGCCTTGTTTAGTGGCTCTACACAAGGTGTGACAAACGATAATTGTCCATTAACATTTAGCGGAGCTAATCTGACTACCCAGTTATTGGGCATTGGCAAGACTTTTACAGGTTATTCGGAGAGTCTGCCCAGTGTTGGTTATACAGGTTGTAACTCCGGCGGGTCTAATGGTTACTATCGTAAACACAACCCTTGGGTTGATTTCACTAATGTTGCTAGTTCCGTAAATCAACCGTTTACAAGTTTTCCTTCGTCTGCGAATTTTGCCAATCTGCCTACTGTCTCCGTTGTTGTTCCTAATCAACTAGATGATATGCACAATGGCACGATTCAACAAGGTGATACCTGGCTGAAAAATAATCTGGATGCCTATGCACAGTGGGCTAAAACTCACAACAGCTTGCTGATAGTTACCTTTGATGAAGATAATGGCACAACCAGCAATCGGATTGCAACTATCTTTTATGGCGCTCACGTTATAACGGGACAATATAGTGAGAATATCAATCACTACAATGTGTTACGCACGATTGAAGCAAGCTATGGATTACCTGGATTGAATAATGCCACTAATGCAACCCCAATTACTGATTCCTGGCAATAAATAACTTTTTTGCCCTTGTGTGAGTTTTTGGGGAAAAGTTGTACAGTGACTTTTTATTTGTCGTAGTGCCAAATTGATGTGATCGAGGATGTGAAGCCTGAACTCTCTACCTGGATTTCTCACAAGTGAGAAATGAGCGTGAGTGTGGGGGGTGTGGGGGGTGTGGGGAGAAAGAGGAGGAAGAGGAGAAATTGAATAACTGCACATCAATGAACGCTGCATTGCCTCCCACACCTCCCACACTCCCCACACCCCCCACACAATACGTGAGAAATTCGGGTCTAGCGTTCAGCTTAGAACCAGCACAGAAAACTTACAGGCTATACCAACACAAATTGTTACAAACCTAAAGCAGGTAAGCGTTAGCTTGATGACAGGAATTTGTCTCAATGCCATTTAATTTGTCACCCTACATAAACCAATGGTTTACACGCATCTGACTGGGTTACATCGGGGGTGGTGTTGGTACTTACGCTTAAGAGGGTATTTATAAAGTAAATCTAAAAAAGAGGAAATAAGGTTAAACAAAAAAGATAAGATACTCCTAAAGAGTATATATACAGTGATAAACTCGCTATTGCTATCTGGCTGATGATTCAAGCTCATGTTGAGGTTATTCAACGTATTGGCAAAGAATTTGAGGTTTTACCCAAACCTTGGATAGTAGAAAGAACATTTGTATGGTTTAACCAGTACCATCCCATAAATGGTCTGCGATAGTCTTATCCTGTTAAAACCTGTGTCTAAAAGCCTCGACATTAAGCTATTTGGTGAATTTTACTTGGCTGCCGATGGATTACCCATTCAGGGCATCAATTCGGAAAGATTACAGGCTCTGTTGGCATTTATTCTGCTGCATCGGGACACGCTACAACAGAGGCAGCAGGTTGCTGTGCATCTTTGGTCTGATGCAACCGACACGGATGCAAAAGCCAATTTACGGCGACGCTTGCATGAATTAAAGCAAGTAATTCCCGGTGTCGATCGCTGGTTGCACATTGAAACGAAAACCATCCAATGGTTATGCGATGAAAATTGTCACATTGATGTGGCCGAGTTTGAAAGCATAATCGCCAAATCTGCTTCTTCCGCTTTTGCTGCTCAAATCCAAGCTCTAAAACAAGCAGCAACGCTCTACCGGGGAGACTTACTGCCCAGTTGTTACGACGACTGGATTATTCCTTTTAGAGAACAAATGCGGCAACAGGCGATTGCGTCTTTAGATACGCTAGTCACCCTGCTAACTACTCAAGGGGACAATCGTCCGGCGCTCTTTTATGCCCAACAATTGCAGCGGATTGACCCACTTTATGAACCCGCTTATTGTCACCTAATGCGCCTTCATGCTCAACAGGGCGATCGCGCCAGTGCCCTGCGAGTCTATCACCAGTGCATGACCACACTGCAAGCTGAGTTGGGGGTTAATCCCAGTCCTAAAACCTGCAAGCTTTATGAAGAATTGCTGCTCCTGGACGATGCCCCGCCACCACCCACCTGTACGGTAAGTGCCCAAATAGCAGACTTTTCCCATCTCATTCCTATTCCCTCACCAACTCTGGCTGTAACAGCAGAACTGCCCTTGATTGGTCGCGAGGCAGAATGGGCTGCCATTGTGGACTGGCGATCGCAATGCCTTGAGCAGGATCGGGCGGATCTGTTGTGGCTCTTGGGTGAACCGGGCATCGGCAAAACCAGACTATTGGAGGAATTGGCAAAAACTGTCCAGAGGAGTGGCAGCTATGTGCTTTGGGGGCGTGGATTTGAGGCAGAAATGTTGCGTCCCTATGGTGTGTGGGTAGATATGTTTCAAGCAATCGGCGCGACGAAATTTCTGGATGAACTGAAATCTCTGGTGCTGAATGTGGAGTCGGCAGCCATCTTGAACCGTGGGCGATTGTTTGATTTAGCGGTTCAGTTCATTACCCAATTAGCGGACACTGCCCCTGTACTGGTGGTGCTGGACGACATCCAGTGGTTGGACGAAACTTCAATCTCCTTTTTGCACTATGCGGTGCGCCTGCTCAATCGACAGAAACCTGTTTGGTTTACCTGTGCTGCCCGCAAACGAGAAATCGCAGCCAACCAACCAGCCGATAAGTTTATTCAAACCCTGCACCGGGAACATCGCATTTGCACGGTGGAACTAACACCCCTCGATCGCCTGCAAACTTTAGCATTAGCTCAAGCCGTCGGATATACCGATGATGAAGAGTGCATTTTTACCAGTAGTGGTGGCAATCCCTTGTTTGCCTTGGAAATTGTCCGCGCTCAGGCGCAATCGGAGCGCACAGCAGCTGACAACCTAGAAACGCTGATTCAAGGGCGACTGCGGCAATTAGATGGAACAACCCAGGAATTAATGCCTTGGATGGCAGCTTTGGGACATAGCTTTAATCCCACCACCTTGGCAAAGGTGGCAGATTGCCCCCTACCAAAGTTACTTAGCGCCATCGACCAGTTAGAACAGCATGACATCATTCGTCCTGGTAGCGCGATCGCTGGCGAACTTTCTTACAACTTTGCCCATGACATTGTGAGACAAGTGGCTTACGAGCATTTTTCCGAACCCCGACGCAGGCTGATTCATACCCACATTGCCCAGTCTTTGAATGCGATCGCCACTCCTACTTCTCCACTGATCAATGATGTTGCTCACCATGCCGATCTTGGTAGTGACCATGCCCTGGCTGTAACCGCCTGTTTGCAGGCAGCAGAGCGTTGTTTGCGAGTCTTTGCCTATGGGGAAGCAGCTGAACTCACCCAGCGAGGCATTCGTCATTGCCTGTATTTAGGCACAAACGAACGCATCCACTTCCAGCTGAACTTGCTGAAGACCAGCGTTAAAGCAGGAGTGCCTAAGCAGCAAGCAGCAGCGGTCAAGCAAGAATTACAATCTCTGATCAAGGAAGCCGCAACCTTTGGACTACAAGAGGATGAATCGACTGGGCTGGAAGCATTGATTGTTCTGAATTATGACCACGGTAACTTAAGTGAAGTACAGCAATATTCGCTACGGGCCGCAGAGCAGGGACGCACCGCCAGTCCTGGCACCACCATGTATATGCTGGCTCACACTGGGGCTTGTCTGGCAGAAATTGGGCGAGAAATGACCCGTGCCGAAGCACTGTTGTTAGAAGCCCAATCCATTAGCGATCGCCTAGGCACTCCTTCCATCGATATTCCCTTTGGACTCGGTTGTGTCCGTCGCTTCCAGGGAGATACCGAACAGGCAAGCTCGCTGCTGCGTCAGGGCTGGCAAATGGCACAAGTGGCTCAAGACCATTGGCGCGAATGTACCTGCCTCACCAATCTAGTCATGGTGGAATTAGAAACTGGCAACCCATCTACCGCATTAAATGACGGCAACGAGCTGATTCATGTGGCAGCACAAATGGGTGAAGGAAGTGAGGCTCCCCATGCTGCTGCCCTGAATGCTCTCACTCAGTATCTGCTCCAGAAGCAGAATGCGGCAGAAATTCTCGAGCAATCGTGTCAGGTACTTCAACGCATTGATTCCCCTCGGATGCTGGCTTACGTACAAACCATTGCCGCCCAGTGGGATTTAGAACAAGGGGATCTAATACAAGCGATCGCCCGTGCCGAGAAAGCTCTAGAAGCTGCACAGGTGGTGAATAATCCCAGCGAAATTGCCCTAGCCTGGTCTGTAATTATCCAAGCCAATCATCAACGCGGCAATCTCAATTGTGCCCAGCGGCATTTTGCTGACTTGAAAACTCGGCTCAAGGATCGCGTCTTAAGTGCCCAGGCTCAACAATCCATTGCTGCTTTAGAGGCATATCTGCATGAACCAATTCACCTGTGATGAAGGAGGAAAACTACCGTGGGATTTGCGATCTCAGAAATGTCATATTCGCCGCCGCTCTGTGTGCCCATGACCTATGACCGTTGGATGCAGGTCACGCAGAGCCTGGATGGGTGTATCGAAGCACGGAATATCCAATGGCAGTATTCCCTGGTGTCTATGCAGGGCGATCGCTCCATTTGTGTTTATCAGGTTCCTTATACAGATGCAGTACGTGAAGCCTACCGTGAAGCGGGAATTCCATTTCAACGGATATGGCAGGCAGATATGTGGTTGGAGCAAAATCCGACAAACTTTCCTCAGAGCTGTTCTCTAGCGATCGCAGAGGTCAATTACAATCCACCCATAACAAAAGCAATGTATGAGTCTAGAAAGCATCAGGCAGAGGGCTGTTTTCATGAATTGAACGTTCAACATGCCTTTTCCGCCGTGTCTATGGATGGAACCTACTCCATTTGTGTGTTTTTTGCTACCACTGCTGAGGATGTGCGATCGCTCTACCGTAAAATTGGTCAGCCCTTTGAACGAGTTTGGAAAGCAACATTTATCCAACCCAATACCGATACAACTTCTCCCGCTTCCTAATTTCACAGATTATATTTATCGTCGGACATAGTTTTACAGTAGAAGCAATCACAGCTCGTCAAACCCGCTTTACCCAAGGCGACCAGAACTTTAACACGCTAATACAAAATATCTTGCTCCTGATTGCAGCATATTGAGCCGAGATTTGAGTAATTTTCTGCAAGATGGTCTGGAGCCTATCTTGCCTTTAATCAAGCTTTAAAGGAACGCTGTGAAGCTACCGAACGATCCTCAGATGATTTGCGGACGATTTCAGGACGGTAGGCTGAATAACCTGGTTATAGAACAGCAAAGGAACATCTGCTTTGATCCGTTCTTTGCTGCTGAAAAATAGAAGGCAATTAAACAAAGGAGTTTGATGATGACAACACAACAAATTCAAACCATTAACGGTGTTGCTCCTAGTGAGCTGCAAGAGTTAGTGACTGCCGTTTCACAAGATGTAACTCAGGGACAAATGGCGTTTCAAGCAACGACTTCCTGGATTAATGGAGTTCAATCCGTGACTCGTGTCAAGTCCCTAGAGTGGGCTGGACAATCCTACGAGCGTGACTTCACATTGACAATCGATGAACCTGAAGAATTAGGAGGGACAAATTTGGGCCCCAATCCCCAGGAAGTGCTGCTATCTGCTTTAAATGCTTGCATAGTAGCGACCTTTGTTTCGCTCTGTTCCATGCATGGGATTGTGCTGGAAAAGGTGGAAGTTACCAGCATTGGTCAATTGAATTTGCGCGGCTTCTTTCAACTTGATGCAGCCGTTCCTCCAGGTTATCAGGATCTCCGCTGGACATTGACAGTGAAGGGAAACGCAACTCCTGAACAATTTCAGCAAATATATGAATCAGCTCTGAGCGCATCTCCCAATATCTGGAATTTGGTGAATCCTGTCCCTGTCAGACCTGAGTTGCAAATAGAAGCGTAGGCATAGCCCTATCAGACAGCAAAATACCGAACATATCTAATTTTGTTGATTGTTAATTACTTTCAGGGTCGTGCAACCACCCTCTGGTTTGCTCCCCATTGCTCAATAGCCAAACTATCTATACAGAAGAATAACCATGACTACCACTATACCCAGTCCCAATCAAGCTTACGAACAATCCCTTCTCCGTGCAACCAAAGTCAACTGGAAGATTGAAGACATCATTGGTGGCGACAAACGCCTCGATTTCAGTAAGCGATTTCTACCAGAAGCTTTGGCGCAAGTGAATAAAATTTCCTGCCTGAATGAAGCTGAAAAACTAATTTTCAACCAGATTCGTGGCAATAGCTATTTGCACCTATTTGGTCTGGTAGAAGAGTTCATTGTTCCCTGTGTGATCAACCATGTGAAGACGACAGGATTGGAAAACATCACTGCTACACAAGCCATGCTTCACTTTGCTGAAGAAGAAAGTAAGCACATTCACCTATTTCGCCGCTTTGCTGAAGAGTTTGAAGTCGGTTTTGGCAGTCACTGTGAGGGTATCGGCCCACTCCCAGAAATTGCTAATGCTGTGCTTCAGCACCGTCCTTTGGGTGTGGTGTTAATTATCCTCTACATCGAGTGGATGACCCAATATCACTACCTGGCAAGTGTCCGCGATAACTCCAGTGAAAGTTTAGACCCGCAGTTTTGCAGCCTGCTACGGAATCACTGGCTGGAAGAAGCCCAGCACACAACTCTGGATACTCTGATGGTGGAGCAGTTAGTACAAGAGTTGGAACCTGACGAAGTGGAAGCCGGGGTAGACGATTTCTTCAAACTGATCGAGTTCCTCAACGGTGGTCTAATGATGCAGGTGAAACTGGATCTGGAAAGCCTGGCCAGAGCAACGGGTCGCACCTTCACCGAATCTGAGCAGCAAGAAATCATAGTCATTCAAGAACGGTCTTATAAATGGACTTTCGTTGGTTCTGGAGTCAGCCATGCCAAGTTTTTAGAAGTCTTCAACCAGTTTGGAACTACTCGGCAAGCACAGCTATTAGAGGTGTCTAAGAGCTACTGCTCATAATTAGCTGGCGATCGCCTTATACCCTGCAAAGGTAGCGATCGCTACCTTTGTAACCCAGCACAACCTCTGAATTTTTTCAGCAATAATCTAAGATGTTTTATTCAATACTCAATTTTAAACAATTTTCGTTGTAAATATTTACATGCCACCTCCACGCACTCTGATTCTGACCATCCTTGCTATGCTGGACTTTGCTAGCAACTCCTTACTCTGCCGCATGGCACTCAAGCAAACCAATATTGATGCCGCTAGTTTCACATCGATTCGCCTGATTTCCGGTGCTTTAGCGCTTTGGCTGATAGTCCGGTTACGAGGAGAGACGATCGCCAGGACAGGCAGTTGGTTCGCATCGCTGGCACTGATTGCCTATGCCGCCTGCTTTGCGATCGCCTATGTCAGCTTATCGGCTGGAACAGGTGCTTTACTCCTGTTTGGCTCGGTGCAAATCACCATGATTAGCTATGGGTTGTGGATGGGGGAACGGTTGCGATGGTCTCAGAGTATGGGGCTAATGCTGGCAGCGTTCGTCGCCATCCCGTTACTCCAGGAACCCATGACCCTACGGCTCGGTTTGGCAGCGATCGCCGTCTTGGGTGGCATTGCTCTAGTGATTGGACAGCTGCAACGGTCTGGACAAATTCCCTCCAATGCCAGTGAATTCGTAAAGAACCAGTCACGCGATCGCAGATTTCTTACCCTTTTTCCGCCTATCAGACAAAGACTGGTCTGGAGTTTATGGCTAATGACTTGGTTGGGACTGCTGGCTGGCTTAATTTCACGGCAGTGGTACGAGGTTGTGGTCTGGTTCTCAGCAGTCCATGCTCTGCTCTTCATCTATCTTGAGCGATTCAACCTAACTGCTTTTCCAGTTCAGGTACGGCTAGCCTATGTAGCATGGGTCGCGATCGGCACTTATATTCCTTACATGCACTGGCTGATGTGGATTACCATCGTTGGTTTAGCTACCAATCTCTTTATGGGTTACTGTCCCTTAGCTCGCCTGCTTTCCCTATTACCCCTCAACCGCAGTGAACCCCTTTCCTTCAACTTGGTAAGCCGGGTCTTTCTCAGCCCGCCAATAAAAGGGCGATTCATGCCCTAGCAACGAGGCTTTAAACCCGAATAATAACTTTAAGTAGATCAGTGTTAAAAATTGTCGTTATGACAATGCATTTAATACAATTCAACCTTGCAACCTAACATCAGTTTCAGAAGTCAATCGTAACTCAACCGGAACTGTAATGCCCTAAATATATACCAGGATATACCAGGCAAGGAAATTGAACCACTGCTCAAGAAGCGTGAGTCTTGCTAATATCAAGTTTTTAAGTCAAGCAAAAGATTAGCCTCTTCGTATAGAAATAGATTAAGTTGTATTAAATATCATCAAAGAATATTTAGCTCCAAAACAAAACCTGGTAAGCAAGCAGACTTAGATGGGGTGAAAATAACATACGTGCAAACGACCAGAGCAGCTCCAATGCCTTGACGTTGATAATCTGGATCAACGGCGATCATGTAGATTTCTCCCATACTACTCTCTGAATGGAGTTTCACGGCTACAAAGCTCACGGTTGAATCAGAGTCGATGGCAATCCACACCTTCATGTCTGCTGTAGTACAGGCGGACTCGACATACACGCCAACCATCAGGGTAGAATGAACGGTACACGTCAATATCCATCTCTTTTTGAATCGAATCAAAGACCAGACTCCATACCCGAAGTGAAAGACTTTTGATGGTATGAAGTTGGCTATCTTCGTATGATTCAATTCGCATAAAGGTATTATGTAGTTATATTGTATTACACAAATACTACAAGCTAATCTTTTGTTTTTTTGGTATGGGGAGTACACCGTCAAAATTGACCACCTGAAGCCACTGAATTACCTGGAGTCGGAATGTTAGCAGATGCAGTTAATTAGCGATCGCATTCATATCTCGACTCAATACCAAGTTGTATCTCTATATGATGAAATATCACCCCAGATATAGCTGGCTGAAAAGATTGCTGTATAAATCTTTCAGCCTTAGCAATTGTCTTGTGATGTCAAGTGGTTCTTACAAAAGTCAGTAGGCTAAAAAGTCTTGGAAGTTTATCAAAGAATAAGGTTTTCAGTCGATGTTGCTGTTTCTAGGGTGATCGCGTAACATAGACTTTTAGCGATGTTTGTCCCTAATTACGGTCGATTCGCTCAATTCTGTTGATGATTCAGATTTATAAAGGCACAAACACTTATTATCTATCCCGTAAAAGTTTCAACTCAAGTTGAAGAAATAAATGTAAGCATCTTCACTAGCTTGTCAAGTGCTACGATAAGCTGATTATTTTGCAAACTGCATCTACTAGTAAAACAATGAAAAATAAACAGAACAACTTGAAGGATATCAATTTTCTCACTGAACTTACTCCTAGTGAGCGGGTGAAATAAGCAGTAATGCAGAAAGTTACGTTAAAGAATTGATCACCAGGAATAATAACTGTACCAATCGAAGGTTCTGAAATTTCAGAATTTTAAACCCTTGCTGTACCGTACTCGTTTACTGTACTAAACAAATTATAGTTTTATGCATAATTGTCTCTGAAATAAGTGACTAATAATTAGTACTTGATTACTGGGATAGCCATATTGGTTACAACAGTTTTTAGGTTTTAATCAATTTTTCATAGTGACTGGGCTAAGAAACTAATTCTTAGTTCATAGATTTGTATGCCCAATGGCAAAAAGCAATTAATCATTCTACAAACTAAATGAGGCATTTCAAGTTATGACTGAAAGAATTATCAATGCAGCTACCAAATTTTCAAACTATGTAGAAATTTTAAATGTCAGAGCATCTTTACAAACAAACGATACAGCATTCGTCTTTATTAATTCACCAGAATCAAAGCTGGAAGTAACTTTTGGACAGTTGCACACAAAAGCAGCAGCCATAGCTGCAGAACTGCAAAAATACAATCCTGATGGAGAAAGGGCGCTATTGTTATATCGTCCGGGAATTGATTTTATCGTTGCCTTTTTTAGCTGTTTATATGCCAAGGTAATTCCAGTACCTGTGCATCCTGTACGTAATCAAAGAGAAATTTCTCGCCTCAGTGGAATTGTAGAAAATGCACAAATTAAATTTGTACTAACAACTGAGGACTCTATTGTTGATTTTCAGAAGATTTACAGCGAAATTCCCTATATCAATAATGCACGTTGGATAGCTACAAACTCCCAACTAGAAGCAGCTAGTCGTGACTGGAAAATGCCAGCTATTCAAGGCACTGATATTGCGTTTCTACAATACACCTCCGGTTCTACAGGACAACCAAAAGGTGTGATGGTGACGCATAGTAATCTCATTCATAATCAGCAAGCCATTAAACAAGGATTTCAACATTCCCAAGAAACCATATTTGTTGGCTGGCTACCGCTATATCACGATATGGGTTTAATTGGTAATGTTCTCCAACCCCTATATCTAGGAATTAAATCTGTACTCTTCCCTCCCTTCAATTTTTTACAGTCGCCTGCAATTTGGTTGAAAACCATCTCAGAATATCGGGCTACTACTAGCGGTGGCCCCAACTTTGCTTATGAGTTGTGTGTGAATAAAATCACCGATGAAGAAATTAAAGATATCGATTTATCTAGTTGGAAAATTGCATTTAATGGTGCTGAACCTGTAAAAGCTAATGTGATTGAAAGCTTTATTAATAGATTTAAAAAATATGGCTTCAAAGCAGAAGTTTTTTACCCTTGTTATGGTATGGCTGAAACTACTCTATTTGTTTCTGGTGGAAATCCCCAAGACAAACCTGTGTTGCTTCCAGTAGATGAGCAAGAACTAGAAAATCATCGCATCAAGGTTGTAGATAACGACACCAAAAAGGTTTTAATTGGGTGTGGGAATGTTCATGGTGAGCATGATGTTCGCATCGTGAACCCAGAAACTCATACGCTTTGTAGTCTTGAGGAGATTGGCGAAATTTGGATTGCTGGGGGTTCAGTTGCAGCCGGATATTGGAACGTAAACCAACAAACTCAAGAAACTTTTCAAGCTTATCTCACCACAGGAGAAGGTCCTTATCTGCGGACTGGAGACTTTGGCTTTTTTGTAGAAAGGGAATTGTTTATTACAGGTCGCTTGAAGGATTTGATTATTATTCGGGGATTGAATCATTATCCTGATGATATAGAAAACACTGTTGAGAAAAGTAACATTGCAATCCGTCCAGGGGGGACAGCAGCATTTACAGTTGATGTCAATGGGGATGCAAATGCAAAGTTGGTTGTGGTCTGTGAAATCAAAAAAGATATGCTCAACAAGGTTGACTATAGCCAGCTATTAGCAATTGTGAGAAAAAATATCTCTGATGTTCATGGGTTGAGGTTGCATGATTTGGTGTTAATTATGCCTGGAACTCTGCCAAAAACTTCCAGTGGAAAGAAACGGAGAAGACATTGTACAACTCTATATCTACAAAATGGTTTCCGCGAGGCTGTTGCTAGACAATTAGTTGCAGTTGAGAAGCTATAAAGTAGGTTGGGTTGACGTAAGGAAACCCAACAAATACCTCGTCGTTAATATTGGGTTTCACTGCGTTATATCGAACCTACAGATGATTTTCAAAATATATTATTGACAGCAATATCTACAATGAATAATATCTCTCAAATTGAGGCTAGGTTACAAAATAAAATTGCAGCAATCCTAGAAATACCTATTGAAGAAGTCTATTTATCTTTTTCACCTAGTGAATTGGGATTTGATTCTTTAAATTATGTGGAATTAACTACTTTTCTGGAAGGCGAATTTAAAATTCCTGTAACTCCTGACCTGCTGTATGAATGTCATACAATTACTACTTTGGCAGAGTTTATTCAGCAGAATCTAGAGCCAAGTTTAGAAACTAGCACTAAAGAGGAAGGTGCTGTTGCTGTAATTGCAGAGGAGAAATTAACTTTAGCCAATGTTTTGGAATATGAATCTTCCCCTCAAGATATTGCAATTATCGGTATTGGTGTATCATTACCGCAAGCTAAAACCTTAGAAGAATTTTGGCAGTTATTGACAGCAGGTAAAGTTAACATTACTGATTTTCCGGCTCAACGTTTACCCCAGAAGACAGAGCAAACAAATCTCTTACAATCCCCAGAACTTTCTCCTTTCCTCAAAGGTGGGTTTATGGCAGATGTCGAGTGTTTTGATGCTTGTTTCTTTGGCATTTCTCCACGGGAAGCCCAATTAATGGACCCGCAGCAACGCATATTTCTCCAATGTGTGTGGCACGCTCTTGAGAATGCTGGATATCGCGCTTCGGAGTTATCGGGTTCTAAGACGGCAGTATTTGTTGGTGCTTCTAGCTTTGATTATTATGAGATGTTGTGTCAGCAGGAAAACTCCGTAGAACCCCACTTGGGTACGGGTGTGAGTCATGCTGTACTGGCTAATAGAATTTCTCACCTGTTGAACTTGAAGGGGTCTAGTGAAGCAATTGATACAGCTTGCTCAAGTTCATTGGTAGCGATAAATCGGGCTGTGGAATTACTACGGTCAGAAAAATGTGATTTAGCGATCGCAGGTGGTGTTAATGTTATCACTTCTTTGACATCCTATATAGTCTTTTCTAAGGCGGGGATGTTAAGTAAAACAGGTGAGTGCAGCCCTTTTGATGAACGTGCCAATGGTTATGTTAGAGGTGAAGGTGCAGGGGTACTGTTATTAAAACCCTTGGCGAAAGCTGAACGCGATGGCGACTATATCTATGCTGTTATCAAAGGTGCGGCAGTGGGACACGGCGGCCATACCAATTCCTTGACTGCACCTGCTCCCGAAGCTCAAGCAGAGACGATTTTAGCAGCTTATGCCGATGCCCAAGTTAGCCCTGCTACCCTTGGTTATATTGAAGCACACGGTACTGGCACAACCTTGGGCGACCCGATAGAAATTAACGGACTGAAGAAGGTTTTTGCCACTGTTGAGACTACCCAAGATTGTTATATAGGTTCTGTCAAGAGTAACATCGGACATTTAGAAGCCGCAGCCGGGGTGGTAGGAATATTAAAAACTATCTTGGCGTTGCAAAAAGGTATAATTCCTGCCAATGCAAACTTTACCAATCTGAATAAGTATATCCGTCTGGATAATTCTCCGTTGCAGATTGCCGCAAAACAAGTTAATTGGGAACGCCAAACAACCGCTACAGGTAAAGAACAGCCACGTCGAGCCGGGGTGAGTTCCTTTGGTTTTGGCGGTATGAATGCTCACGTAGTTCTAGAAGAATATTTAGCGCGTCCTCGACACATCTCTACATCAAAAAATTCGTCTCAGCCGCAGTTAGTTGTATTGTCTGCCAAATCAAAAGAAAGACTAACTGCCTACGCTCAAAGCATAGCTGTATTTTTGTCACAACAAAATAGCTTCTCCTTAGCAGACATAGCTTACACCTTACAAAAAGGCAGGGAAGCTATGGAATATCGTCTGACTATTGTGGCAAACACACTTGAGGAATTGGGTGATTCTCTGCAAAATTTTATCAATGGAAAGCTAGAAGACACTAAGACTTTTGTGGGTGATTCTAGTCATCGCCAAGCCTATGAAGAGCTATTTGAGAGTCCGCAAGAACTAGAAAAGCATTTGCGATCGCTAACAGCGGAGCGTAGCTCATCGCTAGCTCAAAAACCAGCATATTCTAAGTTGGCTAAGTTGTGGGTGGGAGGATTAAATATCGATTGGGCTAAGGTATTGCCTAGAGATTATTCCCCTGCCGTTGTTCCCTTACCTGGATACCCATTTAGCCTTGATAAGTATTGGCTTCCTGAAACAAACACCGCACCAGCTACGACTATCAAAGTACCTGCAAAAGAACACATCAGCCTGCTTGTACCACAATGGCAGCGTCAAGCATTACCCAAGGATGCCCAGATTGTTTTACAAGGTACAATCATTGTTTTAGCTAGTAATGATGCTAAACCTCTGATTGATACTCTGCAAGCACAGCATCATCATGCGGCTTTTGTGGTGGTAGAGAATTTAGAAAACTCCTCTCCTTTTAGGGGAGAGGCTTTGAATTTTCCCCCTTCCCTACAAGGTAAGGAGGTTACGGGGTTAGGTCAAGAGAACAATGTTCCACATGACGTGAAAAGTCATACCTACACACAAATTACATCCCAGCATTATCAATTCTGCTTTGATAATGCCGACCACAGAGCTAGATTTTCCAATGAGATATCATCCTCAGATATCACAGGCATTCTTGATTTAACCGCCAATAGTCAGTCTATTTTAGGCAACATTGCCTTACTGCAATCTTTATTAAACACCCGCAAACCACTGCGTTTACTACAAGTTACCCAAGGGTTACAAAATATTAACGGGACATCAGCTAACCTGCGTGGTGCGGAACTGACGGGGTTATTCAAGATGTTGGGTGCAGAATATAAGTCTTGTTATGCCAAAACCATTGATTTAGACACCAAGAACTCAGATTTAGCAGCTTTAAGTCAAATTATTGCCCAAGAGTATCAAGACTACGATCAATTTACCGAAATTTGTCACCGAGATGGCGATCGCTTTGTCTCTACCCTCGCACCTCTAAACTATAAACCCAGCCAGTCGCAGAAATTACCACAGGGAATGGTTGTGATTACTGGCGGTACAGGTGGTATAGGTAATGAAGTTGCTCAACATTTGGCGCGTCAAGGTTATAAAACCCTAGTTTTAATGGGTAAAACTACATTACCCCCCAGAACAGAATGGGAAGAAGTCATCGCAGTACCGAATGCAAACCCAGCAATTGCTAGCAAAATTACCAACATTCTCAACCTAAAAAAACAAGGCGTAACCGTAGAACTCTATACTGGCGAATTAACAGATTATGCTGCCCTAGAAATCTATTTCCAAAACATTCGCCGTCAATATGGACGAATTACTCAAGTATTCCACTGTGCAGGCTGTGTTTCCTCAAAATCACCAGCTTTCCTGCATAAAACCTTAGACAGCATTGTTTCTGTATTGTCTCCCAAAACTACTGCTCTGGAAGTTTTACACCGCATCTTTGAGCATGACAATTTAGAAGCATTCGTCTTGTTCTCATCCCTGTCGAGTGTTGTACCTAAGCTAGCTGTAGGTATTAGTGATTATGCAACAGCTAACGCCTATATGAATTACTTCGCTGCTTACCAAGTAGCTCAAGGTAATACCTACTACCGCGCTATTCAGTGGTCAAACTGGAAAGAAGTCGGAATGGGACAGCTAACTAGTCAGCCAATGACCAGAATAGGACTTGTACCTTTGTCAACAGCCGTAGGTTTGCAGTCCTTAGATACTATCTTGGCTTTACCCCCGCAAATCCACACTGTAGCGTGTCTGGCTAGTCAAGAACAATTAAATGTATCAGAATTGTCCCTAGTTGCAAAGGAACAGACTACGCCGAAAATCCAACCAGTATCATTACCAAAACAAAACTTTCCCACTGATAGCAATCCTTTGAAGACTTACGTTTTAGAATCATTAAGCCAAATCCTATCCCGTGAACTCCACATTGCCTTAAACCAAATCAAGTATGAAACCTCCTTTGAGGCTTTAGGTGTTGATTCTATCTTCTTAGCTGGTATCGTCAACAAAATCGACCAATGGCTGGGAATGAGATTAGACCCATCACTGTTATTACAGTACGATTCCATATCACGCCTAGCAGAATATCTCATCAGCCATCACCACAACCAATTACAGCAAAAAATACCAGTAACACAACCCCAAATAGTAGAAACTCCACCTGCACCTCTAACCCCTCTCCGTGCCTCTGTGCCGCTGCGTGAGCAAAATCTATCTCAAACCGAAATCGCCGTCATTGGTATTGCCTGCAAATTCCCAGGTGCAGCCAACAAAGAAATCTTCTGGAACAACCTAGTAGTCGGCGTTGACAGCATCCGAGAAGTACCCAACTCACGTTGGGATATCGAACAACATTACACCAGAGAATTGACATCAGGTAAATCAATTAGTAAATGGGGTGGTTTTATTGACGATTTAGAATACATCGACCCCGCCATGTTTGGTGTATCTCAAAATGAAGCAAGTGATGTTGACCCCTTAGTGCGCCTATTTTGTCAAAGCTGCGTGGAAGCGGTGGTAGATTCTGGTAACACCATCAAAGATGTCAACAAACGCAAGGTCGGAGTATTTGTTGGTGCTAGGGTAGCAGGATATGGCGATCGCATTCAAGTCCCCAAAAAATCCAGCGTTGTTGGTGTAGGACAAAACTTTATCGCTTCCCATGTCTCCCATTATCTCAATCTCAAAGGGCCAAGTCTGGTAATTGATACCGCCTGCTCATCTTCTCTCATGGCTATCCATCTCGCCTGTCAAAGTTTACTACAGGGTGAATCAGAAATGGCTTTAGCTGGTGGCGTAGAAGTTCTCTTAGATGAAAAACCATATCTCTTCCTCAGTGCAGCACAGGCTTTATCTCCCGATGGTAAATGTTTTACCTTTGACGAACGCGCCAATGGATTTGTCCCTGGTGAGGGTGCGGGTTGTGTCTTGCTCAAACCTTTAAAACAAGCTTTAGCTGATGGCGACCCCATCTATGCAGTAATTGCCGCTACAGCCGCTAACAACGATGGTCATACAATGGGTATCACTACCCCCAGTGTAGAAGGTCAAGTGGAAGTTATTGAAACAGCACTGGCAAAAGCCAATCTTTCAGCAGAACAAATTAGTTACATCGAAACCCACGGAACTGCAACGATGATTGGCGACCCGATTGAGTTGCGAGCCTTGTCCCAGGTGTTTACCGGGGTGGGGACAAAAAATCACTGTGCTGTGGGTAGCGTGAAGACTAATATCGGGCATTTATTAAGCGCGGCTGGGGTGGCTAGCTTCATCAAAGTAGCATTGTCACTGCACAATCAAGTCATCCCTGCATCACTCAACTGTGAACAGGTGAATCCCCGCTTTGACTTTGCCCATTCACCTTTCTATCCAGCCCAAACAACCCAACTCTGGAATCAAGCTAATCCTAAATTTGCTGGTATCAGTTCCTTTGGTTTTGGTGGAACTAATGTACACACCATTCTCTCTGAACCACCAAAATTAGCAGTGAAACCAGGAGCAAAATTACTCAGCAAGGATTTTAATTTTAGTAGCAGCAAAATTCGGGCTTGGTTGCCAGCTGCTCAATCGGCAACTTCTTACACCATGAATGTGGAAAATACTGAACAGTTAGCACAACCCCCTCGGCGTTCCCTGTTGACCTTGGAATTGGAAGAGACTCACCAGCCTTTGCTGATATTGGAAGACATAGTAACCAATGTAGTTAAAAAGGCGATCTTTTAGGGACTTCCAATTAAAAAAATCTCCAATTTGTAAGGTGTGGCACTATCGTCCTAACACACCACCAACCTTCAAAGGATGGCGGATTACACTCCCCCTTTACTCTCGCAATATTTTTTTAAATTAGTAGGACTTGCGTAGAAATACTGAGTTTAGCCAGATATGCATAAGTTATTCTTTTAAGACTGAATATTAAAGAGCAAATAAAAAATAAAAACATCTTTCTCCTACACCCCTTATCATTTATGCAAACTGCACAAATAATTGGCAAATTTACAATTACAGATAATGATTATTTCGTTCGTGAACACAGAGTTGATGGTATTCATATCATGCCTGGTGTCACATTTATAGACATGATTTTTAAAACTTTAAAAGCCAGGTTTTTTGATATTGAAAATTTAGAATTGCGGAACATCATGTTCCTAGAACCAATTGTGACAACTGCCGATTTTGACCGAAAAGTGGAAATTCACATTTCACCCAATGGAACTGATTGGGGAATTGAAGCCACCAGCACTAAATGGAAAAATGGTGAAGTAAAAGACTCTTCTATTACTAAACATTTAACCTGCCAATTACTAACCAAAGAATTACAAATTAAAAATCTTATAGATATATCAATTCTCAAGCATAAAGCAACTCAAGTTGTCGATTTAGATGCCTGTTATGCCATCACCCGCAAAGTTGGCATTGACCACGATAACTTCATGAAACCTAGCGGTAAAGTTTATGGTAGTCTTTATGGTTGCTTGGCTGAAGTTTCTTTGGGTTCTATCGCCTTGCAGCACAGTGATGATTTCTTGTTCCATCCTGTGTTTCTCGATTGTTCGACTATTGTACCGCTTTTCTATTCAATTCCTTATCAAGCGACAGCCCAACTTTATGTTCCTTTTTATATTGAATCATTTTCTGGTAGACCTTTAACAGGACTCAGTAATTGTTATGTATATGTCGATCACCCTGAGCAACTTGAATTAACCAAAGAAATTGGTTACAGAAGTTTTGTGATTTGCGACGAGTATGGTAATCAACTAGCAACATTCCATAACTTTGGCATTAAAAAAGTTCATAATATTGAACTTATTAGAAGACTGGCAAACTTAGAACAAAAAACAGAAAATACTATTTTTACTCATCAACAACAAAAAGCATATCAAGTTTTAACAACTCCAGAAATAAGAGTAAAACATGTAGTTGAGTCCATAAAAAAAATAGTTTGCAAATACACCGAACAAAATTTTACAGATGATTTATTAGAAGTATCATTCTTTGAATTAGGGTTAGAATCAACTGCTTTATTAGATATTTCCCACGAGTTAGAAAAGCTGTTGAATATTCGCCTTTATCCAACAATGCTGTTTGAGCAACCTACTGTTTCTAAATTGGCAGAATTTCTATGGCGTGAACATTCTGAAGCAGTACAGAGATATCTTCATACTCAATTAAATACTGTTAATGATACGCTTCAAAAAATTGTCACTACTCCAGAACCGAGTGTGGAATATCTGGTACATTCTATCAAGAAACTAGTTTGTCAATATACTAAGCAAGATTTTACAGATGATTTACCAGAGGTTTCATTCTTTGAATTAGGGTTAGAATCAACGGCTTTATTAGATATCTCTCATGATTTAGAAAAGCTGTTGAATATTCGTCTTTACCCTACGACACTGTTTGAGCAGCCTACTGTTTCTAAATTGGCAGAATTTCTATGGCGTGAACATTCTGAAGCAGTACAAAAATATCTTCATACTCAATTAAATACTGAATATAACATTGTACCTACAAATTTAAAGCACGCTAATTTACCTCCCAACAAATTTACAGAAAATGGACACAGTAAAACAGCAAAGCTTGATGATTTATCTTTCACTACAAAAGAAAGTGAACTGATTTTCATCCCTAAATGGCAACCGACAAGTATTTCTATATCCAACCAACAATCATTCAATTATTTAAAGTTTGACCAAACTAAACCAGCTAAAACTCTGATTGTGACATGGGGTGAAAATTTACAAATATTGCAGTTGTTACTGAATTGGCATGGTTCAAACAATAGCTACATCATTACAGTTGGTAATTTCTATCAAAATTGGCAAAATTGCACTGCTCAAATTAGACATGATCAACCACAAGACTGGGATAAGCTTTTAAAACAATTAACAGATATCTCTCAAGTATATTTCTTGGCTATACCCCAAAAACCTGAGCAATTATTGAGCCATAACTATGCTTTTCACTTTATCAAGTCTATCATCAGAACTGGATTAACTCAACATTCAATTGAGTTTAAAATTATCACATTGAATGCTGTACAAGTTTTCTACGATGAAGAAGTTCAGCCTGATGATAGTGGTCTTTGGGGATTGTGGAAATCTTTTTCTAGAGAGTATAAACACTGCACTATTACTTTCTTGGATTTAGCAGTATCTGAAATTGAAGATGCCTTAAGAAAAGAGAATACTATCTGGCTAGAAAATACCTTTAAGAATGAATGTATATCTGGCAATGCTTTTGCAGTCCGTCAACAACAAATATATTGCCAACGCCTCTACAATTTAGCTCCAGTCTTCAGAGAAGGATTATCAAAATTTAAACCCAATGGTACTTATTTAATTATTGGTGGTATAGGTGGATTAGGTCTTGTTTTAAGTGATTATCTGCACACTCAATATTCAGCTAATATTGCTTTATTAGGTCGTTCGCCAGCAGATGATAATTTATTAGCTAAAATCTCCCATCTAGGAAAATATGGTGAAAATGTAATTTATCTACAAGCTCATTGTGATGATGTCAATGAACTAACTAATGCTATTACTCAAACCAAAGATAAATTTGGCAAACTAGACGGCATCATTCACTCAGCAATGGTACTAGATGATAGCTTGTTGATGAAGATGTCAGAGGCAGATTTTACGGCTGTACTACAACCAAAAGTAGCAGGTGCGATCGCACTTAATCAAGCCACTCTTAACGAAGAACTTGATTTGATCATTTTCTTCTCTTCTCTACAGTCTTTTGTCGGCAATATTGGTCAAAGTAATTACGCCGCCGCTAGCACTTTTCTTGATAGCTATGCTAAATATATGCAACAAACACGAAATTATCCGGTATGTGTAATTAACTGGGGATTTTGGGGTGAAGTAGGTGCCGTAGCTAATGATAAATATCGAGATTTAATGCTACATCAAGGGATGGACTCAATCAACATCGCAGAGGGAATGGAGGCATTAGAAACAATTATAGCGATGCAAATTCCTCAAGCTGTAGTCGTGAAAGCTAAGAGAAATATACTATTACAAATTGGCTTAGATCCTCACTTAATGCTTGAGCAAAGACCAATTACAGAAATACTATCAAATCTTGCAACACTAACTATAGATCATGCGGATTTTTTCACAGCTAATCATCCACCATTACTCAAGTTTAAGCAAGGCTTAGATCAATTAATGGCTGCTGCGGCTACCAGGTTAGTAGGAATTTTGCAAAATCTGGGTTTATTTAACCACCAAGCAGCATCCTACAGGATTACAGAAGCCATCAAATCAGCCAAAATTATTGATGAACACCATCATGTATTTGCAGAGATTTTCCAATTTCTTGTGCAAGCTGATTATTTATCACAACAAAATCACTACTTCTCTGCAACAGCAGAAATACAATACCAAGGCGAATATCATACACTGGCTGAATTTGAAAATGCTGCTAATCAAATCCTACAAACTCAGTCAGAACTCAAACAATACTATCAGCTACTACACACGTGCTTAAAGAATTACGAAGATATTTTATTAGGTAAGATTGCAGCTAATAATATTGTCTTTCCTAACTCTAGTTTAGATTTAGTTGAGGGAGTCTACAGTGGTAACTTAGCTTCTGATATTTATAATGAACTTGTTGCTACTGCCCTTGTTAATCAAATCAAAGCTAAGTTCAACGGTAAATCTCCAGAAAAAATCAAAGTTTTAGAAGTAGGTGCGGGAACAGGTGGGACAACTCGCTATGTAATTAATTCACTAGTTGCTCATAATATTGCTGTCGAGTATGTATACACTGATGTTTGGTTTAAACTTTTAGAACATGGTCGAGAAAAATTTGCTAAAACTTACCCTGGAATGCGTTTTTCTGTTTTAGATATTTCCCTAAATCCCGAAAAACAAGGTTGGCAAGAACAATTTGATTTTGTCATTGCTACAAATATCCTGCACGCCACCCCTAATATTCGTGAAAGTCTACGCAACGTTAAGCAATTACTCAAGCCAACAGGTTGGTTAATCTTTAATGAGAGTGTAAAATCACAGAATTTCTCAACTTTAACATTTGGACTATTAAGAGGTTGGTGGAATTCACAAGATAGAGATTTAAGATATCCGGGTTCGCCTCTTTTACAAGAAGCAACTTGGCAGAGATTAATGAGAGAAGAAGGTTTCTTTAATCTGCAATCTCTAGTTCCTACCTCTAGCGATAAAGAAGATATTCTCGTGCAGCAGGTGTTTGTAGCTAGAAGTGACGGACAACTCTTAAAAGTATATAGCAGTCAAGAAGTAAAAGTAGCAATTACTAGAGAGCATGAGATAGTTAACAATACGAACAAAGATGTAATTCATTCCAGTATTCGGGAACATTTACAGCCAATCAATCTATATAACACCTATGGCTGTACTCGGCAAAAATTTGCTTGTATTGATAGCTATTTTGATAAAAATAATTGTCTTTGGTTATTTTTAAATTCTGCTAATGGCAATGCTTTATCTATCGAAGTGCTGGATGAACTCTTAGATATAATTGCGGCTTTATCTAAAGATAAATCATCGTTAAATATGCCTAAAATAGTTTATATTTCCCATCATGGTAAGTATTTTTCTCTTGGTGGTGATCGCACTCTCATTTTAGAATATTTAAAACAGCAAAATCCCGCTATACTGAAAAAATTTGCTGCTAAAGTTCAGCAAGTAATTCATGGATTTGTCTCTTTAAATGCTCTAGTTGTCGCCGTCATAAATGGTGCAGCCCAAGGTGGTGGCTTAGAAATGCTCTTGTGTAGTGATTTTCAGTTTGTTGATACCAACGTCAAGTTAGGTTTACCTGAAGTCAAATCAGGTTTAATTCCTGGTATGGGCGGCATGAGTTTCCTAAAGCAGCAAATAGGATTGATACAAACTAAGAAATTGGTACTAACTGGAGAGCTAATCAATGCCCAAATAGCTTATGAAATTGGTCTGATTTCTCATATTAGTGATGACCCATTTATTGAGGCATTCAAGTTTTATAAAACCATTGACAATTTTGACACTGCTATTTACCTGAAAAAGTTTCTTGACCAAGGTAAGAGCCAAGCACTGATTCAAGATATTGACTTTTGGGTAGAATATCTTATCCAAAAAGGTGAATGGGTCAGTCAAAAAAGAATATCCGCATCTCTACGGATAGTTAATTCCTAAAAGTTTCTATTCAGGGCTAAAGCCCTGATAAATCCCAACAACTTGACATTAAAATATACCAAGGAAATTGACATGAGTGTTGCAATAGAATCACAATTAACTTCCAAACCTAAAAGACAAAAATGGTTACGCGCTCCCTCAGCACGGGAGGCAGAAATTAGAAAAATGTGTGCTGCTAATGGTTGGCTACATCTACTTTATGGCTCACCATATATAGTATTGTATTTTGGATTAATTTCCCTGATTTTATTCATAGATAATCCTTGGATTGATTTTCTGTTAGCGCTTGGTCTAGGCAATCAACTCTATGTCTTATTTATTTTGCATCATGATTGTATGCACGGTAGTGCCTTTAAAACCAAATGGTTAAATACATTATTTGGTCGTCTTTATGCACTGTCATTCACGATGACATTTACAACCAATAGAGAAACCCATAAACGTCATCATAATTTTATTTCCGATCCAGAAAGAGACCCAGATGAATATTATTTTTCTGGCAAACTCAACCAAATTTGGTTGAGAATTTGGAGATATTATGAATGGTATACCAAGATATCTTTGACTTGCTATGGCAAACAAGTCAGTTGGACGGTGATTATTGAACAAATAGTTAATTTGGCTTTTTGGGTAGTCATTCATGCCGTTTTAATTTATTCAGGTATGGGAATAAAAGCACTGTTTATTTTCTGGATTCCTTTAGCCTTTGTTGCCTTAGTGATTAATCCTATCACACGGGGTTATGAACATGCTCCCTTAACTCTTTATGAAGGTGATGATCCTCAGAAAAGAGATATGCAGAAAAATGCAATTACTATTGATAACTTTTGGTTAGGTTTACTCTGGGCTGGTATTACTTACCATGTCGAACATCACGCTTATCCAGAATGTCCATTTTATCGATTACGTAAACTGCACGAGATTTTTCAAGAAGAAAAAATGCAGTATTATTGCGCTCCTTTTCCTCTCTATCAAATTCACAAAGGAGCGCAACTTACAGAAGGCTTAACTTGCAATCAAGTACCAGTGGAAGAGGTAGTAGCATGAACACTGCATTTGTATTTCCTGGACAGGGCGCACAATATGTTGGGATGGGTGTGGAAATTGCTGATCGCTACCCCGAAGCCAAAGTATTATACAATCGCGCCTCGAATGTACTCGGTTTTGATTTATTGCAAATGTGTCGTGATAGTTCCCCAGAACTGTTACAGCAAACAGAGAATGCTCAACCTGCCATTTTTGTCACTAACTTAGCTTGTCTAGCGGCGGCTCAAACCCAGTTCCCTGAACCAAAATTTCTTGCTGGTTTAAGTCTGGGAGAGTACAGCGCACTAGTAGCAGCCGGCGTGATGGAATTTGAGGATACAGTCTTTTTAGTACAGCAAAGAGCCATCTTTATGCAAGAAGCTTCTATCAACCGAGATACCAAGATGGCGGCGATTATCGGTCTGAATGCAGACATAGTAGAAGCTATCTGTCAACAGGTGAAATCAATAGGAGTGTGTCAACCGACTAACTACAATGCACCTAATCAAACCGTCATCGGTGGAGATGCTAGGGCAGTAGAACAAGCAATGACCTTAGCTGAACAAGCAGGCGCGGCAAAAGTAGTGCAATTGGCTGTTTCCGGTGCATTTCACACTCCTTTAATGCAGTCAGCCGCCCAGCGTCTAGCCGGAATCTTGGCAACTATCAACATCTGTACGCCTCGCATCCCAGTGATTTCTAACGTTACCGCCCAACCCATCACCACAGCTAAACACATCCGTTCCTTACTCATCCACCAAATCACCCTACCAGTCCGGTGGATGACTTCTATTCAACACCTTGCTGATCATGGTGTGGATACCTTTATCGAGTTCGGTCCTGGTAAGACAATTTCAGGACTGGTAAAACGGAATTTCATCCAAGCTAAAACCCTGAATGTGGAAAATAGTGCCTCAATGAACGAAACACTAGAAGCTTTCCAAGGACTAGTAGGAATATAAGGGTATGGGAGTGTAGGAAAATATTTACCTTAAAAACATATCAAGTTTCCCCCTTACACCCCTAGCATTTACACACAAATAAGGATATTTATGACAACAACACAAACAATTCGCAGACCCGCAATTCCCGCCGACTGGTATAAACCTACAATATCAGGAACTACTGGGTTTATTCTCTACGGACTGATTTGGTATCTTGTCCCAGCATGGTTATGTTATGTGGTCGTCACATCAATTGATTTTCTACCACTGAAAATAGCTTTAATTATTCCACTAACTATCATGACTGGATATGGTATTCAGATGATGGGTTTTATTGGTCATGATGGCTTTCATCTAGCACTACATCCTAACAAATTTGTTAGTGCATTAATTGGTCTTTTCTTTGCATCTTCAGTCTTAACATATTGTGATATGGGTGCAATGATGCGACATTGGAGCCATCATCGATTTACAAATCAAGCTTCTGACCCTGACATTGAAATACTCACACCTTTAACAACATGGTGGCAAAGATTATTTTTTGCCAGATTATTGCTTAACTATCATCATTTTAAAACAACTTTGAATACTGCTTTAGGTCGTCCTTGGCCATTTCCTTACATGATGCCATTTCAGATGTCTACTGTGCGTATTCTTTGTTGGATGAACTTTGTATTTGCTTTATTATGGATTGGGATTTATTTAGGAATAGCTGTATACAATCCCATTGCTGGTTTATTTTCTATCGGACTACCAATGCTTGCATTGATGCTAATCTCTGGATGTCAAGCTTATCTTGATCATGGTGGTCTTGATGATAACCCATTTCATAATGCCTGGAGTCGTACTTCTCCCTTAATGACAATCCTGTTTGCTGGCACTAATTTTCATCTGGAACATCATCTATATCCAGGCGTTCCTTGTTATAGATTGCATAAGGTTCACCAACTTTTGCAAGAGAATGGCACTTATGCTGCAACTCAAGCCTCTATTGAACCTTCGTTTTTCCGTTCCTATATGAACATGGCTGCAAAATATAATTCCAGCTCTCAAGATAGCAACTTTGATCCTTTTGAACAGGCTGTTGAATCTGTTTGATGTATAAGCATCTGTAGAGATGCGGCAATTTAACGTCTCTACAGATCCATAAAGTTAACTAAATTTATGAAAACTGAAACTAAATATTGTCAAAAAGAATTAACAGTAAAGAAACATAAAAATGTCACTCCCCTACGCTATGCCCTCTTTCAAACTAAATGAAAATAAAGTTTGATGAACTTAATTTTTCTTTACTTACTTCTGTTTAATTGTGCATATCTGCTTAGAATAATTGCATTGCATTTAAAGTAGGATACAGTTTGAAAAATCAGGATTGCTATAAATACATAAAACTATTGATTTCAATAGATAATGACTAAATCTATATTCACGAAGTTCACAGAAAATGGGGATCAGGCTCAAGAGCTATTCTCTAAACAGGAGCATCAGCAAAAACCAATTCGTCTCATATTGGTCTTAGGGCTGATATTAGCAAGTGGTATTGTTTACATCATCTGGCATAATCAGCCCCAACAAACAGCAAATATACTGAAGCTGAGTGGACGGATTGATGGTTACGAAACCGAGATTGGGGTAAAGCGTTCGGGCAGAATTGAATCAATTAGTGTACGAGAGGGAGTAGCAGTCAAAAAAGGTCAACAGTTAATCAAACTTGATGACAGTGACGATCAACTCTTAAAAGATCAATTACTTTCAGCCGAGGCTAAGATTGCATCCGCCCAATCGGATGTAGAGCAAGCACGCTCGAATGTAGAGCAGATAATAGGTGAAGTCGAAGAGATGAAAAACCGGATTGGAGAAGCTCAATTAAATTTGCAACAGTCTTTTGGTGATGCCCAAGGCAAGATTGAGCAAGCAAGATCGAATGTGGCGGCTGCTAGATCCCAACTAGCCCAAGCCCAAGCACAGGTAACACAAGCAGAGGCAGAATTGAGGTTAGCACAGGTAAACCGCGATCGCTATGCCCAATTAGTTAATGATGGTGCTATCAATAGACAACAATTCGATCAAGCCCAAACTACTTTAGATACAGCCATAGCCACCCTCGCCGCCTATCAAGCCACAGTTCACGCTACCCGTGAACAATTAAACGCTACCCTCGGTAGTTTCACTCAAGCCAAAACCACAGGCTTGAACCCCAGCATTCGTAATAGCCAATTAGCCGCCCTCTACAGCCGGAAAAAGCAAAGCTACGCCCAAGTTAAAGCCGCACAAGCACAAGTCAAATCGGCTCAGGCTAAAGTTAGAGACGCGTTAGCCACCAGACAACAAATTTATACCCAAATCAAAGACTCTCAAAAAGACTTATATTTGATCAGTCCTCTAGATGGCGTAGTCATCGCCCGTAGTGCTGAACCGGGAGCAGTAGTCAACAATCAAACCAAAATTCTCACGATAGTTGATCCCAAAGCTTTATATTTACGGGGTTTTGTGCCAGAAGGTGATATTGGTAAAGTACGAGTAGGACAGCAAACTCAAATCTTTCTTGATTCTGCTCCCAAAAAACCGCTAGAAGGGAAAGTAATCTCTATCGATCCGCAAGCCTCATTTACACCAGAAAATATTTATTTTCAAAAAGATAGAGTTAGGCAAGTCGTTGGGGTGCGGATTAGCATCGAAAACCCAGGCGGTTGTTTTCAACCAGAACAACCATACACAGATTCAGATTTGCCCTGCCCCAAAATTGGTATGCCTGGAGATGCGGAGATTAAATTGCGGAAATAAGGGACTGGGGAAAGGTAAATTCAGTAATGACTAATGGCTATTGACTTATCGGTTGAAGCGATCGCTGTTCGCGGTTTATATAAATATTATGGTCAGCTAGCGGCTGTCCGGGGTGTTGATTTCACTGTTAATCAGGGGGAAATGTTCGGGCTGATTGGCCCTGATGGTGCGGGTAAGACTAGCACTTTTCATGTTTTGAGTGGAGTGATGGCACCTTCGGCGGGAGAAGTGCAAATATTTGGTCAATCTGCACGGGATACTCGTTTGAATACGGGCTATTTGACACAGCAATTTTCTCTGTATTTAGACTTGAGTATTGATGAAAATTTGCGCTACGCTGCGGGATTACGACAAGTACCAGAGGAATTGTTGCAGGCACGCCGTAATAAATACTTACGGTTGATGAATTTAGATAAATTTGGTGATCGCCTCGCGGGGCAACTTTCCGGTGGGATGAAACAGAAGCTGGCACTATGCTGTGCTTTGGTTTCCCAACCCCGAATTTTACTATTGGATGAACCCACTACAGGGATTGATCCAGTTTCCCGCCGCGAGTTTTGGGATACATTGGCGGCGCTATCTGCTGAAGGTATGACTATTGTTGTGGCTACACCCTATCTCGATGAAGCAGAACGCTGTCATCGCATAGCTTTAATGTACAGTGGTCAAATTCAAGAGATTGGCAGCCCTGAAGCCTTGCGTTCTAGTTTAGGTCTACATCGCTTAGAAGTTCACACATCCAATTTAGAATTAGCTGAACAAGTTTTATTGCAGAGTCAGACTAGTAATATTGTCGATGTGCAAACCTTTGGCGATCGCTTGGATATTTTAGTAGAAGATGTAACCTTGGGGGAAACTCAAGTTAAAGAACTACTACAAAACTCCGTCAACGTTGAGTATGCTGCACCCACCCTAGAAAATCTGTTTGTTACCCGTCTTAGACAACAAGGTTTAGCACCCTCATATTATTCCTTTCCTCGTTCTCGATTGAGGGGAATGGGAAGCAGGGGAGCAGGAGAGCAGGGGAGCAGGGGAGACAAAGAAAACAAGGGAGATAAGACAAAATATTCTACCTCATCTTCAAATCTTGCCATCTTCGCTCATAATCTCAGCCGTGTCTTTGGAAATTTCCAAGCAGTCAAAAGTGTCAATGTCGAAGTACGTTATGGCGAAATCTTTGGACTTTTAGGCGCTAACGGTGCGGGGAAAACCACCACGATTAAAATGCTGTGTGGGTTGTTAGCAGCCAGCGGCGGTAAAATTGCCCTCGGTGGTGAAACGGGTAACTTACGCAGTGCGGAACTCCGCCAACGTATCGGTTACATGAGTCAGAAATTCACCCTCTATGATGACCTCACAATTCTAGAAAACCTAGAATTTTATAGTGGTGTTTACGGCATTCCTCCCAAACTCAGACGTGAGAAAATTGATTGGGTAATTGCTACCTGTGGGTTAGAAGGACAGGAAAATATGATCACCGGACAGCTACCAGGTGGCTGGAAGCAAAGGGTAGCCTTTGGTGCTTCTGTAATGCACGAACCAAATATTTTATTTCTAGATGAGCCAACTTCCGGGGTTGATCCCTTGGCTCGTCGTCAATTTTGGAAGCTGATTAATGACTTTGCCCGTAACGGTACAGCTATTTTAGTTACAACTCATTATTTAGAAGAAGCAGAACAATGTAACCGCATGAGTTTCATGGTAGCTGGAGAAACCGTTGCTGAAGGTTCACCCAGTCAGATTAAAGCCTCCCAACCCGGACAACTCATAGAAATCACTGTCCAACAAAACCAAGCCGCGTCGGACTTGCTCAAACAGCATCTTGAGCCTTGGCGAGTGGCGATTTTTGCCAATAGTTTACATATTGTGCTTGATCACCCTGATGAGGAAGTTCCCCAACTACTGCAATTGCTGGAGTCTCAGGATTTCACAGTTCAGTCCTTGCGTCCGATTCCCTTCTCTTTAGAAGATGCCTTTATTGGTATAGTCCAGCGAAGTTAGTAGGAGGTAAGGGACAGAGAAAGAAAACTTCCCAATCCCAATCCCCAGTCCCGAATCTTGGTATATGCAAAAAATTATTGCCCAGTGTCAAAAAGAATTAGCCCAGTTTCGCCGCGATCGCTTGACGTTGGCGTTAGCATTTTTATTACCGATGATCACTTTGCTAATTTATGGGTTTGCACTCCGTTTAGAAAGCTCTAATATCCCCTTGATTGTGCAAGATTTTGACAGGACAAATCTTAGTAGTATTTACATTGAGCGTTTATATGCTACTAACCAATTTGTGCCGACACAATGGACACAAGCGGACTCTATAAGTAATGCTATTGACCGTGATATTGCCAAAGCTGCCGTCATTATTCCCGCCAAATTTAGCCGCGATATTCAAGCTCATAAAAATACCACAGTCCAGATATTAATTGATGCTACAGATGTTAATAATGCCCGTGTGATTAGAAACGGCATTCAAAATGTGACTAACTTTTTTATTCAAGAGCAAGGATTAGTCACTTTAACCAATACTATCAAACCGCAAATCCGCCTCTGGTTTAATCCCGGTCGTTTAGAATCACTATTTTTTGTGCCAGGAGTATATGGTGTAGTATTGTGGATTTATCCGTCTTTGTTGACCGCGATTGCAATGGTACGTGAAAAAGAAAGAGGTACAATTATCCAAGCCTATGCTTCTAGTATTAGTGCAGTTGAATTTCTCTTAGGCAAAGGATTAGCTTACCTGCTAATTGCAATTACGGAAGCAGTATTAGTCATAGTGATAGCATCACTAATCTTTCAAATTCCTCTAGTTGGAGACATCATTAATCTATCACTAGGAACTCTACTATTTCTTATAGATAGTGTATTATTTGGTCTACTTTTGGGAATACGTAGCAGTGACCAAAACTCAGCCGTTCAAGGAGTTTCTTTAATAGGTTTTGTTACATCATTAATGCTCTCTGGTTTTATGTATCCTCTCAATAATATCCCTTTCCCCATATCACTTGTACCTAACATTATTCCTGCACGCTACTACATGGAAATTACCCGTGATGCATTTGTACGAGGAATTGGTTGGAGAGGAACTTGGTTTAACTTATTAATGCTAGCTATATTTGGATTAATAATATTTAGAATTTGCCACAATATGTTGAAAAAAATGCAACTACCACAGTAGAAAATGTATAGTGTATTCAAGCAACGCTTAAGCATCACCATCATACGGTGCGTTAAGGCTAATTTCTCCTCTCTCTAGCACTTAAATCCTGACATTATCGTAACACACCATACTCAGCTATTAACGGTTAATTATCTTGCAAAAATATGAAATTTATCCTCAGAATATTTGACAACATATTTTGGACATTAGTCAAAAAAGAAATTAGTCAAATTCGGCGCAATCGTGCCTTAATGGTTATGCTGATTATTCCACCAACTTTACAGCTAATCCTATATGGATTTGTTCTCAATCCGGATGTTAAACACTTAAAATTAGGTGTTGTTGACTATGCTAACGTAACCGAAAGTTGGGAACTATTGCAGGCTATCACAGCAAATCATACCTTTGATTTAGAATCTGTATTAATTAGTGAAAAAGAGTTAAGCAATCAGGTAGAAGAAGGAAAACTAGATGTAGGTTTAATCATCCCGCCAGATTTCTACCGTAATTTAGCAACAAAATCAGCACCAATACAAATATTTATTGATGGAGTTAACGCCAACACAGCTGGTATTGCCAACGGCTATATTAATCAAATTATCCAAAAATATAATCATCAACGAGTTAGTTATCAAACTAATCTCCCAGTCACACCTCAATTTGTCTTTCTTTACAATCCAGGACTTACAAGTAGTTGGTTTTTTATCCCAGGAGTGATGGGTTTAGTGATGACATTAATATCCACATCTGTTTCTGCAATTACAGTTGTTAAGGAAAAAGATGTCGGGACTCTTGAACAGTTACTCATGACTCCGGCGGCGAATTGGGAGATATTACTAGCCAAGATATTTCCATTAAGTGTCCTATTAATGGGAGATATTTTATTGGCTCTGACTTTAGGCCGAATAGTATTTAATATTCCCTTTAATGGCAATTTCTGGCTATTTTTGGTGGCATCTGGTTTGTATATATTAGTAGGAATTAGTTTAGGAATTTTGCTAGCTACTGTCTCGCGTTCACAACAACAAGTAGTCCTAATTTCCTTTTTTATTAATATACCACTTATTCAAACATCAGGAGCGATCGCACCTATTGAAGCCATGCCTCCTTTGTTTCAATTTCTATCTTTATTAAATCCCCTCCGGCATTATATATTTATTGTGCGTGGTATTTTATTAAAAGGGGTTGGTTTGGATGTAATTGGGCTCAATATTTTAGCTTTAATAGGATTTGTATTAGTTTTTCTAACTGTTGGCATCAGCAAGTTTCGCCGACAGTTGCTTTAATACCAATTTAATATGAAGCTGCATAGAAAAGAGCTTCTAGATAAAGTTATAAGAAGAATTTTTTGATTGGTTGACCTTGAAGCGGGACGTATTTGCGGCTTACAAAGCCAATTTGGGCTTAATTTGGGCTTAATTTTTGTTTAAGTCCGGTGATAAAAGTCACAACTACTTTTGGGAATTATAAACTGGACAACCTTTGTTGAGGGTTACTGGCCTTCAGCTATCTGCACGGAGACAAGAAATGCAGCAAACTACGACAAAGCAGCAATTCCTACCCAAGCTGGATCGTCCATTTATAATAGCAGCATTGACTATTCCTATTGTTCACCTCGGACTGGGATACATAGGTTTATCCATGACATTTGTCGGTGGTGCGTCAGCATTTTGGCCTTCACTCGGTGTGTTTTTAGCAGGAATGTTATTAGTAGGCTATCGGGTCTGGCCCATTATATTTTTGAGTGATTTTATTGTTAGTTATATTTTCTTTTTTAAGAACAATCTTTTAATTAGTAGTATCATTCCGGCTGTCAACTTAATTACCCCTTTCGTAGCAACTTTTTTAATTCATAAGTTTATCAAGCATCGCCATTTCTTAGAGCGTTCGCAAGATATTTTTAAATTTATGGTTCTGACTATACCCAGCCCTCTAATCAGTTCCATCTTGGCTGCACTAACGCTTTGTATTAGTGGTATTGCACCTTGGTCAATATTTAGTAACATTTGTCGAACTTGGCTGACATCAGACAGCACAGGTATTTTAATTGTTACACCTTTAGTGCTGGCATGGTTGCAAAAATCTCCATCGCCGAGAAGCTTCCATCGGCGACAAATTATCGAACTTGCATTCGTCTTATTGTCAATGATGGCGATTGTTCGGGTCGCTTTTTCAGGGGGATACCCAATTGAATACATGATCATTCCGCCATTAATTTGGACGGCATTTCGATTTGAAGCGCGGATATCGACTCTAGCTGTACTTATTGTGTCAGCGATCGCGGTTTTTGGCACTGTTAAAGGCTTTGGTTCGTTTGCTAAACAACTCTCACCTAATGAATCGCTCATCTTGTTGCAATCATTCATTTGTGTAATTGCTATCACTACCTTTGTTATATCTGCGGTAACTAGTGAAAACCAAAGATCGGCAATCATACTGCGGCAAACTAATGATGAACTAGAGCGACGAGTTGAAGAACGAACAGCCCAACTCAACGAAGCAAAAACTGTTGCCGAAGTTGCCAATCAAGCCAAAAGTGAATTTCTCGCCAATATGAGCCACGAATTACGAACTCCACTTAATGGCATCCTCGGTTATACTCAAATTCTACAACGGACTGAAACCTTGTCAGACAAAGGATACAAAGGAATTGAAATTATCCATCAATGCGGCTTTCATCTATTAACTTTAATTAATGACGTGCTGGATTTGTCTAAAATCGAAGCCCGCAAAATGGAGTTGCATCCCATCGATTTCCATTTTCCTTCGTTTCTGGAAGGAGTAGTCGAAATCTGTCGGATTAAAGCCGATCAAAAAGTTATTTCCTTCACCTATCAGCCCGACTCTCAACTCCCGGTTGGTATCCACGCCGATGAGAAAAGACTGCGGCAAGTTCTGATTAATCTTTTGGGTAACGCAGTCAAGTTTACAGATAAAGGAGGGGTGACTTTAAAAGTAAACGTTATTAATCATTCGTCATCTGTCAGTAGTCAAGAAACACAACAAATAACTAATTATAAAATTCGTTTTCAAGTAGAAGATACAGGGGTTGGGATGACATCGATGCAATTGCAGAAAATCTTCCTTCCCTTTGAGCAAGCAGGAGACATCAAACGACAATCTGAAGGAACAGGTTTAGGATTAGCTATTAGTCAAAAAATTGTTTGCCTCATGGGTAGTACTTTGGAAGTTGAAAGTCAAATTGGTCAAGGTAGTATTTTTTGGTTTGAAGTAGAGTTACCAGAAGCAAAACAATGGGCTGCAAGTTCTAGAGTAATGCAACAAGGAGCTATTACAGGCTATAAAGGCAAAAAACGCAGCATTTTAGTAGTAGATGATAAGTGGGAAAACCGTTCGGTAATCCTTAATTTATTAGAACCAATTGGATTTGAGTTAATAGAAGCTAGTAATGGACAAGAAGGGATTGATCGGGCTGTTACATCTCAACCTGACTTGATCGTCACTGATTTAGTTATGCCTGTAATGGATGGCTTTGATCTGATTCGGTACATCAAGCAATCTGCTCAGTTAAAAAACGTAGCAATAATTGCTTCTTCTGCAAGTGTGTTTGATAGCGATCAAAATCGTAGTTTAGATGTTGGGGCCGATGCTTTCTTATCTAAACCTGTTGTAGCTGAAATTTTACTGGAATTACTGCAAGTAAAATTAAATTTGGTATGGATTTATGCGCCAAAATTGGAAGTTGATTTAAAAGTCAACCAAACTCATGTTCAGTCAGCTTTTCAGGATATATCTTTACCTTCAATTGAGATTTTGATTAGCTTTTATGAGTTAGCAAAAGATGGCAATCTTGATGGGATATTGCATGAAGCCAATAACTTAAAGAGTAATAATCCTGTTTATTTTGATTTTGCTCAACAAGTAATCAAACTTGCCGAAAATTTCCAAATAAGGAAATTGCGAGAGGCATTAAATGAATGGATAGACCAGTCAAAATAAACTGTAAATCATCTTTAATAAGTTTTTGTTAATTCATTTTATAAAAAACATTTCATAACCATGAAAAACTCTGATTTTGTTTTAATTGTTGATGATAATCCAACTAATTTGTCAGTACTATCACAAGCGCTAAAAAGTGCAGGTTTCGCGGTTAGAGTCGCCGAAGATGGAGAAAGTGCGATCGAAATGGTGCAGCATAAACCACCTGCTCTAATTTTGTTAGATGTGCAAATGCCGGGAATAGATGGGTTTGAGACTTGCCAGAAACTTAAAGCCGATCCATTAACGCAAAACATCCCAATTATTTTTATGACAGCGTTGGCTGATACTGGAAATATGGTGAAAGGGTTCTCGTTAGGAGCCGTTGATTACATTCCCAAACCCTTTGAACAAGCAGAAGTGATTGCCAGAGTGCGAATGCATTTGCAACTGAAGCAATTGACCGATAATCTTGAACAAATGGTTACAGAGCGAACGACAGCATTACAAAAGGCACAAGTGCAACTGGTGCAACAAGAAAAGCTTTCAATGCTTGGTCAATTGGTAGCAGGTGTAGCACATGAAATGAATAATCCCATTAGCTGCATTGTTAGCAATATTCATCCTGCTCAAGAGTATATTGCTGATCTCACTCATGTCCTGCAATTATGTCAGGAAAATTATTCCCAACTACCGCCTGTCATTCAAAATGCGATCGCTCAAATAGATTTAGACTTTCTCTTAGAAGATTTGCCCAAGCTCCTCAATTCCATGCAGGTTAGCACAGAACGAATTAAAGAAATATCCGTGTCGCTGCGAAACTTTGCCCGGACTGACACATCGGTAAAGGTTAAGTTTGATGTTCATGAGGGACTTGACGATACATTATTAATCCTGCGACATCGTTTTAAAGGGTTGGGACAGCGACCTGAAATTAAAGTCGTCAGAAAATACGCTTCCTTACCAAAGGTTGAGTGCTATCCAGGACAACTCAATCAAGTGTTCATGAATCTAATAGCTAATGCTGTAGATGCTTTAGAAGATGTTTGGCAGCAGGGCAAGCGAGTCAATGATTCCCTAGCAATCAACATCTTTACAGAGATGTCCAGCCCTGGATATGTAACGATTCGAATTGCCGATAATGGCACTGGCATGACAGACGAGGTGAGGCAAGAAATTTTTAATTATCTATTCACAACGAAAACAGTTGGTAAAGGTACTGGACTGGGATTGGCGATCGCTTATCAAATTGTAGTAGAAAAGCATGGTGGAGCAATTAAGGTTAATTCCACACTCAATGAAGGAACTGAATTTGCAATTATGTTGCCTTTGTAGGGCTTACATAGTCAACTTTCACAACCCATACTATCCCCATCTCTATCAAACCCGTGCGGGTCTGGTGGAATCACTCGCTTCTCTGCGGTAGGGAATATCAGGCCAATTCAAGTTTGCCGAATTGGGTGGAATGTAAATATCCGGGTAAGACGGATCGCACTGTTGCACTTGCGGCGATCGCCGCAAGCTGAGTATTTTTCTTACCCCACCGGAAATCTCAAGGCATCACGGGCTGCGATTGATTCCAAAAGCCCAGTTTCTTACTTTTTTGTAGGGTGACAAATTAAATGGCATTGAGACAAATTCCTGTTATCAAGCTAACGCTGACCTGCTTTAGGTTTGCAACAATTTGTGTTGGTATAGCCTGTAAGTTTTCTGTGCTGGTTCTAAGCTGAACGCTAGACCCGAATTTCTCACGTATTGTGTGGTTCGGGTGGGGAGTGTGGGAGGTGTGGGAGGCAATGCAGCGTTCATTGATGTGCAGTTATTCAATTTCTCCTCTTCCTCCTCTTTCTCCCCACACTCCCCACACTCACGCTCATTTCTCACTTGTGAGAAATTCAGGTAGAGAGTTCAGGCTTCACATCCTCGATGACATCAATTTGGCACTACGACAAATAAAAAGTCACTGTACAGTTTACATTCGCCACTCTGCGGCATCCCATCATCATCCGAATAACTCCACACAAGGACAATTATGTGCGATGGCGTACCCGCCCACCATAGGTGATCGCTCCCAAGAGTGAAGTGCGCTCAAGGCTGTCGTGAAGTACCGCAGACTACTACAATGGCGGCGAGCATATACGCTAACCCAATCCTCAAAGCTGCTGGAAACACTGTAGTACAACTTCTGCTCTCCAAATATGCCACCTGTCCGGCTGATGATGCGAAACTGCCAGCATTGTCCGGCTGTGTAAAAAACTATTAAGACACTGCCGTTGACACAGAGTACCGTATCAACTTTAGACATATTGCAAAAGTAACTTTTGCAATATGTTGGGGAAAGGTTAAAGGGAAAGGGGAAATTTCATCCCTTTACCCTTTACCCCTTACCCCACTTCTGCAAGAAGTCCTTTAACTTGGGGCATTTACTGCTGTTATGGGTGTGATGATGTATTTTAATTGTCTGGGATTTCTCACTCAATCAAACCCAAATGCCGATGGAAAACTTCAACTGCATTCGCTACACCATCTTCATCCCTGATCTTTTGGCCTAACTCCTGGGCTTTACACCGCATTGCCTTATCACCCAGTACTACTTCAATCGCTGCTGCTAAAGTTTTTTCTGATACCTTCTGGTACGGTATCGGTTGTGGACTGACTCCCAACCGAGTTAGCTTTTCACCCCAAACTGGCTGATCTGCAAAAAAAGGTACGGTAACTGATGGTGTCCCTGTACGTAACACCGCCGCCGTTGTACTAGTCTAATGGGATTGACAAATATAATAGTTTCACGCCTAGTGTTAAAAACCAAGTGGTGTACATTTTCTGTTAATTATTGTTTGTAGCAATGCTGTAAATCAGGTATGTCAATTGGTTTTCTCAGACAAGCCCTCAACGCCCTGCAAAAGCAGTCGCGTTCTCGAACTTCCTATCGGGTTAACCAGTGGTTCAAATGGTTATCCCCTGGACTATCGGTAAAACGTTGGTTGTTGATAAGTATTGGGGGTGTACTGCTGGCGAGTTTGGGGTTAGCTATTTGGGTTAAGCTGACCCCAATTTTTTGGATGATCGAGTTGTTTAGGGGTTTCCTGGGAGTAATCACCAACATCTTACCCAACTATATCAGTGGGCCTTTGGTGCTGCTTGGGGGATTGCTGTTAGTGCTTTGGGGACAAACTCGTACTGTTGGCTCAATTACTAAGGTACTAAGGGCAGAAGGCGGAGAAGAACTCATCGATGTCTTGCTAGCACATCATCGACTGTACCGAGGCCCGAAAATAGTAGTAATTGGTGGTGGTACGGGGCTTTCTACGTTGTTGAGGGGACTAAAAACCTACAGCGCTAATATTACTGCTATTGTCACTGTTGCTGATGATGGTGGATCTTCTGGGCGGTTGCGTCAAGAATTTGGAGTGTTACCACCAGGGGATATTCGCAATTGTTTGGCTGCACTAGCAGATGAAGAAAAGTTATTAACAGAATTGTTTCAATACCGTTTTCGAGCTGGAGATGGGTTAACGGGTCACAGTTTTGGCAATTTGTTTTTAACGGCAATGAGTGATATTACTGGAGATTTAGAACAAGCGGTTGCAGCCAGTTCTAAGGTGCTAGCAGTACGGGGACAAGTACTACCGGCAACTCTCAGTGATGTTCGCCTCTGGGCTGAATTAACCGATGGTCGCCGTATTGAGGGCGAGTCTAGCATTCCTAAAGCTGGTGGGAAAATTGTCAAAATTGGCTGCATTCCTGATAATCCGCCGGCAGTGCCAGCAGCGATTAAGGCAATTAAAGAAGCTGATTACATCATTATTGGGCCAGGTAGTCTTTATACAAGTCTGATTCCTAATTTATTAGTACCAGAAATTGCCGATGCGATCGCTCAAACAGATGCCCCCCGTATTTATATCTGCAATATCATGACTCAGCCAGGAGAAACTGAAGGCTACACTGTTGCAGATCACATTAGAGCAATTGATGCTGCTTGTGGGGAAAGACAGCTATTTGATGCTGTGCTAATCCACAAAAAATCCCCATCAGAGCAATCACTCATCCGCTACGCCGAACAAAACTCCCATCCAGTTTTCCTGGATAGAGAAGCCGTAACTCAACTAGGGCGAAGGATTGTTGCAGCTAATGTTTTATATGAAGATGAAACGGGTTTTGTCCGTCACAATCCGCAGAAACTAGCACAAGTATTGTTGCGGTGGTACGGTAGAGGTCATCATGGAAAAAGGAGAAATATCACGTCTTGACTCGATTATGAAAATTTTTCTTGCAGATACAGAGGCGACGCTACGCTTAGGTATTACTCTCGGTCAATCCCTGACTGCTGGCAGTGTAATTTTACTAGAAGGTGATTTAGGCGCTGGTAAAACTACCTTAGTTCAAGGTATTGGTAAGGGTTTGGGAATCGCTGAATCTATTGTCAGTCCCACTTTCACCCTGATTAATGAGTACACAGAAGGACGGCTTCCCCTTTACCATTTAGATTTATATCGCTTAGAACCACAAGAAGTTGCAGCCCTAAATTTAGAAAGTTATTGGGAAGGTATTGAGGTCATACCAGGAATTGTGGCAGTTGAATGGGCGGAACGATTGCCCTACAAACCAGATAGTTATCTAAGTGTGAGTTTGACTTATGGAGATGGGGGTACTCGTCAAGTCGAACTTATACCATTCAATTGTGCCCTTAGTGAAGCCATTGCTGCTATCTAAGCTCATATCCCGACCGAAGTACAAGAAATTTCACTTTTTTAGATCGCAACACTAAAAAATTTTTGCTAATAGTTGAGGGAGAACTTCACACTCCTTCTATCTGCCACTACCACGCTCACCACTGTAAATTACTAACATTTTTATCTCAACCCAAAATAAGTGAAAAAATTTTGTAACAGCAGCTTTATTGCTGCAATAATCAGTTAAAAAACTGATTTAGATAGTGTATAAATTAAGAAAAGTTAAACTGTTGTTGGGTTAAATGAGAGTTTTTGCAGCACCTAGTCAGCTTGATTTAACCTGATTGGTTCTCTACTCTCATTAAGAGAACAAATCTGGATTATTTAGCAGTCAAAGCTAGTAGAAAAAAGTTAAACAACATCAAGCTATCTAGAAGTTATCTAACTTTTCCTTATACTCAATATACCCAACCTAAAGTCACAATGTATACACAATAATACTGATTTATATAATAATAAAAAAATTAATTTAAGTAATTGTAAATACCAATAAACTCTTTTATTGACATCTGTAATTATCACTGCTAGCAGCTTTAAATAAAACATCTCGTATTTTTACATAACTATCGTAGAAATACGAGATGTTTTATATTGTATTAATTGACATTAATATATCTACGTGGATACACTAATTTTCTCTAATGAAAGAAGCGATCGCCTTTTTTATCGGTAAGCCAGAGTCATCTCTGGTATAGTACGTAAGACCTTGATCGATGAATGCCGAGGTAGTATCTATTAACTGCTGAATAATCTCTGGACTAGTATTATCTATTTCTTGAGTAACTTTTTTGCCTGTAAATCGGTTTTTTCGCTCTTCTGGAGGTAATACAATACGAGGATCTTTATAAGTTTCTTTTGGCTTGGGTTTAAATGTCTCATTTAATTCAAACTGAAGACGCAAGTAACGTTTAGACTCGTATCCACCCATAATTTGCCGGCAAATTGTGCTATCAATCTCAGATGTAGGTTCCATAAAAATATTAGTCAGATTTTGTACCCAGTCTAAGCCTTTCCATTTACTTATTTGCTTATATTGATATGGTTCACCAGTTTGACCTGTGCCAAGAGAAAGGATAGAAATATCTTCCAATCGCAGATTATTTAGTTTATATTTTTGCTTGATTTCTGGAGATACTGAAGACTGGCTGATCCTCATAACTAAACTCAAAGCTGCGAGACAGGGATTGTTAGCAGAAACTCCCCCATCAATGTGTGGAAATTCCCAATCACCAAATTTTTCTTTATCTACAGGTTCTAATTTATATGGCGGAAAAAAAGTAGGTGCAGAGGCAGAAGCAGTACATATCTGCCATAAATAACAGTCATCGTACCATCTGTCTCCTAGATCGGGATGACAGTTTGTAAAAAAGGTTGTATTACGATATAGCGTATCGTAAGCCAAAATCAAGATAATAGGTTTTTCAATATCTTTTATTCTTGTGTATTTATAAGCATCTTTGAGGACACTAATAATTCCATCATGAGAATATTTAGATGCTGAAAATACATCAAGAATTGATTTGATGACAGAGGGCAAATTTTTATAGAGTTCTTTTCTATTCGGCGGAAAGATATCTTTACCTTTATCTATATACAGTTGAATAAGTTCATCACTTGTCTTTCCTACAGCAATCCCCCCTGTCAATATTGAACCAGTAGAAGTGCCAGCAATGAGGTCAAAGTATTCGTGTAAGAAGTTCCCTTTACCCTGGTTTCTAATTTCTTGTTCTACTTGTTTAAGCATTCGGGCTGCAACAACTCCCCGAATACCGCCACCATCTAAAGCTAAAATTTTGAAGGACATAGCAATTCTCCTTGATTATTTATTTGGTTATCTTTTTGGGCATAGTTTCTGAGAAATACATGACCTGGATGAAGGTCATATATGTTTCGTTTTGTTTACTCCTATCCAGCCGTAAGATTTAACGAACCGCCTTGACTACGAGACACTACACATAGCTTGCTTTCCCATAAAGGTAGGCGCAACGTCTCGTTAGATAATGTTTTAAAAGTCTCCTTATCGGTATCGAAAGTTCTAGATCCCCCCTAACCCCCCTTAAAAATGGGGGAACCGGAATCAAAGTCCCCCTTTTTAAGGGGGATTTAGGGGGATCTAAAAGTGCCTAAAGTCAGAGCGAAACACTTTTCAGACAACCTCTTAGAGAAGGACACCAAGTAGGGAAAACGAAGATTAAATAGCTAATCTTATAGCCGTAAGGAGCAAGTTATTGAAGATTTGACTTCAAACACTTATAAAGAAATTCAGAGTTTCATGTTGCAATTTTTGATACAGCAACAAGTCAATACCCTTTGGTTAAAAGGGTAAAGAAGGAAAAACAAAGATTTTCGTCTTTTAGCTTTAGCCAAACCGCATTGGTCTAGTCTTAACTCTAGATAGATGAAAATCTTGCCTATTCAAGTATGGCTTTGATGTATAAATATCTGTCTACTACGTAAGCTTAAATAAACATTTGCTATAAGAAAGTTAAAGCTTGACCCCGCACTTGGGTATTTACTTGACCTTTCTCGTAAACTATCTCACCGCCGACAATGGTAGTTGTAGCCCAGCCTGTGAGGTTCCAGCCTTCAAATGGACTCCAATGGCATTTGGTTAAAAGTTCCTCACGCCGGACTGGACGGTATGTATTTAAATCTACAAGCACTAAATCGGCATCATAACCAGGTGCGATCGCTCCTTTATTGGGAATACCATAAGCCACAGCTACATTCTTAGACATCCAGTTGACAACTTGGGAAACAGTACACTTTCCCTCCATCGCCGCAGTTAACATCAAAGCTAGGGAAGTTTCCACCCCAGGCATTCCTGAAGGAGTATTGGGGTATTCTTGAGCTTTTTCTTCTAAAGTGTGGGGTGCGTGATCTGTAGCGATGAAATCAATCACGCCATCGCGCAAAGCTTGCCAAAGGACTTCGTTATCGTGGGGCGATCGCAAAGGTGGATTCATCTGTGCTAAAGTACCAATCTTTTCATAAGCACTGGTGTTCAATACCAAATGCTGTGGCGTTACCTCTGCTGTCACCCAACTAGGTTTCTCTTGACGCAGCAAATCTGCTTCTTCGGCTGTTGACAGATGAAGAATATGCAGACGACGGTGATATTTTTGAGAAAGTTTTAATGCCAGTTGGGTTGCCAACAAAGCCGCTTGATTATCTTGAATTTGCGAGTGAACGGCCGGATCGTGAATGTTGGCAAATTCTTGGCGACGTTGGTTGATTCTAGCTTGATCTTCGGCATGAACAGCAATCAAGCGATCGCCTTTAGCAAATATCGTCTCTAATGCTGTTTCACCATCAACTAGCAACTGACCGTGCATCGACCCCATGAAAATCTTAATTCCCGGTGTTGGCTTTGCCAAAAGCAAGTCTGGAAGATTCTCTGCTGTTGCCCCAATAAAAAAGCCATAATTAACCAAGCACTTTTGTGAGGCCCGTTCTAGCTTGTCGTCTAAAGCCTGCTGTGTCGTTGTTAAGGGGCGCGTATTGGGCATTTCTAAAAATGAAGTGACTCCACCTTTAGCGCAGGCACAACTGGCGGTGAATAAATCTTCCTTGTGTTCTAAGCCAGGTTCCCGGAAATGTACCTGCGGATCAATCACTCCCGGCAACAAAGTTAACCCTTCTGCGTCAATTTCAGTGACTACTGCTGTTTGGGAGATTTCTGGCGCAACTTCGACTATTTGGCGATCGCGGGTCAACACATCCCCAATCATCATTTCACCATTGGGTAGGACTATGCGAGCGCGACGGATCAGTAAAATTTGTGGAGATGACATAAGGCTAACTTTTTTAGGTAGGGAGCTATATATTACAGATAACTATGCTTTTAGGTTAAACTTAGTCGCGCTCTGAGTGTTAAATTTTTTGCTGACCGTTAAAAAAAAGTTTATTTTTAATCTATGAAGAACCCCATTTATCAATAATCTAAAATTGGTAGTCAAGATGCGAACATAACCAGGAAATTAAAATTTTCCCGTTAAGATTAACAGATAAAGTCTCACTAGGCGAGTTAATTACCTACATCTTTCCTTCAGTTAAGTAATTTCATGCAAAATCAAGTGTCTGATAACAACTCTAGTCAACAACCCGATAATTCCTGGATCGCAGAGCTAGGTAGAACAATTGTATTGAGTATTGTTCTAGCTCTGGGAATTCGTACCTTTGTTGCTGAAGCACGCTGGATTCCTTCTGGGTCAATGGAACCCACTCTGCATGGTACGCCAAACCAGTGGGAAGCAGACAAAATCATTGTCGATAAGTTGAAATATAAATTTGCTGACCCGCAGCGTGGAGATATCGTAGTATTTTCACCCACGAAAGAGTTACAAAAAGAACAATACCAGGATGCTTTTATTAAAAGAGTAATTGGCTTACCTGGAGAACAAGTACAACTCAGAAATGGCAAGGTCTATATTAACAACAAACCCCTTCCAGAAACTAATTATCTCAGTTCTGGTCAAAGCACAGTTATTAATGTCTGCCAATCAGGGCCACAGCCACCTTTTTTGGAAAAACCCCAGACTATACCAGATGATTCATATTTAGTACTAGGTGATAATCGTAACAATAGTTATGATGGACGCTGTTGGGGTGTTGTCCCTCGCCAGAATATTATTGGCCGGGCTGTAGTTCGTTTTTGGCCTCTAAATCATGTTGGAGGAATAGATAAAGTACCACCATATCCCCAAACAACTCCATAACGGATAATTTAGCTTGATGCTTTTGCTCAAGAAGATTTAGTAAGGTGGATTAAATCACAAAATAATTTTAGATTGGTGATTTAACAGTCCCTAATCTAAAATCTAAAATTACTATGATGCCTTACCTAGCCAAGATTTTACTATATCCCGTAAAATCACTGGATGGTGTTGAAGTTGAAAAGGTTGGAGTTCTTGCCAGTGGCGCACTACAGCATGACCGCGAGTTTGCCATCTTTGACGAGCGGGATAAATTTGTCAATGGCAAGCGTCATGCTAAAATCCATTTACTAAGGGCGCAATTTGCACTTTTCAATAGGACTATTTCGCTACAAATCCCAGGCGGCGATTCACAACAAGTTTTTCATCTGGATGAGGAACGGCAAGCCCTAGAAGCAACTTTAAGTAATTATTTTGAGTTTGCTGTTACATTAAGGCAAAACTCTCTGATGGGCTTTCCTGACGATACACACTCGCCGGGCCCAACGGTAATTAGTACAGCAACGTTGACAGAAGTAGCTTCTTGGTTTCCCGGTTTAAGCGTAGATGAAATACGCCGTCGGATGCGTGCCAATATTGAGATTGATGGTGTACCAGCATTTTGGGAAGATCGGCTATTTAGCGAACAAGGTGATTTAGTCTCCTTTCGAGTGGGAGATGTAGATTTTTTTGGGGTTAATCCATGCCAGCGTTGTATAGTTCCAACACGCGATTCTTACTCAGGGGAAGTTTACCCAAGCTTTCAAAAAATCTTTGCGACCCAGAGGCAAGCAACTCTGCCTAATTGGGTTGCTTCATCGCCTTTTAATCACTTTTACAGATTGAGTGTTAATACTCAATTGCCTACATCCTCAGCCGGAAAAGTTTTACAACTCGGTGATGAAGTTGACATACTTCGATAAGAAAATTAACATTTATTTACGATAAAAAGCACTAAGTAAATTTTCTTGGATTTTTTTTGTTATTACTATGTATTTGTATGAAAATTTTAAAATTGTTGTAGTTAGATATAGGTTTTTGTGCAAGTCCAGAGGTTTCGAGACTGGAAAATCAAGACCTCAGCAATTAGAAATTAAATTTAGGATTAGGTGCTAATGGCAACCTGAATTTTAGAATGGCATACTGTAGCTTATCGGTTAAATTTCAGTTGTTCTGAGTAAATGTACTGATACATTGCCAGATAAAACTGAGCGAATTAAGCCGTAATGTTTACAAATCGGCTATGCCTACGCAAAATTTGAAAATTGGAGGTTGGAGAAACTTAACTAGTCAGACAAGTATCCAAACAAAATTTTTAATGCTTTTTTTATACTCAATTTTCTCAGAGATGTCATGATCGAAGTGATGACATACCGTAATTTTTTTGGTATTAAATATAGCTGGCATAGCAAAAATGCCCCAAATATATGCTGGGGAAAAATTAAACAACAATGTTATCCAAACTTCAGTCCGTCAAATCTCTTAATTGCTTAGTTGGCAAAGTTTACGCCAGGATGCCCCTAAAGTATGTTCTGATTGTCCCCTTTATATTGCAAATTTGTGGGGCGGTGGGGCTTGTGGGCTATCTTTCGTATCAAAACGGACAAAAAGCAGTAAGAGAGCTTGCTAGCCAGTTAGAAAATGAAATCTGCGATCGCATTGAACAGCATCTTAATAACTATTTAACAACTCCGAAGCAAATAAATCAAATTAACTTAGATGCAGTTGAGCTAGGTATGCTCAACCTTTCTGACTTTAAAACTGCCGGAAATTACTTTTGGAAACAAATGCAGGTTTTCAATGTTGGCTACAACAGCTTTGCCAACCCCAAAGGGGAATTTATCGGTATTGAACGTTTAGATAATGGCAAGCTGTTGATTAATGAAGTTAGTCAAAAGTATGGTATTGGGAAACTTTATATTTATGATTCAGACTTGAAGGGAAATCGTCGCCAGCTTCAGCAAGTTAAAGATTACGATCCTCGTGTTGAAGCGTGGTATGCAGATGCAGTCAAGGCAGGCAAACCCGTTTGGAGTCAAATTTATCAATGGGAAGATAAACCAGAAGTTTTATCTATATCTTCCAGCTATCCTGTTTACGATAAGAGCCGCAAGCTTGTTGGGGTGATTAGTGTTGATTTAATTTTGTCACAAATCAGCAATTTTTTAACCAAATTAAACACCGAACAATCGGGTAAAACTTTTATTTTAGAGCGTTCTGGGTTAATAGTGGCTTCTTCTACCGAACCACCATATAGCATCATTAATGGTCAAATAAAACGTCGAACGGCATTAGAAAGTCGAAATTCTTTAATTAGACTCACAACCCAGTCTTTGATCAAACGCTTTGGTAGTCTTGGGTTTGTTGTGGGGAAGCAACAGCTAACTTTTAGCGCCGATGGAATGCGTTATTTTGTCCAAGTCAAAAGTTGGAAGGATGAACTGGGTTTAGATTGGCTAATCGTAGCGGTGATTCCTGAAGGCGAATTTATGGAGCAAATTAATGAGAACACCCGCATCACCGTTTTGCTGTGCATAGTTGCTTTTTTAGTGGCTACAAGAATCGGGATTTTAACTGCTCGCTGGGTAATTAAGCCGATTTTACAATTAAATACATCAGCTAAGAAAATTGCTCAAGGTGAATGGGAGCAAACACCAGAAATTCAGCGCTCCGATGAGTTGGGGGAACTAGCCAAGTCATTTGAAACTATGGCAAAGCAACTGCAAGCATCCTTCAGTGTTTTGTCAGCAAAGAATGCTCAGATGCAGGTTTTAAATGAAGCTCTATCTGAAAGTCAGAGTCGGCTAACTCAATTTTTAGAAGCTATGCCAGTAGGTGTATTTATCATAGATGCTGAAGGTGAACCTTATTACACAAATCATATTGGGCAGCAAATTCTTGGTCAAGGAGCGATTGCAGAAGTTAGCAGTGAACAATTGTCAGAGGTATATCAAGCTTACCTTGCCGGCACAGATCAACTTTACCCCAGCGATCGCCTACCAATTTTAAGAGCATTGCTTGGGGAAAGTACCAGGATTGATGATATGGAAGTTCGCCATTTTGACAAGATTATTCCCGTTGAAGTTTTGGGCAACCCCATCTATGATGAATCGGGAAATTTGGCTTTTGCGATGGCTACCTTTTTTGATATCACCCAACGCAAACAAGCAGAAAACTTATTAGCAGAATATAATCGCACCTTAGAAGCTCAAGTCAAAAAACGTACTGAAGAGTTCCAGCAAGTGATTGAGCAACTGCAAACCACCCAAGAAGAACTGATTCAATCGCAAAAAATCGCCGCCCAAGAACAGCAAGCAGCCATTCGGGAAGCAGCGCGAAGCACCGCCGCCAACCTTGCCAAAAGCGAATTTCTGGCGAACATGAGCCACGAACTGCGTACCCCACTCAACGCTATTCTTGGTTTCACCCAAGTTATGAGCCGAGATTATTCGCTATCTAGCGAACATCAAGACAACTTAGCAATTATTAATCGTGCTGGCGAACATCTACTTAACTTAATTAACGACATTCTAGAAATGTCTAAAATCGAAGCTGGGAGGATCACATTAAATCGCAGTAGCTTTGACTTAATTCATCTATTGAATAACTTAGAAGAGATGCTGTATTTGCGTGCTGCATCGAAGGGCTTACAAATAGTATTTGAGTATGCACACGACATTCCTCAGTACATAGAAACCGATGAAAATAAATTATTTCAAGTCTTGCTCAACCTCTTGGGGAATGCCATCAAATTTACTGATATTGGCAGAGTAACTCTAAGGCTGAGATGGGAGCAGGAAGAGGAAAATCTTTCTTGTAACCCTCGCCTCTTCTTCGAGGTAGAAGACACTGGTTGCGGTATTACTCCACAAGAAATTAGCTTGCTATTTGAGGCTTTTGAGCAAACCGAAATCGGTAGAAAATCTCAACAGGGAACAGGACTAGGTTTAGCAATTAGCCGTAAATACGTGCAACTGATGGGGGGAGATATTACAGTCAGCAGTACTCCTGGTATAGGTAGTACATTTGCCTTTGATATTCAAATTGCTTTAGCTTGTCCTAGAGAAATGCCGATAAACCAAATTAAATCTCCAATTCTATCTTTAGCGCCGACTGAAAAAGCATACCGCATCTTAGTAGTTGATGATGCCAAAGAAAGCCGTCTGCTGCTAGTTAAAATTCTGACATCTTTGGGCTTTCAAGTCAGGGAAGCTACAGATGGTGTGGAAGCAGTTAGTAATTGGGAATCTTGGCACCCAAACTTGATTTTTATGGATATGCGAATGCCGATCATGGACGGCTACGAAGCTACAAGAATAATTAAAGGTAAACAAGTAGGGTATGGGACAGCCAATAGATTGCGGAGGTTGCCAAAATTTAAACAACTGACATCATCCGGGAGCCATTATCTTAACGGAGGGTTAACCGATTCAGGTGATTGTGAAGTTCTCAAAACTATATACAAAGCCTCTCCCACATCAGAAGTAGCTGGTGTTATGAAACACAATCTTGATGCTGCTGGTGCGGCCATTTTGCGATCGCCAAAAGCCCTAGCTCCCTGTTTTGACTTCCTGGAAACAGGGCAGGGTTGTTTGAATAAACACACAATCGTTATTGCCCTAACTGCTAGCGCCTTTGAGGAAGAACGCCAGAAGATTTTATCTATTGGCTGCGATGATTTTATTCGCAAGCCATTCACACAGGAAGTATTATTGGAAAAACTGAGCCAACATCTGGGTGTAAAGTATACCAATCAAGTAGAAAACCCAAATACAGCAGTTGCCGAGCAAGCTACACAGATATTTGTTAGTTTTGCTGAACTCCTGAGTCATTTATCACAAATGTCACCTGAGTGGCTTCAAAAGATCCACTATGCCGCAGCCAGCTGTAGTGATGAATTGATTTTAGAGTTAATCAAGCAAATTCCCTTAGATAATGTTCAGGTATCGCAAGTTCTTAGGGATTTAGCAAATAACTACCAGTTTGAGAAAATTATGGAATTGACTAGAACAAACGTAGAATGAATTACGAGCATTTAGACCCTAATAAAAAAGATATTTTGATCGTTGACGATATGGCGGACAACCTGCGGGTTTTATCCTCAATATTGACAAGGGAAGGGTATAACGTTCGTAAAGCCTTGAACTGGCAAATGGCACTGACAGCAACTCAAACAGTATTGCCGGATCTGATTTTGCTCGATATTATGATGCCAGAAGTAGATGGTTATGAAATTTGTCAGGCATTTAAAGCTTGGGAGCTAACAGCCGATATTCCGGTAATTTTTATTAGCGCTTTAGATGATGTTTTTGACAAAGTTAAAGCCTTTAAGGTAGGTGGTGTAGACTACATCACTAAACCTTTTGAGTTTCAAGAAGTTTTAGTGCGCGTGAAAAATCAACTGGCATTGAGGTCAGCGCGATTAGAAATATTGAAACTAAATGTAGAATTGGAGCATCGGGTAACACAACGAACTGAGGAGTTAGAAAAAGCTCTCCAAAAACTTCAAAAAGAAATCAATTCCCGCCAGAAGTTGCAAAGTAAACTATTAGATATAGCGCTGCATGATTCGCTGACTGGATTACCAAACCGAGTGTTGTTTATGAGGCGACTAGACAATGCTCTCAATCGAGCAAAACAAGAATCTAGTTATCAGTTTGCAGTACTTTTTTTAGACTGCGATCGCTTCAAAGTTGTCAATGATTCCCTTGGTCATTTGGTAGGAGATGAATTGCTGATTTCTATCGCTCGTCGCCTGCAAGCGTGTCTCATACCTATTGATACTCTAGCCCGATTGGGTGGTGATGAATTTGGAATTCTCTTAGAAAATATTACGGATATTAATATAGCAATCCAAGTTGCCGATAGGATTCTAAAACAGCTATCACTTGCTTTTAAACTATCAAGATATGAAGTCTTTATGAACGCCAGTATTGGCATTAGTTGGGGCAATAAAGATTATGATCGTCCAGAGTATTTGCTGCGGGATGCTGATACGGCAATGTATCGGGCTAAGGCTCAAGGAAGAGCCAAATATCATGTTTTTAATCCAGCGATGCATCAAGAAGCAATTCAGCTTTTAGAGTTAGAAAATGACCTACGAAGGGCTGTTGAAAGGCAAGAATTCCTCGTTTATTATCAGCCAATTGTTTCTCTAATTACAGGTAGAATTTCTGGATTTGAAGCCTTGGTGCGCTGGCAACATCCAATTCGTGGTCTAGTTTCTCCTACAGAATTTATTCCTGTAGCAGAAGAAACAGGTTTAATTAATGCCATCAATACTTGGGTATTACAGTCAGCTTGTAATCAACTAAGCATCTGGCAACATCAGCCAGTGACACCAGAACCTCTAACTATTAGTGTCAATTTGAGTGCTAGGTTATTTTTACAACCCAATTTTGTAGAACAAATTGACAGAATTATTTATGAAACTAAAATAAATCCTACATATTTAGAATTAGAAATAACAGAAAGTGTAATTATGGAAAATACTAATGCAATTAAGATAATTTTTCAACAACTAAAACAGCGAAATATCAAGTTAATTATGGATGACTTTGGTACAGGATATTCCTCTTTAAGTTACCTGCACAGCTTTCCTTTAAATGCCCTCAAAATTGATAAATCTTTTGTCAAACGTATGCAGGATAACAAAGAAAATATGGGGTTAGTACCAGCAATGATTGGCATTGCCAATTCAATGGGTATGAGTGCGATCGCTGAAGGTGTCGAAACAGAAGAACAGTTAGCCCAGTTGAGAAGTCTAAATTGTAATTTTGCTCAAGGATTTCTGTTTTCTGAACCCATAGAAGAACAATTGGTTGTTAAGTTGCTTGCCGCATCACCCCAATGGTAGCTATCCACTAAGTATTTGGAAAAAATTTAATTGTTGGCGTTTGGCTAGATTATCTGTGTCGGCTATCTAGATAAGTTGCTATAAGCAGGCTATCAGATTCGTCAAGCTCATAATTGGCCAATAGCTTTGGTAGTTTATAAAACTCTCTAGCCACTGGGGGAGTTAAACTATAAATAGTAAGTATTTTGGTGAAATTGAGCAAAAAAATCAGGATGCTTTTAAATAAGCATTTACTATCCTCAATCATTACAAGCATAGCTTTTAATACATAATGCATTTCAATCAAACTAACCATCATAAAAAAAATATTTTGGTGGTCGATGATACCCCAGATAATTTGAGGCTTTTATCGGCAATGTTGACTGCACAAGGTTTTGAAGTTCGCAAAGCTTTAAACGGTAAAATGGCACTAACTGCATGTCAAATGGTTTTGCCAGATGTGATTTTGCTGGATATCAACATGCCAGGGATGGATGGCTATGAAGTTTGTCAACAACTGAAGGCTGATGATAAAACTTGTGAAGTCCCAGTAATTTTTATCAGCGCCCTGGATGATGTTGTGGATAAAGTAAAAGCTTTTGATGTGGGTGGTGTAGATTATATTGCCAAACCTTTTCATGGGGCAGAGGTTGTGTTGCGAATTGAAAATCAGATTAATTTACGTTTGCTCCAAGTTAGACTGCAAGAAAAAAACTTTTTATTGCAAGAGGCTCTTGACAACTTAAAATCCGCTCAAGTTCAACAGATTCAGAACGAAAAGATGGTGGCGCTGGGGCAGCTAGTGGCTGGGCTGGCTCATGAAATTAACAATCCCATCAGTTTTATTTATGGTAATCTCCAATATGCTGGTCAATATGTGCAAGACCTAGTAAATCTAATTGAAGTTTATCAACAAGAATATCCTAAACCCACGCCAAAAATTCAGCAAATATCCCAAGATGTAGACCTGAATTTTGTGATTAACGATCTACAAAACCTCATAGGTGCAATGTATAGAGGCTCCGATCGCATTCGGGAAATTGTCGTGGCGCTACAACACTTTTCTCGGCATGATGAAGCAGAGATGAAACGGATAAATATCCATGAAGACATCGAAAACACTTTGGTGATGTTACAACATCGACTCAGAGAAGCAGCAGACCGTCCCGCAATTATTGTAGTGAAAGATTACGGTAACTTGCCCCTAGTTACTTGCTATGGGGAGCTATGCGGTTTCGTCAGATCCAGTAAAAAACAAGCGATCACTAAATCATTTTCCCAGTAGTATAAATTTATTTATACTTTTTAAGCAGTATTAACA
>NZ_JACJSH010000034.1:0-83638 GCF_014698055.1 Nostoc sp. FACHB-133
CAGAGAAGGGAAAATATAGTACACAGCGTATAAGATTTAACTCCAATTCTTCTGCTTAATTTTTTGTTACATACTTATAAATTTTTCCCACGGCTTACTTAGACCGGAGAGTGTAAAACATAAAAATGGAACCCACAATTGAACAGTTAAAGGCTTTCTACGATTTATGTGTGCGAGTAAGTAAGCTACTACAAACAATTGATCTAAGTAGGTACAAAACCTGAACGCAAAGAGTAGTAGTGTTCGTATTCAATCGTACCAACTAGCTCCCAACTTTTCAGTTTCTTTTGATGCTGCACATACTCTCGTAATGTCTCTTCAATAACAGCGTCCTTAGTTAGATGACCAGCAAGTTCGAGAGCTTCTTTAATAAAGTTTTAGTCTATTTCTAGATTAGTAGCCATCTGCAAATTCTTCTACTTACGAATTACGTAGCTTGCTTCTCATTTTTTGAGAGTATTATGAATTACCTCTCTCACTCTACAAGAGATTTGAGTGCATTTAGTAGTTGCTGTTTAGTAAAAGGCTTAGTTAAATAAACATTTGCACCTTGTCGCATTCCCCAAATCCGGTCAATCGGCTGATTTTTAGAACTACAAATAATAATTGGTACTTTTTGAGTCACTGGATTTTTTTTAATTGACGGCAGAATTCAAAACCGCTAATTTCTGGCATTACCACATCAGTAATAATTGCATCCAAATGATGATTGATTGCTTTGCTTATCCCATCTTTGGCATCATAAGCTTTAATCACCGTGTATCCACTGTCTCTTAAAAAACTATTGATTAATTCCAATTGAGAAGGAGTATCTTCAACAACCAAAACTGTAGCCATATTTATCCTTACTAGCTCACCATTATTAGATTTTGTGGTTAATTTAAGTCAAATGCATGAAGACTATTTTAAGTAATTCTGCGCGAGTAAATGGTTTAGTCAGATATCCAGATGCCCCAACCAATTTAGCTTTTACTTTATCCACAATTCCTTTATTCCCAGTCACAAAAATAATGGGAGTCTTTTGAAATATCGAATTATTTCGTATAATCCGGCACAACTCATAACCATCTATTCCTAGCATATTTAAATCCAACAAAATTAAGTCTGGTTTGTGCCTTATAATTGATAAAACGGCTTTTACTGGATCGTTAATAGTCACTACAGAAAAATTTTCATTTTCTAAGAAACGACTAATTTCTTTGAGAATTGTGGGGCTATCATCTACAGAAACGATTTTGTGGACTTTTTGTGCCGTTACAGTAGCAGCTGTTACTTTTTGGGAAGCAGGATTTATGTTATTTGATATTGTTGGTTCCTGAAATTTTTCTTGGGGAGGAAGAGAAATCTGTGGTAATCGTGGAACAGGAGATATATTCTCTTCAGCAATATCAGGGTAAGAGTTGATGCTGCTATTTAGCTCTTTTGTGGTGTTCTCTATCTCTGGAATTAATTTTGAGAAAAGCGATTGCTCTTCAAATAGCTTTGGTAACTTATCAAATGGTGGATCGGGTTCATGTAAGATAATCGCACCATTAAGTATGTAAGGGTATAAATTGCGGGCTAATTGAATTTCATCTTGATTCAAAATTGTTGCCAGATGACACAAGCTGAAACCCTTCATCCAATTAATCAAATCTGGCTGAAGTTTTGGTAAATCTTTTTCCTCAATTTTGCTGTTAATCAACAGATATGGACGTTGATATGGAGAAGAGATTTGCGGAACAAAAGCTTGCCAATTCTGTAATCTTCCTTGACAACGTTCTAGAATCTTTTCTACATCTAGCCTACAAATTCTTGGCATTCTCTCAAGTGGTTCTGTTAATTCATAAGTACCTTCTTTAATAAGCAAAAATGATTCAACCACTTCTTTAACTAATTCTTGAATCAGCACTACTGCTTGTGTAGAATGTAGATGTTGTTGACTAACAAGCCAGGATATCGCCTGATATTCAGGAGGGTGGCTTCTGGAATTGCTGTCATATTCGAGTAACTGATTGTGTGAGTCAGGTTCAAACATCAGACGGACTTGAACCCGCACCTCGCTAGTAAGCAGGGGAATTTGGTGGCTGAGGCGGCGCAAATGGCGTTCTAGTCGATCAAAAGGTTCTACTGAATGAGTCGCGTAAGTTATTTTACCCTGTTCTAAGTAAATTGACCAACGAACTGAGTTACTTAATGCTTGTAAACAAGTACTATCAAAGCAATTGGATAACTGTCTTAACAAACTTAGAGGACGTAGTTTGGTGAATGCGCCTGAGTTATTCATATTTTTCAAGTTTCTTGCGGAATCAACAACTGAACATTTGTAGATTGAAAATATCAACGATGAAGTCTTCTCTTCTTTGTAATATTTATCTACGGACAAGTTATTCCTTTTAAAATATGTATATATTTTAAAAATTATAAGTTTTATAACTTATTTGTTACATTTGGTACTTTTACTTAATTTGTCTCAAACCACAAGTAGGTATGAATAAAGAGAAACATTTATCATAGCTAGCCTATCAGTAAATATTGGTTAATTCTGGATTTTACCAACTCCTGACAACTCTTACCTTAAGACCTTAGTAATGACGTTTATTTATGCCTACTCACAAAAATCATGCAAATTTGATTCCACGTTAAAGCAGTTACGCTGGTATACTTCTGGAGCTAAAGATATTAATTATGATTAATAATTTTTCTGTAAAGGAAAAATTCTTCTACATAAAATCTTTAAAAACTTATCTGGGAAAGTTTACGTATTTATTGTACTGTAGGTTTAATGGATATAAATTTTTGGTAGATACATTACAACAGGTAACACTGGGTTTTGATAAACTCTTTTTTGCTAAACTAAGCTGTACTCAAGTTTTTCTTAAAAAATATATTGAGAACTTCATGAAAATAATTTGTTTAATAAAGATTAGAGCATCTACCACTAGATACTATATTCTGTAGTGACCTCGACGGCTGAAATTATATACTCGGACAAAAAGGAAATAAAGCTTTGAACTTTAACATAACACAAAAAGTTATGCATGATACATTAAGACTTGATGAAGTAGTAGAATTTGCTGAGAACCCAGAACCTCGTTGTCCTTGTGTACTTTTACTAGATACATCTGGTTCGATGCAAGGAGATCCGATTGAGGCTTTAAATCAGGGTTTGCTCAGTCTAAAGGATGAATTAGTCAAAAATTCCTTAGCCGCAAGACGGGTGGAAGTGGCGATCGTCACTTTTGATAGTAATGTCAATGTAGTACAAGACTTTGTGACTGCCGATCAATTTAATCCGCCCATTTTAACGGCACAGGGCTTGACTACAATGGGTGCAGGCATTCATAAAGCTTTGGATATAATTCAAGAGCGGAAATCTCAGTATCGTACCAATGGGATTGCTTACTATCGTCCTTGGGTATTCATGATTACCGATGGAGAACCCCAAGGTGAGTTAGAGAATGTAGTGGAGCAAGCATCTGTGCGCTTACAGGGAGACGAGGCGAACAAGCGTGTAGCATTCTTTACGGTGGGTGTAGAAAATGCGAATATGACGCGTTTAAATCAAATAACTGTACGTACTCCCCTCAAACTCAAAGGACTAAATTTCATCGAGATGTTTGTCTGGCTATCAACTAGTATGTCAGCTGTTTCTCATTCGCAGGTAGACGAACAGGTAGCACTACCGCCGATTGGTTGGGGGACTGTTTAATTAAAAATCGCAGCTTGATGTTGACACAGCGAGCTGTTGAAAAAAAATCTATGAAAATATCAAAACAGATTGCTCAATGGCGGATTGTGGCTGCGTCGGTATGTGGTACAAGTCACTTAAAAAACAAGCAGTTATGTCAGGATGCTCATCACTGGCAAATATTGTCCGATAATGTTTTGGTGGCAGCCGCAGCAGATGGCGCGGGTTCTGCTAGCCTTGGGAAAGTGGGAGCGATGATTGCTGTGGAGACAGCAATAGAAAGCATTTCTAGCAGAGGAATCACCCAAAAAGTTTTGAGTGATGATACGTTTGTGCGATCGCTCTTAAATGATGCCATACTAGCTGCCAAAAAAGCTGTGGAGGCTGAAGCGGCTACTTGTGACAAACAGCCTCAAGACTTAGCAACTACCTTAATTATGATGGTTGCCACACCAGAAGTTGTAGCTGTAGTGCAAATAGGTGATGGTTTGGCAGTGGCAAAAGATAGCACGGGCAATCTCCTCGCTCTAACTATACCTGATAGCGGCGAGTACATCAACGAAACCACTTTTTTAACTTCTCCTACGGCCTTAGACACAGCGCAGATGAGATTATGGCGCACTGACATAGTTAATGTTGGTATCATCACCGACGGACTACAAATGCTGGCTTTGAATATGGTTGTTGGAGAACCTCACAAACCATTCTTTTTTCCACTGTTTGAATTTGTAGCTAATACCGAAGATAAGACAGAAGCGAAGGAGCAGTTAGTAAAGTTTTTACGCTCAGACCGAATTACACAACGCACTGATGATGATTTGACACTCATTATAGCTGCATTCAACGACTCATGAGCAATCAATTTACAGGTTTCACATCTTAAATAACTTCCGTTAGCGGTAATTTCATTATGCAGGTACTACGTTGTTCCCCTAGAAAAGAAATCCTCAGCCTCAATGTCAGTTTGGGGCGTGGCGGTGAAGCTTGTGTTTATGCAGTGCCATCTGATAATGACTTGGTGGCGAAGATTTACCACAAGCCAACTACAGCCCATGCTGACAAATTACAGGCGATGCTTGCCAACCCGCCAGAAAACCCTACAGCTAGTTTGGGTCATATCTCTATCGCTTGGCCAGAGGATTTATTGCGGACACCAGATGGCAAAAATAGCATCTTGGGCTTTTTGATGCCACGGATTCAGGGGATGCGTCCAATCATCGACTTCTACAACCCCAGAACCCGTCGTCAACACTGTCCCCTATTCAACTATCAGTACCTGCTCCGCACGGCTCGTAACTTGGCGGCAGCTTTTGCCGCTTTGCACGCTAGTGGATATTGCATTGGTGATGTGAACGAGTCAAATATCCTCGTCAGTGACACCGCACTGGTGACTTTGATAGACACAGACTCTTTCCAAGTACTCGACCCCAACAGCAATGTTGTTTATCGCTGCCCAGTCGGAAAACCAGAGTTTACGCCACCAGAACTACAGAATAAAACTTTTGCCCAACACGATCGCGAAATTTCTCACGATTTATTTGGGTTAGCAGTGCTGGTATTCCAACTCTTGATGGAAGGCACTCACCCATTTTCGGGGATTTTTCAAGGCTCTATTGAGCCACCGCCCTACGAAGCCCGCATTGCATCAGGGCATTTCACTTATAGCCAAAAGCGGTACGTACCCTATCTACCTACCCCCATTGCACCCCCTTGGGAAATTCTTCATCCCAGCCTACAAGAACTATTTGTCCGTTGTTTTGAAGATGGTCACAACAACCCACAGCTGCGTCCCAATGCCCAGACTTGGCTCACAGCCATCGCTGAAGCCGAAGATTCTTTAATTACCTGCACCACAAATCCCCAGCATCGCTACAACAACCACATGCGTAGCTGTCCGTGGTGTGAACGTACCGTGCGATTAGGCGGACGCGACCCCTTCCCATCACATCGGGCTATAGAAGCGAGAGAACATCTCCAACCGCGAATCAAAGCGAAAAAGCGCTACACCCAGACACCGCATTTTCCCCAGCGCAGTATGTCACCGCACTTAGGTAATTATTGGCAGCCAGTAATTACCCCAAGCGGTTCATCTTATAAACGTTCCAAGAAGTCAAAATTGTACCCGGTTCTTTGTTGTTTACTGGGTTTCGGTTTATTGGGTTATGCCGACGTAATGATTAAATTTACTCAGCCGTTGGTTTCCCAAAATGCTTACACTCAACAAACATTAAAGTCTCGTCAGACAATTAACAAACTCAGCTTCGCTGATTACTATCAGCAGAGTCAAACTGCTTACAAAGACCGAGATTACGAAAAAGCAATTGCCAGCTTAACCGCAGCAATTGAACAACAACCAACACATACCACAGCAATTGTAAATCGGGGCAATGCCCGCTATAACCTCAAAGACTACGAAGGAGCAGTTACAGATTATAGCCAAGCTCTTAAAATCAATCCCAATCAAACCAAAGCCCTTGTGAATCGGGGTAATGCCCGCTATATGCTCGCCGAATATAGCAACGATCCTGATGCAGAGTATAACCTAGCGATCGCAGACTATAATCGAGCTATCGGTCTGGATAAGAACGAAATTGAAGCTTATATCAGACGGGGGATTGTCCGCACCCAAATGGCTAAATATAGCGGTGAATCTCAACAAGCTTACAAAAGAGCGATCGCAGATTTCACTCAAGTCATAAAACGTAATGTATCGAAAGCAGAAGCTTATTTTCAGCGAGGTGTTGTCTATTATCAAATTGCTCAATATAGCAGCAATTATGAACAAGAATACAATCAAGCGATCGCTGACTTTAACCAAGCATTAACTATCAGCCCTAAACTAGCCAAAGTATATCTCAAACGAGGTATGGTTCGTTATGAACTGGCACAATATGGTGGTAGTGAATCTAACAAAAATCAGGCGAAAGCTATCGAAGATGTAGAGGCATCTGCCAAAATGTTTCTTGAGCAAGATGATATGGATAATTATCAGCAAGCACTCAGTAACTTATGCGTAGTCGTAGAACGCAAATGCGATCCTTTATTTCAAAGCTCAAGTAATTTAGAAAAAACTAACTAAAAACAAGTAAGTTTTTTTACTACCATATTATCGGTTTTGATTGGAGAAATCAAGCCTAACTAGGGTTAGCATCAGCTAGCCCTAGTTATTTATTTGGTAACATTTTTATTTAATTAAGTAATTTATTCTCATGTTTTTAGATATTCATAGAGCTTTTATATAGAAAAGATGTTAATTTATCTTTCCTTTATAATTTCGGGGGAAATTACAGTTAGATTGTTGACGGAGAAAAACAAATCAGAAATCAATTTTTCTCTATCTAAGTGCATCCTCTTCATGTCGAAAAGTCAAATAAAATAATATCCCTACAAATCTCCGAGGTAATTGCATGAAAGCGGTGATTTTGGCTGGAGGGCTTGGTACACGCCTCAGTGAAGAAACTAGTATCAGACCCAAGCCGATGGTTGAGATTGGTGGTAAGCCAATTCTCTGGCACATAATGAAGACTTACTCCGCCCACGGCATTAATGACTTCATCATTTGTTGCGGTTACAAAGGTTACATAATTAAGGAGTATTTTGCTAACTACTTCTTACACATGTCAGATGTTACCTTTGATATGCGATTTAACCAGATGAACGTGCATTCTGGTTATGCAGAACCCTGGCGTGTTACCTTAGTCAATACGGGTGATAATACCATGACAGGTGGACGCTTAAAGCGAATCAGGGAACATCTTGGTAATAATACCTTTTGCTTTACTTATGGTGATGGTGTAAGTAATATTAATATCACCGAGCTAGTGAAGTTTCACAAAGAACAAAATACATTAGGAACCCTCACAGCGGTTCAACCAGCCGGGCGTTTTGGAGCCATTTCCTTGGGCTATGAGCAAACTAAAATTACCAGCTTTCGGGAAAAACCCGAAGGTGATGGAGCTTGGATTAATGGCGGTTATTTTGTGTTAGAACCAGAAGTAATCAATTTGATTGCTGATGACTCTACAGTATGGGAGCAAGAGCCATTAGAAAAGCTAGCTGATATGGAACAACTATCTGCTTTTAAACATGATGGTTTTTGGCAACCGATGGATACTTTACGCGATAAAAACTATCTAGAGGGGCTATGGAAAAACAATCAGGCTCCTTGGAAGGCATGGTAGAAAGAAAGTCAAAAGTCAGGAGTCAGGAGTCAGAAGTTAAATGACTAATGACTAATGACTAATGACAAATAAATTTACTGAAATTTTAAGTGCGATAATACTAATGTATGATTTTGCGATTATAGGTGGGGGAATAGTTGGACTCTCTACAGCATTGGCTTTAGGAAAACGCTATCCCAATGCGCGTATTTTAGTACTAGAAAAAGAGAGTCAATGGGCATTTCACCAAACCGGCAATAATAGCGGGGTAATTCATTCTGGTATTTACTACAAGCCAGGGAGTTTCAAAGCTAAATTTTGTCGTGATGGTTCTCGCTCTATGGTAGAGTTTTGCCAAGAGCATGGAATAGAACATGAAGTTTGTGGTAAAGTCATTGTTGCAACAGAAGAACAAGAACTACCACGTCTAGAAAATCTCTACCAACGCGGCTTAGACAATGGTATAGAAGTTAAGAGAATCAGCCCCGAAGAAGTCAGGGAAATTGAACCTCACGTAAAATGCGTAGGTGGGCTTCGGGTATTCTCAACTGGGATTGTTAATTACAAGCAAGTTTGTTTGAAATATGCCCAGCTAATTCAACAACAGGGTGGAGATTTGCATCTCAATACAAAAGTTCTGAAAATCTCCCCAAGTGGTAAAAATCAGGTACTAGAAACAAACAAAGGTAACTTTGCAACCCGCTTTGTAATTAATTGTACGGGATTGCATAGCGATCGCACCGCCAAATTAGGTAAAGTTGAACCCCAAGCCAAAATCGTCCCATTCCGGGGAGAATACTACGAACTCACCCCAGAAAAACGCTATCTCGTCAAGACACTAATTTACCCAGTTCCCAATCCCGATTTTCCCTTCCTGGGTGTCCACTTTACCCGGATGATTGATGGTAGCGTTCATGCAGGGCCAAACGCAGTTTTGTCACTCAAACGCGAAGGTTACAAAAAAACCGACTTTGACTTACGAGATTTTCTTGAAGTCGTCACCTATCCAGGTTTCTGGAAATTGGCAGCAAAACACGCTGATGAAGGCATCCAAGAAATCATTCGTTCCTTTAGTAAAGCAGCCTTCACCAGAAGTTTGCAAAAACTAATTCCCGAAGTCCAAGCAGAAGACTTAGTTCCCACCCACGCAGGAGTTCGCGCTCAAGCCTTAATGAACGACGGCAAACTTGTAGACGACTTTTTGATTGTTTCCGGTCAAAACTCCATCCATGTTTGCAATGCTCCTTCTCCAGCTGCCACATCTTCTCTAGAAATCGGCAAAGCGCTTGTAGCAGAAATTCCCCAACCATCGCATCTAAATAATGTAGTAACTGCATAGATAACATTGTTATTACTTCCGGGCTGCTGAATAAAAGGATGAATCTTGTATAGTGGGCATCTTTTCCAGCCTGGAAATATAAGAGACGGGTAAGATACCTATCTCACAAGAAAAAAGTGTAGTGCATCAATTAAGAACCGCTATAAAGTGCAGTTACCCAATAGGTAAGTCGGCAAACTATGTAATGACTGTTAGCCGAGTTATATGACCTAACCCCCAATCCCTTCCCTACAAGGGAATGGGAGCAAGATTCAAGAGCAAGATTCAAAGCCTCTCTCCTAAGAGGAGAGAGGTTTGGAGAGAGGTCAAATTATTGCATACAAACGAAAAATATAGCGGTTCCCTCTTGGATGCAACACCCTTTAGGACGCACATCTGTGCATCCCTACTAAACGAAAAATTTAACTCATCAATACAAAGGCGTTAACCACAATGAAAATATTAGTAACTGGAACAGAAGGCTATCTAGGTTCATTATTACCGCCTCTGTTAATTGAACGTGGACATGAAGTTATCGGTCTAGATACCGGCTTCTATAAAGTTGGTTGGCTATACAACGCTAATGGGGTAACACCCAAAACCCTTAACAAAGATATCCGCAACATCACCCCCGATGATTTGGAAGGCGTTGAAGCAATAGTTCATATGGCGGAACTCTCCAACGACCCAGCCGGACAATTAGCACCCAATATTACCTACGAAATTAATCATGTAGGTTCAGTTCGTCTCGCTAGCCTAGCTAAAGCTATGGGTGTGCGTCGTTTTGTATATATGTCTTCGTGCAGTGTCTACGGTGTTGCTACCGCAGGTGATGTTACAGAAGAATCCCCAATTAATCCTCAAACAGCCTACGCAGAGTGCAAAACTTTGGTAGAACGGGATGTCACACCACTAGCTGACGATGACTTCTCTCCCACCTTTATGCGGAATGCCACAGCCTTTGGTGCTTCTCCCAGAATGCGCTTTGATATTGTTTTAAACAACTTAGCTGGGTTGGCATGGACTAGCAAACAAATCAAAATGACCAGTGATGGTACACCTTGGCGACCATTAGTCCACGCACTGGATATTTGCAAAGCAATAGTCTGTGCTTTAGAAGCACCACGGGACATTGTACATAACCAAATCTTTAACGTCGGAGATACAGCGAACAACTATCGTGTCAAAGAAATTGCAGAAATTATTGCTGATATTTTCCCAGATTGTAAATTGTCCTTTGGTGACAACGGCTCAGATAACCGCAGCTATCGGGTATCCTTCGAGAAAATCAACACAATTCTCCCCGGATTTAAATGTGATTGGAATGCCCGACTTGGTGCCCAGCAGCTATTTGATTTATTTAGCCAAATAGATATGGCTGAAGACACTTTCTTGTTTAGAGGATTTACTCGCTTAAAACAGCTAGAGTATCTAATCCGCACCGAGCAAATTGACAAAGATTTCTTCTGGAATAAAAAGTAGATAGAGTTGCCTATCAGCAAAGAAGAAATAATCTAAGTTTCCGAATCAACAATATTTGGTTCGGACTTATTTCATCCATCAAATTATTTGTAATCAGTGAGTTGAAATTTATGGCGAACGCAAAATGTCGTTTTAGTGGTCAACCTCTGCACCAAACCTTTATTGATTTAGGAATGTCACCTTTAGCCAATGCTTATCTGACAGCAGAACAGCTAAATCTTGCCGAAAAATTTTATCCACTCCATGCTTATGTGTCTGAAGAAACCCTTTTAGTTCAATTAGAACAATTTGAAACTCCCGATCATATTTTTAGCGATTATGCTTACTTTTCTTCTTACTCAGTAAGTTGGCTAAAACACGTCAAAGCTTACACCGATATGATTGTAGAGAAATTTGGTTTTAATCATCATAATCAAGTTGTTGAGATTGCCAGCAACGATGGCTATCTACTGCAATATTTTGTAGAAAAGGGAATCCCAGTTTTAGGAATAGAACCAGCCGCAAATATAGCTAAGATAGCTCAAGATAGAGGTATTCCTAGTATCAACAAGTTTTTTGGGGTTGAGACTGCCAAAGAACTTGTGATACAAGGAAAACTAGCCGATCTTTTGATAGGCAATAATGTTTTAGCTCATGTACCAGATTTAAATGATTTCATAGCTGGAATGAAACTCATCCTCAAACCGAATGGTATTTTGACGATGGAGTTTCCTCACATTTTGCAATTGATTCAACAAAACCAATTTGATACTATTTATCACGAGCATTTTTCTTACTTCTCATTTCTGACTATCGAAAAGATTTTTGCAGCACACAATTTGCAACTTTTTGATGTGGAAGAATTATCAACTCATGGCGGTTCACTAAGAATTTATGCCAAACATAACGATGCTGATAGTCCTAACATCAGTGACCGAGTTAGCCATCTAAAAGCAAAAGAAATTGCTGCTGGGCTGCACCGGATAGAGACTTATATTACATTTGGTGAAAAAGTCAAACAAACAAAGCATAAGCTATTAAATTTCCTTCTGAGTGCAAAAGCAGAAGGTAAATCAATTGTTGGTTATGGCGCACCAGCCAAAGGCAATACATTGCTTAATTACTGTGGAATTGGGAAAGATTTTATCGATTACACAGTCGATTGCAACCCTTACAAACAAGACTTATTTTTGCCTGGGACTCATATTCCCATCTTTGAACCAGACAAAATCCGCGAAACTAAACCAGATTATGTCCTAATTTTACCTTGGAATCTCAAAGAGGAAATTATGGAGCAAATGGCATTTATTGGCGAGTGGGGCGGACAGTTTGTTGTACCAATTCCTGAAGTAAAAATTTATCCGTGTCCTATTCCGGATAGGCTTTTAATAGCGTCGTAATTACTAAATATAACCCAAAAAGCGCCTTTTATTACTATTTTATTGTTTTCAATATGAGCATAGAGAAGAGGTAAAAAGTAATTAAAAGGCGTAGTTTCATAAAGCTTTTGTTGCTAAATATCAAAAAAACAAATTAAAAGCAGCTTGTTAATAAACAAGCTGTTGTTAGTAGCCTCCTAACTATAGATTTAAGCTTAATATGAATAAACTCCTGACTATTGCCATACCTACTTATAATCGTGCCAGTCTACTTGATAAACAGCTAACATGGTTGGCTCAAGCTATCAAAGGTTTTGAAGATGAGTGTGAGATTTTAGTATCCGATAATTATTCAACAGATAATACTCAGGAGGTGATCCAAAAATGGCAAGCGACACTTAACAATATTACATTTAAATCAAATAAGAATTTAAAGAATTTAGGCGTAGTTAAAAATATTATGTATTGCCTAAAGTCTACAACAACAAAATATGTTTGGACAATCGGTGATGATGACCCAATTCAAGATAGAGCAATTGCTTATGTGATTAGCAAACTCAGACAACACGAAGATTTATCATTATTATTCCTCAATTTTTCCGGTCGTAACCAAATTACTGGTGAACCAGTTCATCCACCAAAAATAGTTGGTAATCGCTGGTTTGATGTTGATAGTGAAGATGGTAAGGGTGATGGTAAAGCCATATTTGAACATTGTTTTTCAAAAAGTGTCGGTGCAGTCATTTTTCTGACCGCTACAGTCTATCGCACTGACTTAGTAAAACGCGCTCTACAAGATTGGCAAGATGCTGAGAATAACTGGATATCTTTAGCATATTTAGCCGGATATTGTGCTGCTAATGGTAGTGTCATTGTCACTAAAGAGACTTATTTAGAATGTATTGTTGGTGTGAGTTATTGGCAGAAAGAACCAAAATCAGCACTGTTAATGCAATACAAACATATTCCTGAAGTGATTTTGAAATTAGAGCAAAGTGGATATTCTAAACAATTTTGTAGACGGATGCTTTTGCAGAACGGTAAAGAAGTTAACTTAAAAGTTTTCTTGGGTGCTTTAAGAAGATGGCCGATGTCCGCCATCAAAACAGTAGTTCCATTTTTGGCTTTAGTCAGCTTATGTGCTTTTGATGTGATGGTTTCTAAAGAATTCGGTTTAGCAGAATCAAGCGAAATATCTACTGAAGAAGTACGTACCTATAAGCCATAAACGACCTAATTACTAACAACTATATATCAATAAGAGAAGGATTTGCGCCATGTTCGACGCGATTAAACGCAAAATAGCTACACTCTCATCTGACTTTGAATATTACCTAGCTCGTTGGAAGCATAGCAAAAATCTGCCAGCATTAGCAGGAAGCGATCGCAACATCCTTAAGACTCTCAAAAAAGATGGTGTTTACGTCACTAACTTGGCAGATTTAGGGTTCGACTCTAGCTCCGAACTGCTCAAAGCTGCTCACCATCAATTGCTTCAGATGGAAAATCCCACCAATGAGCATCTAGATGAAAGGTTGCCACAAATTTATACAGTTACAGGTTTACCAGAATTTTATGCCTGGGGGGTAGAGAAAAGGCTACTCAACATCATCGAAAATTATATCGGTCTTCCAATTGCTTTTCATGGTGTACATTTACGCAAAGATTTCAAGAGCAAATATCAGTTTGGGACGCTACTATGGCATAGCGATGCAGAAGACCGACGGATTATCAAAATCATTATTTACTTGAATGATGTAGAAGAAAAAACTGGGCCTTTTCAATACATCCCTCGCTCCCTAACTTCCTTATTTAGTTGGAATTATTTTCGCCTTTACTACAAACTTTGGAAGTCAGGCTATATGGGTATCGACGATGAACAAGTAAAACCAGTCATCCCCAAATCAGCTTGGAAATCATGCCCAGGTCCAACAGGTACAGTCATTATTGTAGATACGAAAAATGCTTTACATCACGGCACAGTTCGTACAGAAGACCGATCAACATTATTCTTTTGTTACACCGCCAATCCTCCTGAACGGCAAGACCTCTGCACTCAATACTGGGATGATACTTATCCCAGAATAGAGTTACAGTCTGCATCAGATGCAGTTAAAGTTTCGAATTAAAAACGTAAATTTAATTAACCGCAGAGGCACAGAGAACACAGGGAAAAAGAATGAGCTTCACGTAAAAGTAGAAATAAGGGTTTATGTGTCAATTCAAAAATGCCAGAAAAATCAAATTTTTAGGTTTAGGACTGACACAAAATATCTCTCAAACTCTCATATCTCCGTGCCCTCTGCGTCTCTGTGGTTCGTTAAGCAGTTAGCAACAACATTCATCTCAAAGGAATCATAATGATTTTCACCGCAACCGAACTCAAAGACGCATTCATTATTGACTTAGAAGAAAAGCCAGACCACCGTGGTTTTTTTGCTCGGTCTTTCTGCGCTCAAGAATTTGAAGCACACGGATTAAAGCCAACAGTTGCCCAATGCAACCTGTCTTTTAACTACAAAAAAGGCACTATCCGGGGAATGCACTATCAAATTCTGCCAGCAGCAGAAACGAAGTTAATTCGCTGTACTAAAGGCGCTATCTATGACGTAATTATTGATATGCGTCCTGAATCTCCTAGCTTTTTATCACACATTGGGGTGGAACTAACACCAGAAAACCGCCGCGCTTTGTATGTTCCAGAAATGTTTGCTCACGGCTATCAAGCACTGACGGATGAAACTGAAGTTGTATATCAAGTAGGTGAATTTTACACGCCAGGCTATGAAAGAGGTTTACGCTATGACGACCCATTCTTTGCCATTGATTGGCCTCTAGATGTGACTGAAATCTCTGAGAAAGATTTGAGTTGGCCTTTGTTGAGAATGATGACTGTTGGCGGTGCTTCTAAATAAAATTAGGGATATTGAATGGTTCGTGAAATTATTTTTTAACGAACCGCATAGACGCGGAGCGGCTACTCTTACGAGAACGCTTTCAGCGAACCCGCAGGGTAGGACGCAAAGAGCGCAAAGTAAAGAAAGAAATTAGAATTGATGTAGACACAACTATCAATTACTAATTAAATTTTGAGATATTAAGTTAATGAAATTAGGTAGAAATAAATGTCAAATAAGATTCTATCTCGTATCGCTAATACTATATCTTTTGTCTCCAACAAAGTACAAGCTCGGATTAATTACGCTAAGACCTTACAGGTTGTTTCTCTAAAACCAAAACAACCTTCTAAGGGGAATGTGCTTCTTTCTTATCGGATTGAGCCATTCCTCTTAAAACCTGGCCAGCCAATGCCTAATGACCATACTTGGTACTGGGAAGTTTGGCAAATAGCCCAAACTTTTTTAGACTTGGGCTATAACGTTGATGTTATCCAGTTCCACAATGATAAATTCGTTCCGCAAAAGCACTACGCATTTTTCATTGATATCCGTCATCGGATGGAAGCACTTGCACCAAAACTCAATAAAGATTGCATCAAAATTTTCCATGTTGACATTGCAAATATGGTGTTTCGCAATGCAGCTGAATGCAACAGGCTTTTAGAAGTACAACAGCGCAAAGGTGTAACCTTAAAACCACAGCGATTTGAGGTTCCTAACCTGGGAATTGAACATGCCGATTGTGCCATTGTGTTAGGTAACGATTTCACAACTGATACATTCAAGTATGCCAACAAACCAATGTATCGTATCCCAATTTCTTCGCCTAGCGTTTATCCTTATCCCGAAAAGAAAAATTTTGAAGCGGTAAGAAAACGTTTTCTGTGGTTTGGTGGTAGTGCTTTAGTCCTGAAAGGATTAGATTTAGTTTTAGATGCCTTTGCCCAAATGCCGGAATACCATTTAACAGTTTGTGGCCCGGTAAGTAATGACAAAGAATTTGAGCAAGCTTTCTATAAAGAACTGTACGAAACACCTAACATTCACACTTATGGGTGGATTGATGTTAGTAGCCCTGACTTTATAGAGGTTACAAATAACTGTCTAGGGCTGGTTTATCCTTCTGTTTCTGAAGGACAGTCAGGAGCAGTAATTAGTTGCTTACAAGCTGGGCTAATTCCCATTTTAAGCTACGAATCTGGTGTTGATGTTCATGATTTTGGTGTGATTTTTGATAACCTTTCCCTTGAAGAAATTAAAGACAAAGTTAGAAGTATTTCCAATTTGCCTGTTGAAAACTTAAAGCTGATGTCTCTGAAGGCGTGGGAATATGCCAGAGCAAATCATACCAAAGAAAAATTTGCTCAAGTTTACAGAAATGTTGTAGAGCAAATTATCGAAAATCACAGCCAGAAAAAACAGACTGCTTCCACATCATCTAGCAAACAACCAGTTACTAGCAATCACTAATCTTAATTCCGATGAAAATGTACTTAATATTTAGCTGTAAAAAATCATTAAGTGCAAGTTTATAGAGAATTTGTATCACAACCAACAGTTCCAAAAAGGAGTTTAGTTCATGATTATTATCGATCGCGCCTTACAAGCCCGTGCAGCAGCAGGAAATCCTATCAAAGTGGGAATGATTGGTGCTGGTTTCATGGGTCGAGGAATTGCCAACCAAATTGTCAATTCAGTGCCAGGGATGGAGTTAGTTGCTATCTCCAATCGTCAGATTGATGCAGCTAAACAAGCTTATTCGGAAGCAGGAATTGAAGATATTCAAGTTGTTGCAACTGTCAGCGAATTAGAAGATGCGATCGCAAACGGTAAGTATGCAGTCACAGAAGACGCTAAGTTACTATGTCAGGCTGAGGGCATCGATGCCTTAATCGAAGTCACAGGTGCAGTGGAATTTGGCGCTCACATCGTTATGGAAGCGATCGCTCATTGCAAACATGTGATCATGATGAATGCCGAACTCGACGGCACTATTGGCCCCATCCTGAAAGTATATGCTGACAAAGCAGGTGTCATTCTCAGCGCCTGTGATGGCGATCAGCCAGGGGTGCAAATGAACCTCTACCGCTTTGTAAAAAGCATTGGTTTAACTCCCTTATTGTGCGGTAACATTAAAGGACTCCAAGACCCCTATCGCAATCCCACCACCCAGGAAGGATTTGCTAAACGTTGGGGTCAAAAGCCCCACATGGTGGCTAGCTTCGCTGACGGAACCAAAATTTCCTTTGAGCAAGCGATCGTTGCCAATGCCACAGGGATGAAAGTCGCCAAACGGGGAATGTTAGGGTATGACTTCAACGGTTCTGTCGATGAAATGACCCAGCTATATGATGTTGAACAACTCAAAGAACTGGGCGGCATTGTCGATTATGTAGTTGGAGCAAAACCAGGCCCAGGCGTATATGTATTTGCCACTCACGACGATCCCAAGCAACGCCACTATCTCAACTTATACAAATTAGGCGAAGGCCCTCTTTACAGCTTCTATACTCCTTATCACCTCTGTCATTTTGAAGTTCCCCTGTCCGTAGCGCGTGCTGTCCTCTTCGGTGATGCCGTTATGTCTCCGCTAGCAGGCCCGTTAGTAGATGTTGTTACCACCGCCAAAATCGACCTGAAAGCTGGAGAAACCCTAGATGGCATCGGTTACTACATGACCTACGGACAATGTGAGAATTCCAATATCGTCCAACAGCAAAATCTCCTACCAATTGGTTTAGCTGAAGGATGTCGCCTGAAACGGGATATTAATAAGGATCAAGTTCTCACTTATGAGGATGTAGAATTACCTGAAGGCAGACTCTGCGACCAACTAAGAACTGAGCAAAACAATTATTTCGCCCCAGAAAAAATCTTGGTAGCAGTTGGGTAATATCGATTCCAAAAATATTTGCGACAAATGAATTGGCTGTAGGGACATACAGTTGTACGCCCCTTATAACGGATAAGATCCCCCCGCCTGCGGCGACCCCCTTAAAAAGCTACGGTGTATACACAAGTCCTTCTGACCCCCTCTAACTCCCCCTTGTAAAGGGGGAGAACCGGATATTTCCCCCCTTTACAAGGGGGGATTAAGGGGGGTAAATCCAGAATTTGGGCTTCATTACCAAGATGTGTAGCTGTAGCTTAAAAAGGGGGTAAAAATTACAAAAAGCCCCCCTTTTTAAGGGGGGTTGGGGGGATCTCCGAAGCCCCTACCAACATATTTGTCGCCAGAATTTCGTAAAGAGGATAGGAAGCTATACTGCGGGACACTAAAGTTGTTGATAATAACTTGCTGGGGAGCCTTGAAACAAACCCGATCGAAACTTTAGGTTAAATTCATGAAAATTGCTCTAGTCCACGATTATTTAACCCAGCGAGGTGGGGCAGAGCGTGTATTTGAACTGCTTTGTAAGCGTTATCCTGAAGCAGACATTTTCACATCTCTGTACGATCCTCAAAAAACTATTGATCTAGGCGATCGCATAGTCAACACAACCTTCTTACAAAAAATCCCTGGTGCAGCAAAGTATTTCAGGTCAATGGCTCCTCTATACTTTCCTGCCTTTCGCTCTTTGGATCTGCAAGACTACGATCTAATTATTAGCAGTAGTACCAGCTTCGCCAAAGCAGTACGAAAAAATCCCAATGCCCGCCATATTTGTTTTTGCCATAACGTCACCCGTTTCTTATGGGATACAGCAACCTATTTAAGAGAGTACGGAGACTATAGATATTTTGCACCTTTAATTGAACAAGTATTTCAAGTAATGAGAAAGGTAGACCTGAAATATGCACAGGAACCTGACCTTTACATTGCTAATTCTAGTGTTGTTGCCCGCCGTATTGAAAATATTTATGGCAAAAAGGCAATGATGGTAAACTATCCAATTGATACTAGTAAATTTGTTTTTTCAGATATAAAAGATGAATATTATCTGGCTTCAGCCCGGATGATTAGCTATAAACGCCTTGATATAATAGTCGAAGCTTTTAACTGGCTGGGATGGCACTTATTAATATCAGGTGACGGGCCAGAACTAGAACGGTTAAAATCTAAAGCATTACAAAATATTGTGTTCTTGGGACACGTAAGTGATAGAACCCGCAAAGACTTGTTTTCCAAAGCCAAGTCTATTATTGTCGCAGCCTTAGAAGATTACGGGTTAGTTCCAGTAGAGGCAAATGCTAGCGGCACACCAGTTATCGCTTATGGAGCAGGTGGAGTATTAGATACTCAAATACCAGGTGAAACAGGAGTCTTTTTCAAAAGACAAACACCTGACTCTCTACAAATTGCATTACAAGAAGCCAATGGCATTTCTTGGGATTACGATCACATCCGTAATCATGCAGTAGCAAACTTTTCAGAGAATGCATTCTTTGGGAAAGTTGAGCAAATTATTAACCAAGCTTGTGGCGGGCATCAAATATTCATTTGATTTCGGAATCTCTTGACACTATAAGATTACCTATTGATTTTCTCTCCTCCTTGGCGTACTTAGCGCACTTGGCGGTTCGTAAACAAATAGGTACTCTTCGGGATATCTCTTAGCGTAAGTCTTGAAGACAAGGATAATAAAAGTGGTTCAAACTAGCCTAAATCCTCAAATAAATCCAGCCTCTGAAACTGAACCAAGTTACGGACAATTGTTTGCCGTATTTGTGCGAAGATTTCCTTGGTTTTTAGCAGTATTGATTAGTTCTATTGCTATAGCAGGCATCGTAACTTTAAAAACTAAACCAACTTATAAAAGTTCAATGCAACTGCTAGTAGAATCCAACTATCAAGGTAAGAAAGAAGGAGCAGGGGTAGATAGCCAGTTTACTGACTCTAATATTGTCATAGATACTGCAACTCAGCTTAACTTGATGCAGAGTTCTGGACTTATCCAAAAAGCAGTTGATAAACTTCAGTCTGATTATCCAGATATCAGTACAGGTGAAATTAAAGCTTCTTTAGTCTTAACTCAATTGAGAAGCAAAGAAGATAATGTCGCTACAAAAATCTTTCAAGTTGAATACACTGCTGGAGATCCAGAAAAGACACAAAAAGTTCTCGGTGCAATTCGACAAGTTTATCTGGAATATAACAAACAACAGCAGACTTCGCGGTTACAAAAAGGTCTGCAAATTATTAGGGAACAGTTAAGTAAAGCCAGTGAAGAAGTAAACGCATCTGAGACTAATTTACAAAGGTTTCGTAGAAATCAGAACTTAATTGATCCAGAGTCACAGGCCAAAGCGATTGAGACAGCTTTGAATAATATCGCTCAAGAAAGACAGACAACTCGCGCTCAGTATGGCGAAGCCTTAGCACGCCAAAAATCTTTGGAAGAACAACTTAACCGTTCTCCTCAAAATGCTCTAGTTGCTTCTCGTTTGAGTCAGTCTACTCGCTATCAAGGCTTACTAAACGAAATCCAAAAAAGCGAATTGGCACTAGCACAAGAACGCTTACGCTTTACAGATCAGACTCCAAGTGTGCAAAAGCTCAAAGAACAGCTTCAGGGACAGAAGGAATTATTGCAACAAGAAGTAGGAAGAACTTTAGGCGAAAAGTCTGCTAGTGCATTCACTTCTGGAGACTCTCTTCTTGAAAAAGGACAACTTGGGCAAATCGATCTTAGCCTTGCTGGTCAGTTAGTAGAAACGCAGACAACTATAGTTGCTTTAACTGCCCGCGATCAAAGTTTAGCTCAGAAAGAAAACGAGCTACGTTTGGAAATCAAACGCTTCCCGCCTCTTTTGGCTTATTACAATCGGATGCTACCGCAGTTGCAATTTAGCCGTGAAAGGTTAGAGCAGCTTTTAAGAGCAGAACAACAATTGCGGCAAGAACTTTCCAAGGGTGGTTTTAATTGGGAAGTGGTAGAAGATCCCCAAAAAGGCGCACAATTAGGCCCCAATCTCCAACAGAACTTGCTGTTAGGTGCTGTAGTTGGGTTGATGTTAGGAGGCATTGCTGCCTTTATTCGAGATTCGGCTGATGATGCAGTTCATACCACTGCTGAGTTAGAGAAGCAAATGGCTCTACCTTTGTTGGGAACAACCCCCAAGTTACCGCCAGCTAAACCCAGAGAATCAATGATTAAATTGCCCTTTGGCAAGCCAGAAGTTCTTGCCCCTTGGACAATTCAGGTACTGCAATCTCCACCACGTTGGGAATCGCTGGATCTGATTTACAAAAACATTGAACTTTTAAATACTGTTGCTAACTTGAAGTCTTTGATGATTACCTCAGCTTTACCAGATGAGGGTAAGTCAGCTTTGGCGTTAGGTTTAGCGATGAGTGCTGCGCGTTTACACAAAAGGGTGTTATTAATTGATGCCAACTTACGCGATCCCAGCCTGCACCACCAACTAAATCTTCCTAATGAACAGGGGCTTTCAACTTTACTAGCGAGTGATGCAAGTCTACCCAGCCAGATTAGTCTTCAATATGCAGGTTCCGCCTACATCGATATTTTAACTGCTGGGCCCAAACCGACTGATCCAGCGAATCTGTTGAGTTCTCCGCGCATGATGCAATTGATGGCAGCTTTTGAGGAAAACTATGATTTGGTACTCATAGATGCTCCCCCAGTTCTTGGTTTGGTGGATGCCATGCTTACCGCATCATCTTGTCGTAGCGTAGTCATGGTGGCAAGCATTGGTATTGTGACACGAAGCCAGTTAACTCAGGCTACAGCAATGCTAAGTAAGTTAAACCTGATTGGGGTTGTAGCTAATGGGGTATCAAACTCTAGCAGTAATTACGTACCTTATATCAAACAACAGCAATTGGCTCTACGCCAAGCTGTGGAAAAATAGCTAGTACCGCGAGATGCAAGATCCCCGACTTCTCTAAGAAGTCGGGGATCTAATTAGTTTAATTACAACACATGGTAGGGTAGCACATCTGTGATGCCCTACTTTTTAATGAGCAAAATTTAATTTTATTGCTATCAGGAAAATTTTCGTATATTTATGCGATCTTTATGGGTTTTCAGAGAAATTACTGGCTCTTTAAAGAGTAAATAAAGAATTTATTTGAGCGATCGCTATTTCTAGATAGTCTTATATTCTAGAGATTAAAGCACCTTCAGAAAGGCTAGAAGGCAAGGGTGGACTAGTTTTGTTAAATCTATCGACACAAGAAACACCTCAGTACAATTAAAGGTAGATATGGATTTATGGGTAATTTCCCTCTACATATTTCTACTTTCAGTAGTTACCGGAAAATACCGATTGCCCATGAATATTGATAGTAACGTTGATTTGTAAACCTCTACACCAGCAGAATCCTGGACAATATGTGCTTGACTGGGTGGCAAATAGCAATAACATATTTTTGCCCTCAATTATCTCCAATTTTTTGGACTTACAACAAGATTCGGATTTGGGTCTTTGGCATTAATAGCCTTTGATAGCGCCTCAGTAATTCACTCCTGTATAAACCCAAAGACATTATGACAGCTTCAATAATTCCAACTCTAGAGAATTTATATGATGTAACCCAGGAACACCAAGATAATCGTGGGTACTGCACACTTCAGTGGCGGCGGGGTCAGTTGTTGGTGAAGCAGCCTGGACAAGTGAAACAACCATATCTGCCTGCATTAGATAGTAAGCGATCGCTAGTAAAATGCTTACAACATTCTCCAGTAAGTTTGGTAAGCATAGATCCAAAGCTGGGTGAGGCTTTGCTCAGGTTTTGGGCAGATGCGTGTCAAGAAGCTCAAAAACCAATATTCCTAAGCATACCTGCTGCTAATAAACCTTCTAATCAACCCTGGAGACAATTGCAGCGATTAATTGATTGGATTGCTGCTTTAGTATTGCTGGCATTAGTAAGTCCAGTCATGCTGGGATTGATCGCATTAATGCAGGTTTACTCACCAGGATCGCTTTTTTGTCGTGAATGGCGTGTTGGAGAACGGGGTAAACTCTTTCAAGCAATGAAGTTTTGCACGCACATCACACCACTAGGGCGTTGGATAGGTAAATACAATCTCGACAATCTCCCACAGTTATTTAATGTACTGCGGGGTGACATGAGTTTGACTGGCGGTGGATCTCATTGCTGGACTTTGGAAGATGCAGTACAGCTAAATAAACTACCAGATATTAAAGCTTCCTGGAAAGTAGAGGCATCTCACCTGTTACATCTAGATAGCCAAACACTGTAATTCATCTGTGCGGTAATTGATGATTTCATCTACCGCACTGAGGCTAACGCAAAAATTACTTACATTGCATCTATAGCGGTCTTTCTACCTTGCCAAACTATTATTATAAAATCGATGAATTCTCAACTTCCTCAAAAATTCCGTAGTCTGCTCAAAGCTTCTAGCTTTTGGCAAGACAACTATTTGATATTGCGAGAATTTAAACACTTTCGCAAAATAGTAATTTTAGCTCTAACATTCTCAATTTTAGCAGCAACCTTTGAAGGAGTAAGCATTGGTTTTTTACTCTCATTCTTGCAAAGCTTAACTAGTCCAAATGCTCAACCTGTCCAAACAGGAATAGAATGGTTTGATACTTTAGTCTTAGGTTCTAAGTCATCATCAATTAACCGTTTGTACCGCATATCTTCACTGATATTATTAAGTACTTGGTTACGTGTTGCCTTCAATTATTTTGGACTAGTTTATACTGAACTATCCCAGCTGCATTTTGGCGATCGCTTACGCAAGCAAATTTTTGAACAATTACAATCCTTATCGTTAAGTTACTTTGCCAAAACTCGTTCTGGTGAACTAATTAACACAATAACCACAGAAATAGAAAGAATTAGACAGGGTTTTAGTGGTGCAGCATTTCTAGTAACTAGAGGGATAACAACTCTTGTCTACTTAATCTCAATGTTTTTGATATCATGGCAACTAACTATAATTTCAGCATTACTATTTACACTTTTAGGTGTAGGGTTATCTAATCTGAATGCCAGAGTCAGAGAATCTAGTTTTGGCATGACAACTGCCAATGCTAACTTTACATCAACAGCCATAGAATTTATTAATGGCATTCGCACTGTTCATTCTTGTGGTACTCAAGAATTTGAGCGCCAGCGTTACTACAAAGCTAGTGACAAGGTAGTAAGTTCTACAACTAAAGTTGTATTCACTTGGACACTTGTCAAGCCAATTGCCGAAGGAGCAGCTACTACGGTATTGGTCGGAATGATTGTTTTGGCATTCACTAGCTTGGTTAGTAATGGAACGCTACAGGTCGCTTCTTTGTTAACATTTTTCTTTGTGCTATTTCGCTTTGTCCCGTTTGTTCAAGATATTAATGGCACGCGAGCATTTCTCAGTACTCTACATGGCTCGGCAGACAACATTAAAAATTTGTTGAAAAGTGATGATAAATATTATTTTAAGAATGGAAAACTTCAGTTTAAGGCTTTAGAAAGGGCGATAAATTTAGTATCTGTAGATTTCGGTTACGATGACCAGAATATAGTACTACATAACATTACCCTAACCATTGAAAAGGGAAAAATGACTGCACTAGTTGGAGCATCTGGTGCTGGTAAAACCACCCTTGCTGATTTAATCCCCCGATTTTACAATGCCACAGAGGGAAATGTTTATATCGATGAAGTTGATATAAGACTGTTTGAAATTAATTCTTTACGTCGTAAAATAGCTGTTGTCAGTCAGGATACATTTATCTTCAATACTGATGTTTGGCAAAACATTGCTTATGGAACTCCACAAGCCACTAATGAGCAAATTCAAGAAGCTGCTAAATTAGCAAATGCGCTGGAATTTATTTTAGAAATGCCCGAAGGTTTTAATACCCAATTAGGAGATCGGGGTGTTAGATTATCTGGAGGACAAAGACAGCGGATTGCGATCGCACGGGCACTACTACGGAACCCAGAAATTTTGATTTTGGATGAAGCAACTAGCGCTTTAGATTCTGTATCCGAGCGCTTAATTCAAGATTCGTTAGAAAAGCTATCTGTAGGTAGAACAGTAATTGCGATCGCTCACCGTCTTTCTACTATTGCAAAAGCAGATAAAGTCGTAGTGCTAGAAGCAGGACGGATAGTAGAACAGGGCAAGTATCAAGAATTACTCGCACGCCAAGGCAAGCTGTGGGAATATCACCAGATGCAATACTATAATTCGTAATTCGTAATGGGCTACGCCCCGCTACGCTGTTTTCATGCCCAAAGGGCTGTACGTAATTCGTAATTTACAAAATATAAATTACGAATTCATTTCCCTACTCAATTATTGATAATTTTAACGAGGAAAAATAAATGGTAAATATAGGCTACCACACTGCTAAAATTCAAGGTAAATTTAATCGTTCTCTATATAAAGCAGCCATTTCTCAGATTGTCAGCATCCCAATAAAGCAAACTCGGCAAGTTCCGGTAAGTATCTATGCTTTATCATGCGAACGCGATTTACCAGAACAAGTGGCAAGTATTCGCTCATTCATTCGTCATGTCGGCATTCCAGAGACATTTACTGTAGTTTCCGATGGCAGTTATACTGATTCTAGTTGTAATTTACTCCGCCGTATCCATCCCTGCGTTCAGGTAATACTTTTACAAAACTTTCTGAGAACAGATTTACCTCAATGTGTTCTTGATTATGCCCAACTGCATCCAATGGGCAGAAAGTTGTCGGCGTTGATGTCGATTCCTGTTAATGGTACTACGATTTACACTGATTCGGATATTTTATTTTTTCCTGGCGGGATTGACTTAATTGATTTGAGTAAGTCGGACGAAAAATATTCTCTTTATCTACCTGATTGTTCGATGTCGCTTGACGAGCGAATTATTTATGATGAGTCTGAAAAATCGAATCCTGTAAATGGTGGATTTATATTATTTAGGCATGAATTTGACTGGAGTTTTGCCATCGAACGTTTAGCAAATCTTCCAGAAGTTCCTAGTTATTTTACTGAGCAAACAATTGTACATTTGACCATGCACCACAATCATGGTAAACCTCTATGCTCAAATAAATATGTTCTCAATGTAGAAGATCAGTTTATTTATCCAGATAAATCTGCAAGTAAAAATATTGCTCTCAGACATTATGTGAGTGATGTTAGACACAAGCTTTGGTTTAATGTTGGCATATAAGTTGATGAAGATAAGCCTCTATTGATATGAGGAATCTAATTAATAGTAACGTAAAGACAAATGGTGATTAATGCTTAACTCAATCAATGAAGCCAAACAAGATAATAAACACTTGCATAGAGGGCTTTTTGAAGAAGACCTGATTTATCAATGCTCTAATTTTGATGTAGGTGAGGGCGGAGGTGTTGAAACTTATTTAGCTTCTCTGTTTGAACATCGACCACCTGAAGTTAGCGATCGCGTGATAAAATCGCTCAAGGGCGTTGAGCAAAGTAAATTCAAGCTGCTGCACATCCATAGCCCAGATTTATTATTGCAGCTTACAGGCGAATGTCCTACTGTCTTTAGTGTTCATAATCACTCATTGTACTGTCCTAGTGGCACAAAGTATTTAGCAGGGCAACGGACAATCTGCGATCGCAACTTTTCTTACTTAGGTTGTACTTGGGGTAAGTTAGTAGATAAATGTGGTAGCCGTAGACCTTTAAGAACTCTTAAAGAACTTCAAATTACTCATCAGTTATTAGATACCTTAAAAAAGGTAAAAATTACTTTTGTCGCTAATAGCGAATACGTGCGTCAAGAGTTGATTAAAAATGGCGTACCTTCTGAGCAAACTGTAACCCTACACTGTGGGATTTCTGTACCACAAATAAAGACCGCTCCCCTGAGCTTAGAAGTTCACCAAAATCATAGAATTTTATTTGTTGGTCGCATTGTTTCTGATAAAGGTCTGGAATGGCTACTTAAAACCTTAATACATACAAATCCGCAAATTCAACTTGATATTGCAGGTGAAGGTTGGGAACGGCCACGGTTAGAAAAGTTAGCAACCACACTCGGATTAAGTAATCGGATCACTTGGCATGGTTGGTGCGATGCTGAAAAAATAAATCAACTTTATCAACAGTGTTTTGCAGTCATCTTTCCTAGTGTCTGGCCTGAACCTGCCGGTCTTGTAACTCTAGAAGCATACTCTAATTATCGCCCTGTAATTGGTAGTGCAGTCGGAGGAATTCCAGAACATTTACGAGATGGAGAAACAGGTATTCTTGTTCCAGGTAATGATATCAAAAAGCTAGTTGATGCTATTAATTATTTGGATGGAGATTATCAAAAAAGCCGACAAATGGGCGAACAAGGCCATGCTTTATTGATGAAGGAATTTACAATGGCTGCTCATGTAAATAATCTGCGAACAATTTATGCAAAAACAATAGCCGAATTTCCTGCGAGAACGAAAAAATTATATAGTATTTCTCAAGTGAAATAAGCTTAGTTTGCTCCAAAGGTGCATCTTTTATCTATCTATGAAATATAAAGGAAAAAAATATGTCATTATCTCAAGAATGCCAACAGCCTTTAGTCAGTGTTATTATCCCTACCTATAACCGACCAGACTATCTCAAGCAAGCGATCGCTAGTGCTATTAAACAGACTTATCAAAATATCGAAATTATTGTTTCAGATAATTGCAGTCCAGAAAATCCTCAAGCACTTGTGGCATCTTTTGGTGATTCACGCATCAGATTTTGGCGGCACCAACAAAATGTAGGTATGCTTGCTAATCAACAGCATGGCTTCAATATGGCACGAGGTAAATATGTTGCTAGTCTTCATGATGATGATATGTGGAATGAAGACTTTCTAGCAAAGCTTGTACCAGTTCTCGAAGCCAATCCTGAATTAATTCTCGCTTTTTGTGACCAATATATCATAGATGCAAATAGCATAATTGATAATGCTGGAACTGAAAAAAATACACGCGGTTATAAGCGAGATAAACTCAAAGAAGGAATTTATCAACCTTTCTATAAAGTTGGATTAGTAGATAAAAGTATCCCTACTGCTGCATCTTGTGTAATTCGCAATAATCTTGTCGATTGGGATAGTATTCCTCCAGAAGTTGGTGGGATGTGGGATTTATATTTAACTTACATGTGTTGTATATCGGGTTATGGCGCTTACTACTATCCAGAAAGACTGACGCAATATCGTGCCCATGAGCAAACTGATACTATGCTTAGTGGTAGTCGAGATGTGCAGGCAAAAATCCGCAAAGCTAAAAGCGAAATGTTCTGTTATCAAGTCTTTATGGAAGACGCTCGGTTACAGCAATTTAGAACGTACTTTCAACAAAAATGGTTAGAGGCTAATACAACTTTGGGAATTGGTTTGCTGCGAAGTAAACAGATAGCAGTAGCACGTCCTTATTTTTGGCAGGCGCTGACTAAACAAAAATTTAATGCGCGAACTTTAGTAGCGCTAAGTCTTAGCTTTACTCCGCAATTTTTGGCAAATAAATTAATAGAATTGTCGAAATAGTAGAGCAATATGGCCTTGTAGGGGCAATTTATGAATTGCCCCTACCTGAAAATCTTTGTTTGTGTAAATGCTATTTTTTAACGAACCTTGAAGGTAAGAAAAGAAGATTATTTGACAATACGGTTAAGTTAAGAATAAAAATTTTTGTCAAAGTCATTTTTTGACGAACCCAGAGACGCAGAGGGCACTGAGAGAATAAAGAAATGTTTAATTGAACTGTATTGGATTATTTGAAACTTTTTAGTTGCTGTTTTACATAAGCTTAAATTACTAAAGAAGGTAGTGGATGAAACTTTGTATTGTTACTCATAAAATTAAGAAAGGTGATGGACAGGGACGAGTAAACTATGAGGTTGCTAATGAAGCAATTCGTCGTGGTCATCAACTAACATTATTAGCTAGTGAAATCGCACCAGAACTAGAAGCTAATAGTCAAGTTAATTGGATTCCAATTCCAGTGAAAGATTATCCGACAGAATTTGTACGTAATTTCATATTTGCCCAAAAAAGTACAGATTGGTTGCGGAAACATCGCTCTGAGATTGATTTAGTTAAAGTCAATGGCGCAATTAATTTGGCTGCGGCTGATGTGAATGCTGTACATTTTGTCCACAGTTCATGGTTGCGATCGCCTGTTCATATTTCTCGCAACCGCCGCGATTTATATGGTTTATACCAGTGGCTGTTTACGGCTTTTAATGCGCGTTGGGAAAAACTGGCTTTCCAAAAAGCGCAGGTTGTCGTAGCAGTATCAGAAAAAGTAGCTCACGAATTAGTCAACATTAGTGTGCCGCGTTCTCGCATTCGCGTAATTATCAATGGCGTTGACTTAGACGAGTTTACTCCTGGTGAAAGCGATGCCTGCGGCGGGCTACGCCTACGCCAAAAGTTGGGTTTACCGGAGAATGTCACCCTCGCATTGTTCGCTGGAGACATCCGCACACCCAGAAAGAACTTAGATACAGTACTGCACGCCTTGGTGAAAGTTCCCGATTTACATTTGGTGGTAGTGGGACACACCCAAAATAGCCCTTTCCCGCAGTTAGCAGCCTCTTTGGGGTTAAATGAACGTGTGCATTTTGTAGGATTTCGACGTGATATCCCCCAAATTATGCAAGCAGTAGATTTATTTGTTTTTCCTTCCCGATACGAAGCTTGCAGCCTCGTATTGTTAGAAGCACTTTCTTCAGGACTGCCAGTAATTACTGCCACAGCCACTGGGGGTGGAGAGTTGGTGACACCAGAATGTGGCATCGTCTTATCCGACTCAGATGATATTGATGCTTTGGCTCTGGCGTTGCTGACTTTGGTGAGTAGTCCCACCCTCATAAAGCAAATGGGCAAAGCTGCTCGTTCTGTGGCAGAACAACATAGCTGGACTACTATGGCACAAACTTATGTGGATCTATTCGAGGAGTTAAGCAAGAATGCGGAACACCGTTCTGATACCAACTTATCGCCGTCCACAAGACCTATCACGCTGCCTTTTGGCGCTACAGAAGCAAATTAAACCCGTCGATCAGGTGATAGTGGTCGTCCGCGATACGGATGCAGAAACTTGGCAATTTTTGGCGCAATTAAACGCGCCAAATCTTCCACTGCATACTGTGAAAGTCACACAACCGGGCGTAGTAGCAGCCCTCAACGCCGGACTAGCAGCAGTGGAGGGCGATATAGTTTCCATTACTGATGATGATGCTGCACCACACCCAGATTGGTTAGAGCGCATCGCCGCTTACTTTACCTTAAATAGTCGTCTTGGCGGTTTGGGAGGGCGTGATTGGGTATACCACGGCAGTAAATTAGAAGACGAATCTCGCCCAGTAGTGGGACAGTTGCAGTGGTTTGGGCGAGTGATTGGCAACCATCATCTGGGAGTGGGAGAACCCCGCGAAGTCGATATTCTCAAAGGCGTAAACATGAGTTTTCGTAAAGAGGCCATTGGACAATTACGCTTTGATGAGCGGATGCGTGGTACTGGGGCGCAGGTACATTTTGAAATGGCATTTACTCTGGCATTAAAGCGGGCTGGTTGGAAGATAATTTACGATCCTAATGTTGCTGTAGATCACTATCCTGCACAACGTTTTGATGAAGATCAGCGAAATAATTTTAACGAGATTGCCTTTATTAATTTAGTCCATAATGAAACCCTAGTTTTACTAGAGCATTTGCCATTTATCCGCCGGATTGTATTTTTATTCTGGGCAGTATTTGTAGGTACGTGCGATAGTTTGGGTTTCGTACAATGGTTGAGATTTTTACCTAGCCAAGGACAGTTGGCAGGTAAAAAGTTGCTGGCATCTTGGCGTGGGCGTTGGCAGGGATATAAACAATTTGTCATTGGTCATTAGTCATTTGTCATTGGTCATTGCAGACTGATTATTTCATTTGGGATTTTTTATGTGTAAATCTAAAATCTAAAATTGAATGAATTCTAGACAGATACTTTTCAATAGTTTTTTAGAAGAAAATTATTCTCCAGAAGAGCGATCGCAACAGGGGTGGATGGCGATCGCAGGCTTTATACTACTGATTGTAGTTTGCTATTTTGCTGGTGCTACTGCTGCATTGCGCCTAATTTATCCGGTGACGGCTTTAGCTGTAGCCGTGTTTTTATACTTGCGGCATCCCATTCTCTACATCAGCTTTACCTGGTGGATATGGTTTCTCACACCCTTAGCTACCCGCTTAGTTGACTATCGGGTAGGCTGGGACGCTACCCGCCAGATGCTCATAGCACCATACTTAGTGGTGTTTGTAACCATAGCAACATTCTTGCGACATTTTCCCCGCGCCTCACGTCAAGGGGGTTTGCCGTTTGTTATGGCTTTTATCGGAGTCTTTTATGGCTTTCTCATCGGTCTGATTTATAACCCACCAATCCCTGTAGCACGTGGGCTGCTGGATTGGCTCAGTCCGATTATCTTCGCTTTTCACTTATTTATAAACTGGCGAGATTATCCTAGCTATCGCCAGAATATTCAGCGAACATTTCTTTGGTGTGTGTTAATTTTAGGAACTTATGGCATATATCAATTCGTAGTAGCTCCTGAGTGGGATAAGTATTGGCTAATCCAATCAAAACTATTCATGAGTTCTGGAAACCCTGTACCTTTCGGGATGCGTGTCTGGAGTACATTGCACTCAGTCGGCCCTTTTGGTTCCGTCATGCAAGCTGGTTTACTGTTGTTATTTACCAGTTCGGGAAATTTAATTTTTCCGGCTTCAGCTGTTGGTTACTTGTCGTTCTTACTAACACAGGCGCGGACTAATTGGGGAGGCTGGTTATTTGGAATAATTATGATTGTGGCTTCAGTCAAGGCGCGAATTCAAATGCGCTTAATCATCATAATTGCGGTGATGGCAATTTGTGTTGTGCCATTGACAACTATTGAGCCAATTGCTGGAGTTGTATCAGCCCGTTTGGAAACTTTTTCTAATCTTCAAGATGATACAAGTTTTAAAGATAGATCGGGAAGTTATGACAAAAACCTTGGTTTAGCCCTTTCTAATGGTTTAGGTAACGGCTTAGGAAATATTTGGAAAGTCAACGAAAAAACTGGTCAAATTGAAGTAGTGGTGATTGATAGTGGCATTTTAGATATGTTTTTCACCCTTGGTTGGTTTGGAGCCATCTTTTATATGGGTGGATTAATCTTGTTAATTATTAGTGTTAGCAGTTATGGTGAAGGACGTTTTGATAGTTTTATCAGTGCTGCTCGCGCGATTGGTATCAGTTCTGCTACACAGCTAATTATTGGTAGTGGAATGTTAAGTGTGGCAGGGATGATTCTTTGGGGATTTTTAGCTATGGCTATGGCAGGACATAAGTATTATCAACATCAAAAGAATTATGAATTATGAATTATGAATTAATCCAAAAATATTTGACTATCCTATTGCAATGTACTTGTATTAAGCATTTTCTCATTCTCTCTGTGTCGCGCCAGTTGCTTCAAGTCGGGGAACCCGCCCAACGTACTGGCTTCTCTGCGTCTCTGCGGTTCGTTTTGGAGTTGTAAAAATTATCAAAACCGCCAAGTCGCCTTCTCTACGAGACACTACGTGAACGCGCAGCCTGTCGTAGAGAAGAGAAAAAAGAAAGAAGTTTACAAATTATTTAGGATTGATATAAATTATGAAAGCAATTATTATAATGCCACTAGCCGAACAACGAGGCGGCGGTGAAATGATGCTTTGGGATTTGGTACAGCAGGGACGTAATGCTGGTGTTGAGTGGCTGGTAATATTTTTAGAACACGGCCCGATGGTAGAACAAGTAAAGTCCCTTGGCATTGATGCACGAGTTGTAGAAAGTGGACGTTTACGCCAAATCCACCGTTTTATTGGTGCTGTTTTTCAGATAGCTGCGATCGCACGCCGCGAACGTGCAGATATAATTGTCAATTGGATGTGGATTACGCATATATCTGGAGGTTTGGCGGCGATGTTGGCTGGTTTACCTGCTGTATGGTATCAGCTAGAAGTACCTAGCGATAAAACTTGGTTGGTAAGACTCGCTACTTTAATCCCAGCCCGCGCAATTATCACTCTCTCCCAAGATGGTAAGCAAGCACAAGCAGAGATTTGGCCCCATAGACCAACACCCTTGGTTTATCCTGGTGTCGCACTAGACCGATTTGAGCCTGATGCTTTGCCAACTCCAGAAGAAGCACGGCGCAAACTAGGCTTACCTTTACACGGTCCATTGATTGGAATTGTGGGACGATTGCAACGATGGAAGGGAATGCACATATTGGTGCAAGCAATGCCCAAAATTTTAGAGAAGTATCCTGATGCTCATTGTGTGGTAGTTGGCGGTAAGCACGATTTAGAACCAGACTATGAGGACTTCTTAAAAGCCGAAATTGCTACCTTGGGCTTGAAAGAACAAGTAATTATGGCTGGATTACAGCGTAATATCCCGGAGTGGGTGCAGGCGATGGATGTATTCGTTCATGCCTCGGATAAAGAACCCTTCGGAATTGTGATTATTGAGGCGATGGCGCTGGGTAAACCTGTGATTGCTGGCGATGCAGGAGGCCCGACAGAGATTATTACCGATGGAATGAATGGACTATTAACACCTTACGGCGATGCGGATAAATTAGCGATCGCAATTCTCCGCTATCTTGACGAACAAGAATTTGCTCGCAGTACAGGAATCGCTGCTAGGCAACGCGCTTTAGATTTTTCAACGCAGAATTATGCTCAAAACTTTATTAGTGCAATTCGTTCTGCAATACCCAGTGTTTCATCTGCTGAATGAAATAGTAAACTTTTTGCAAAAGTCAGTTTTATGAAAACGAAAACACAGATTGATGCTAATGAATTATCTATGTACAGTCTGTGGTCAACAAATATCTAGCGATCGCAATTTTCCCCTATCTTGGCGAGTAGAGATGTTCCATTGCAACGTCTCTACTCTTATTTTTTAAATTAATTACTTAACTGTTTTATCTATCAGCCTACTTGAGTGATGTAAAAACTAACACTAGTCGCATCGCTTAACGATATGGATAAAGTGCAGCTAAATTAAGTGAGTGGGTGCAAATAATCGTCGTTGGGTTAAGACAATAGGCAATCTTACTAAAGTCAATAGGCATAAGGGTTTTAGCCTAGTTTATTTTTATTTATATAGTTTGATTTTATTGTGCCAACTTACTTAGTCTAGCAAAAAATTATTCCTTACCTAGCTGATTTTCTTTTGATTTCATGGCTTAAATTCTTTATCTAACTCTTATTAATTTGCTTCATTGCATAAAATTGATCGACTATTACTTAAATATTTTATACAAAGCTATAGATGTGCTGCTCTGTTATTTGATCCACCAAATTCTTCAAATTACCGAACTCATCAAATCTTCATATATTTGAAGCTTAGTTTGTCTTTTATTGTAAAAATAGTGGGAATAATAAAATAAATTTGATTGAACAAAGTAGTTAGCTATGAGCCAGATATGTTCTATCTCCAAAACCTGTGCTTGTCGCAATGTTGCACGCTGCCAGACTAAGGAGGCAGGCAGGCTCTTTCTCTGGTTCCCTGTTACACATACCCTCAAAAAAGTCACCTCCTACCTACAGCAGCTTGGCCTTGAGTATGAATTGATGCACGAGCGACCAGGTTTGAGTTTGAAGTGTAAAGCCGGACAGTCCATAAAAATTGCCCGTAATCTGGCCAAACTACTTGCACCTAGAGAATTAAAAGAGACGCAAGTCCTTTTCATTCAAGGTAATATCCAACCTCAACTACATGATTTTAGTGACATAGCCTCATTACAACGCTTCATTAAGTTGAACCAATCCGACTGGCTGGTTGAAATGCTGGCAACGGAACGATTCACCAGTTACTTTCAACCAATTGTCTCAATTAACGATACATCGGAGATTTTTGGATATGAATCGCTCTTGCGGGGACTGGATGAAGAAGGGAATTTAATGCTACCGACACCAATTGTGGAGTTAGCAACCGAAGCCGGACTAATACCACAACTCGACCAAGTTGCTCGCCTCAGCGCAATCACTGAATTCAGTCGGTATAAAGTGAGTGGGCATATCTTCATCAATTTTGCACCAACGTCACTTTATGACCCAGCTTTTTGCCTAAGTAGTTCAGTAGAGGCAATTGATACTGCCGAAATTTCGCACGATCGCGTTGTTTTTGAAGTTGTGGAATCAGACAATCCTCAAGATTTAAGCCATCTCAAGGCAGTGCTTAAATATTATCGAGATGCTGGATTTTTAGTAGCTCTTGATGATCTTGGTTCTGGCTATTCCAGCCTAAACTTGCTGCATCAGTTACGTCCAGACTTTATCAAGCTGGATATGGAGTTAATTCGAGATGTACATCAAGACCTTTACAAAGCTTCGATTACCGAGAAGCTTTTAGAGATTACTCAAAAGTTAAACATCCAGACGGTTGCTGAAGGAATTGAGTGTATTGAGGAACTGAACTGGCTGCGAGAACGAGGTGCAAATCTTGCTCAAGGCTATTTGATTGCTAAACCTAGTGCAGTGCCTATCACTACAACCCCTCACTTTGATCCGATCGCGTTCAATGTAGCATCGACAGATTCTAAGCTGGTTAAGCGCCATGTCCAACACCAAAATGAGTCCGAGCGAATTGTCGCAGCTGTGACGCAGCGCATTCGACAATCGTTAGAGTTAGACGAGATTTTGCAAACCACAGCAGCCGAAGTGCGGCAACTGTTTGAGGTAGACCGAGTAATAATTTACCAGTTTGAGCCAGACTGGAGTGGGTTAGTAGCTGTAGAATCCTTAGCAGAAGAGTGTATGTCCATTCTGGGATTTCACGTTATGGACACGTGCTTTCAATCTACCCGTGCAATTTACTTTCAACAAGGTAACACCAGAGCGATCGAAGATGTTGAAACTGCCGGATTATCGCCGTGTCATGTTGACCTCCTGCGGAGTTTGCAAATCCGGGCAAACCTTGTCGTGCCTATATTGCAGAAAGAGCGTTTGTGGGGACTATTAATTGCTCACCAATGCCGTAATGCCAGACAATGGCAGCAATCGGAGATTAACTTGTTTAACCAGTTAGCAGGACAAGCTGCGATCGCTATTCAGCAATCAGAACTTTACCACCAATTACAACAAGCAAACCAAGAATTACAGCGCCTTGCCTGTTCGGATGGTCTGACCCAAGTGGGAAATAGACGCTGCTTTGATGACACATTCAACACAGAGTGGCAACGGTTGGCACGAGAGCAAGATTCGCTATCTTTGATTTTGTGCGATGTCGATTACTTTAAGCTTTACAACGATACACATGGACATCTGGCAGGAGATGATGCCCTTAGACAGGTTGCCAAAGTAATCTCTCAGACAGTTAAACGCCCTGCTGATTTAGTCGCTCGTTATGGTGGAGAAGAGTTTGCAGTTATTTTACCGAATACTGATATTGAAGGGGCCATTGCAGTTGCAAGAGATATTCAGACCAATATTAGTGCATTAAAAATGCCTCATCCCCATTCTCAGGTTAGCGAATTCATCACTCTAAGTCTTGGTGTGGCAACCATCACTCCTCATAGCCAATTATCTCCCGCAACCTTAATTGCTGCTGCTGACCAGGGACTCTACCAGGCAAAAGCACAAGGAAGAAATTGTGTGGTGCAGATAAACTGTCAGGATATTGAGCCTAAATCTTTCCTTTAGTACCAGTTTCATTTCCTCTGCTGTATAACTACATCTAAAGGGGTAGTCAATTTATATTTTTTAATATAGCTTGCTTTATTTCCACCCATTTGACTTGAGATTACTGAGTAAAAAATATTATTTTCCAGTCCTCAGTTCCTACTTCATGTATTTTGGTATATGTAGTTTATTCCGGTTAATTAACAGCTTGCTACAGGCTACGCTTAAGCAGCTTAAACCAGTGTTCACTGATAACTAATATGAATTTAGAACTTACGTAAAACTATATGCAGTAGGGGTAATTCAATTGTCCCTACCCGAAAATCTTTCTTTTTGGATTCTTTTTTAAAATTGGTATAAGTCCTGGAATTGGATCGCTTATCAATGAACATACACTTAAGTATGCTCAAGTTAAAGGTGATTTATGTAACTCTTAAAACCGAAATTACACAAATATCTTCCTTAAAGGCTTTTTGGAAATCATCACTTAAATATAAAGTGATTTAAATGTTAATAGCTTGACAACAGATGATTATATGAAATAATTATCATCTATCTTATAGAGATATCAAGGTATCTCTCAATAGGTTTTGATAATAAAACGCTTACATTCTTACATTATTTAAGTTTTACGATCGCGTATGAATATATTAATCATTTTAGCTGAAGTCAGCCTTGTAATCTTTGTTTTTTTATTACTGAACTGGTTTGTAAGCAGGTTATTCAAGCTATTTACAAAGACCTCTATATTAAAGAGCGAAGATAGGAGTATCAAAACCTTGCGTCGGAACATCACAGGGTTATTGTTACTTGCTTGCTTGGTGTCATGTATTTTGATTGTGGGTGCTAATGGTTATCTAGTTTATCGTGGCGAAAACCTTCAACAATACACTATAGCAATGCTTGAGCGTATTCCATCAGGATTTTGGATAACTCTGGGAATTGGCATAGCTCAGAGCATTGGCACTTTCATATTAGCCGCGATCGCACTGAAATTTCTGAAATATTGGCTGAAGGTAGCTAGCACTCGCGCCAAGAACTTAGAAAAAAATACCGCCGATGATGAAAGTATTGATGCTTTCTTTAACGCCCTCTATCACAGAATTAGTGGTGGAATCTGGCTGTGGGCTGTCATTTTGTGCGCCCAGTTTCTCAAATTGCCAGCAACGGTTTCGGAATATTTGTACATTGCACTGCGAATCTATTTAATTATTGCCGTCGGGTTGCTGATTCTCAAAGCAGCCGCGGCGGTAGTTGATTTTCTTGATGCGCTCAGTGTCAGATACTCCAACCCTGATAACCTTTTGAGATTCTACGATCGCCTCCGACACCTGATACCCTTTTTAAAGCGGTGTCTGGAGTTTGTAATTTATGTCTGCATGGCAACATTAGTGATTCAACAGGTGCAGTTAATCGCCAATATTGCAGCTTTTGGCCCGCGAATCATCAAGATCATCGGCATCATCTTCATTAGTCGTGTGTTGTTTGAGGTCGTTTACTTACTTGTTGAAGAGGTGCTGTTTAAAGACCGGAATCTAACTGATATTCAAAGAAGTAGACGTTTGACACTCGTTCCTCTTTTTCGTAGTTTCTTACAATATTTTGTATACTTTGCTGCTATTATCTCTATTCTCTATACTCTTGACATTGACCCAACTCCTATACTTGCAGGTGCTGGTATTGTCGGTATAGCCGTAGGTTTAGGGGCACAGACACTGATCAATGATATAGTCTGCGGCTTCTTTATTCTGTTTGAAAACTACTACTTAGTGGGTGATTATATTGAGGCTGGGAAAGCCGAAGAGAAAGTTGTCGAAGGTGTTGTTGAGGCAATTGAACTCAGAACCACTCGTATTAGACATCCCAATGGTCAATTGCAGATTATTCGCAATGGAGATATTGGGTCAATTACCAATTATTCTAAACAGTATATCTTTGCAGTAGTCGAAGTTGGTGTGCCCTATAATTCCAACTTAGCTCATGTGTACAAAGTGATTGAGGAGGTAGGACAACAGTTAAAAACAAACGATCCAGATGTACTCGAAGGTACACAGATAGATGGAGTAGAAAGCCTTGGAGAGTCTAACTTATTGCTGCGGACATTAACGAAGGTGAAGCCAGGAAAACATCTTCAGATTCAACGCGTTCTTCGAAAGATTTTTACAGATGCACTACTGCGCGAAGGAATTGTAATTCCCATCCGTGCCGAAAGTGCTGAAGGTTAATTTGGCAGTTTATTTTTAACAAGCATTGCAAGTTGGTGTTATGTCAATACTACTCGGGTTTTGGATTTTGAACTCAGAATTGGGTTTGGGGAAAAGGTTAAAGGGAAAGGGTTAAAGGTTTTTTCTTTCCCTTTTCCCCTTCCCCTTTTCCCCTTAACCGACAAGTATTGGGTGTGATGTCAGGCTTGAAGAAATTTGAAAGGTAGCAAAAATTGTGTCCATTCATACAGCACAACAGTAATGATTGTTATAGGCTTGGAAAGCCCTTTACTTTTATACTTTTGGCGAAACTTCACCGCCAAACAAGCACCAGAGCGATAGGAAATTACTTATGACCAAATGCGATTGATAATTATCAAACGTAAATCTGGTTAAGTTGAACATATCCCTGTCAGCAGCATAAGTGACATCCTACGCCCTGGTTATCTCTTTTAACGGGACTTAAACAAAAATCAAGCCCAGCATCACAATAGTTTCTGATAGTTCTACAGCAATATATAGATAACTATGGAATCACTGAGCAAATTGATCAACTCAAGCCATAGTCAAACATTGAATACTAAACTTTATGGTGATTGAGTAAAAGTATAAAATTTGTCAGAACGTATTTGAGCGCCATTTCGCCAAACTTCCACTCTTTCAGGGCTGACTAAATAATAAAAACTACCATTATCTGCTCGATATCTGCCTTTACCAATATTCAAAGCTGGTATTTTTATAGGCTTGCTTGGGTCTTGCTTCAACCGCCCAATATAAAATAATTGGCCATTTTCTTCACAGACCTTGACACGAATATTTGCAGTTTCACCATCAATAATGGTAACTCCATTGCAATTAGTATCACTGCTTATATGTGCAAAACCCATTGGAGGCAATGAAGGTGAAACTTGCTTTGCTATGGGGGGTGTCAAGACTGGGCGGTTCGGGTTATCCACTTGCTGAATTGTAGAAGCAGGGGAAACACTTGCAGTTAAAGATGTCAATATACGAAGGGGATCAACTGCTATTCGACCATTTGGATGAACTTCAAAATGGAGATGAGGTGCTGTACTATTGCCTGTAGATCCCATCTCAGCAATAATTTGACCTTGAATGACCTGTTGATCCTTGCTTACCAGCAAACGGCGATTGTGACCATAAACAGTAGTGCTACCGTCAAGATGCTTAATAGTTATGGCATTGCCTAACCCCCAATTATCCCAACCTGCTTTTACAACAGTACCCGATGCAGCAGCAACAACTGGGGTTCCAGATGCCCCTGCAATATCAATTCCTTCATGTTGATATTTGCGAAAGCCTTGAGAAATAAACCCTTGAGTCGGCCAGATTAAGTTAGAAGCGGGGATAGGAGTTTGCCCAATTGGGGAATCGCTTGCTAACTGTGTTAGGGCAGATGTAGTTGTACTTAATACGGCGGTTAAGGAAATTAAACCAATTAGTCCATAAGTGCGGTATCGAAAAACGGTAAGTTTTTTCATAATTGCAAGCCTATTAAAACAATAATTCAGATAGTTTCTGATTATTTGCTGTTTCAAGCTAACTCGGAAAATATCAGGAAGTTTAGCAGATATGTTATTTTTAAGACCTTAGCCAGACACTTTCGTGCTAGAACTACATAAACATCTCCAGAAATCAAATATGTTTTATCCAGAAGCCTTGTAGAGACGTAGCACTGCTACGTCTCTACATTTATTTTCGAAGATGTCTAATATCTGCTCCGTATGCCAGTTATCGACGCATCGAATGGGGCATACGTTTATCAATTGCTAGAGTTTTGGGTTCAGACCCCCAATGTTGTGTCAGCTTTCTGCTTTCTTACGAGAGTTCAGTGGCTTCAATTTAGGAGGGGTCGAATCCTATTAGTAATATTGCTCCTGCCTTCTGCCTCAAACCTTAGTATAATTATCGATTACTTTGGCTAAGTCTGGAATAGCTTCTTCTACGTGCTTTTTGGCTGAACCGCGAAGTTTTTCATAGGTTCCTCGCACGATTTGGCGCTTGGCACTCTTGACTCTAGCATCAGTTACACCCAGTAGCGCGTCTGCCGTATGAGAGCGGTTTGCACTCAGGTGTCCAATTGGATCACCTTTCTGTACACCTTCGCTCCAGATGGGATCAAGTGCGGTGAGGCACTGCGGCAGGATCTGCTCAACTACGTAGGGGATATACCCTGGCTTGACTCCTTTCAGAGCAGCAAAGGCAGTTTTCAAAGCGATGCCGCTCATACCTGACTTGGATGCAAGCTGTACTTCTATCATGTTGCAACATTCATCTACGACCATCGCTTTTTTGGTCGGGTTCAAAAGTCCTTCGTTAAGTCCCATTTCACTTTTCCTTATCTCAGTACTTAATTTCTATTCGACTAACTTTTTTAGCAAGCAGGAAATTACAAAAAATGGTATCAGAGTTAGAGGATGTTATGAACATCACTTTCTCACTACTGAAGGCTTCGTCCATAGTGCAATAGGCTTGAGTTAAGGCTTGATTCTCTCTAACCCTCCTTTTTAAGGAGGGAATTAAAGCAAGCCTTGCGTTTACACGGTAGAGTTGGCAGAAAAGAGACAGGATGGTAAAAATTAGGTTATCCCGTCCTGCTGAGACCTGAGTTGTGTCTCTGGCTGACTTGAGCCAGCAGGTAAAGCCTTATGTTCAGATCCTGAAGCTTCATTAGGATAATCTGGAGGTTTTGAGCCACCCGATCGCTTCCGAGAAAATATGGACTGAGCTAGGGTCTTGACTAAGATATACAAAATTGGCACCAAGAACAAACTCAAGAACGTGGAAAGCAGCAACCCTCCAAAGAGCGCTGTTCCTAAAGACCAACGGCTACTGGCTCCAGCCCCTTGAGAGATCACCAAGGGCAAAAATCCTAACAGCGCTGCAAAAGAAGTCATTAAGATGGGTCGCAGACGTTCTTGTCCCGCTTTCACCGCCGCGCGTGTGTAGCTCATACCTTGCTCATGCAGCTGATTGGCAAATTCCACGACTAAAATCGCGTTTTTTGCAGCTAGACCAATCAAAGTTACTAGACCCACTTGACAATAGATATCATCCACTACTTTGGGGAAGAGACTACCTGCCATGAAAATATTGGAACGTAGCCAAATCGCCGTCATCGCTCCCAAAACTGCTAGGGGAACTGTCAGCAAAATAATAATTGGGTCAACATAGCTTTCATATTGAGCCGCCAACACCAGAAAGACAATAACGATCGCTAAAGCAAAAATCAAGCCTGTGGCTCCCCCTGATGTCTTCTCCTGGAGATAAGTCCCTGTCCACTCATAACCAAATCCTTGAGGTAAGACCTCTGCTGCTACTTGCTCCATCGCTTTAATCGCCTCTCCAGAACTAGAACCGGGAGCAGGAGCGCCTTGGACTTTGATTGATCGGTACAAGTTGTAATGGGAGACGGTTTTTGGCCCCACAAAGGGAGTAACTTTCACCAAACTGCTCAACGGAATCATCGCCCCGTTTGCAGAGCGAACATAGAGTTTGCCAATATCATCTGGATTAGAGCGAAAAACCCCATCTGCTTGGACGTATACTCGATACTGTCGCTGTCCTTGGACAAAGTTATTTACATATTGCGATCCCAAGTAAGTTTGCAACGCTCCAAAGATGTCGTTAATCTCCACATTGAGAGCTTTGGCTTGGTTGCGGTTTACCTGAATGTCAAATTGGGGAGTATCTGCGGTGAACTGAGTGAAAACTCGTTGTAAAACAGGCTTTTTATTTGCGGCTGCAATAAATTTTTGAGCAGTCTCAACTAGGGTTTCAATCGGCGCACTTCCAGTTCGGTCTTGAATGATAAACTCAAAACCACCTGTAGTACTTAACCCTCGAACCGGAGGAGCATTCACTGCGATCGCTCTAGCTTCTGTAATTGTTGAGAGTTTTTTGTTCAGCCTCTGAAGTATGCCATAGACAGACTCAGATTCTTTAGCTCTTTCTTTCCAGGGTTTCAGGTTAGCAAAGGCAATACCTAAATTAGAAGCATTACCATCGAAACCAAAGCCACTAATCATAAAACTAGCTCTAACTTCGGGAGCCGATGTTACTTCTTTGACAACCCGATCCATAACAGATTCGGTGTACTTCAAAGAAACCCCATCTGGCCCTTGGACAATTACAAAGAAGTAACCCTGATCTTCCTCTGGAATAAACCCGGTAGGAACTGCTCTGTACATTAAAACCGTTGCTACCAAACCAGTAATGAAAACCCCAATTACAATCGGCTTGACATGGGTAAGGTAGCTAACAAACCCGACATATCGCCGCGTGAACCAAGAAAATCCCCGATTAAATTGCGTAAAGAACCAACCCAAAGGGCCCCGTGCAGTCTGAGCAGGGCGCATGAGGATGGCTGCCATACTTGGAGAGAATGTTAAAGCATTGAAGGTGGAAATGGCAATGGAGCAAGCAACGGTTAACGCAAATTGTTTGTAGACAATCCCTGTAGTGCCTGGAATGAATGCAACGGGAATGAATACCGCCATCAGTACAAGTGAAGTGGCAATGATTGCCCCAGTCAACTCCTTCATCGCTTCGACAGCCGCCTCAAAGGGCCTCATGCCCTGCTCCAGTTTGACTGCAACTGCCTCCACTACAATAATGGCATCATCAACAACGATCCCGATCGCTAAAACGAAACCAAATAAGGTCAGTGTATTAATCTGAAATCCTAAAACCAAGAGAGCCGCGCATGTCCCAATCAGGGAAACGGGAATCGCAACAGTAGGAATGATCGTGGTACGCCAATCTTGCAAAAAGACGAAAATTACCAAGACCACCAGGATAATCGCCTCAACCAAAGTGTGTAGAACTTCTTCTAAAGAAATTTCCACAAATGGAGTGGTATCAAATGCCAACTGTGCTTTTAGTCCCGGTGGAAAATTCTTCTCCAGCGCTACAATCTGCTCTTCAACAGCATGAGCAACATCTAAGGCATTACTACCCGGAAGTTGATATATCCCCAAACCCACGGCTGCCTTGGGAGCATTTCCTGGGATGGTAAATTTGGCATCAGCAAGATAGTTTTCTGCTCCTAGTTCAACTCGACCGACATCTCTGACTTTAACTAAGGTGCTATTCGTAGTGCCATTGGTAGTGCCATTGGTAGTGCTATTAGTAGTACTATTAGTACCACCTTGACTGACCTTCAGCACCATATCCTCAAATTCAGCCGCATCTTTAAATCGACTGGTTGCCCGTAAAGCAAATTCAAAGCTTTGATTATCTGGTGCTGGTTCCTTACCAATCGCCCCTGCACCCACCTGAATATTTTGTTGTTGCAGGGCAGTTGTCACATCTTGAGGAGTTAATTGGTGTTGGGCAAGCTTGTTGGGATCGAGCCAAAGACGCATGGCATATTTGCGTTCCCCAAAAACCCTAGCACTTCCTACACCAGGAAGCCGTTTGATCTGATCGAGAATATACAGATCGACATAATTACTGATAAAAATGTTGTCATACTCATTATTTTCTGAGTAAAACCCATAAACCAGAAGGAGACTGCTTGATGCAGTTTCAACGGTGACACCTGTTCTTTGAACAGTATCTGGTAATTGAGGTGAAGCAAGTGCTTCTTTATTTTGAACGTTTACTTGAGCAATATCGCTATTAACATTAGTTGGGAAGGAGACAGTTATATTGCTAGAACCATCATTACCCGTGTTAGAGGATATATAAGATACATCTTTAACACCATTAATTTGTCGCTCGATAATGTTGGTGACACTGCTTTCTGTTGTTTGAGCATCCGCACCAATATTGTTAGAGCTAACGGTGATTTGCACCGGGGCGAGATCCGGTAGCTGAGAAATTGGCAGGATGGGAATACAGATGCTTCCCAGCAGCAAGATGATAAACGTACAGACTGTAGTTAAGACTGGACGTTTGATAAAGGTGTTGACAAACATAAATCCAGGAACAGTTTAATTCTGGTTACGGACAGAGTGGCTTTTTATTAATATAAGAATTTATTAAGGTTTCATGTTAAATATTTTCTCCTTCCCATACTCCGTATGAGAATACATAGGTCTGGGCTGCTGACTCAAGGGGAAATCAAGCTTTTTTCAACTTTGGGACTTACGCCAAACTAGATACGCTCAGGGGGCAATACCCTACGGGAAGACCTACGCTAACGCCAGTTCCTTTATGCCGGGGAAGCCGTCCACCGGACTGGCTCACAGCTCTGCGTCTACATGAATTGCCCTAAGAAGAAAATCTTTCTTTTCAGCGATTGTTTGCGTAAGTCCCGGACTTGTGTGTACACCATAGCCCCTTTGTAAGGGGCAATAGGACAGAATTTGGTCTAATCAACTGAAAAATGCGGTAATGAAGCCAAATTTCTAATGAGATTTGCCATTACCTTGAGAATTTAACAACTGATCGTCATTGACCCAAATCGCTTGTTGAGGTACAGAAATAGAGATTCCCTCTTTGTCTAGGGCGACTTTCAGGCGACGGCGGAACTCCCGTGCTACATCCCATTGCTTCAGGGGCTGTGTTTTAAACCATACACGAATAATCAAACCGCGATCGCCAAATTGATCTATTCCCAAAACTTGGGGCGGTTCCAAAATTTGACGCTGCCATTGCATTTCTTGATTCATCTCGAAAGCAACTGTTTCAATCAACTTTAAAGCGTGTTCTGTATCGGCTTGGTAGGCAATGGGAACCGTTAAATCGGCTCGTGACCAACGACTGGAAAGATTGGCAACAATTTTAATTTCACTATTGGGAATGGTGATCAAGCGCCCTTCAGAATCCCGCAGTTGGGTCATCCGCAGATTCAAATTTTCTACTAAGCCTCCTACGTCTCCCACATTAATCACATCGCCTAAAGCATACTGGTCTTCTAAGATAATCAGGAAACCGTTAATCGCATCTTTAATTAGGTTTTGCGAGGCCAGAGACAATGCAACACCAACCAAACTCGCACCCGCTAGCAAGGGAACGATATCTATCCCCAATGACACCAGCGCTAGCAAAAAGCCTACTCCTATGCAGATACCAGTAGCGATGCTTTTAGTCACGCCAGAAAATGTGGAAACTCGCAGTTGCAGCCGTTCTGAACTTTCTGGAGTCAGTAAAGCACCACTGCTAATTAGAGTGGTGGTGAAGCGGTCAATAAGGGCGTAGATAAGACGAATTGCTACATAAGTTCCCAAGAACACAACACCTAATCGCAAAGGAAATTGGGCAGCTGTGAGAATCCCTAGCTGAAATGGTCGTGTGTAGGGAAATAGACCCAAGATAAAGAAACTTCCACTACCCCAAATTCCAGCTTGAGTTAGCTGAAACAATCGTCTTTTGACTTCTTGGATATGCCGATGTTGCTGTTGATTTAGTTGTGTTGTAATTGGTTGGGCTGCTGCTGGAGAAATTGGGGAGTTTAGGGGCCATCTAAGAGGTTGGGAGGCAATGGGCTGTACTGAATCTTTTTTGGAACGGCGCTGCCAACTATATATCCCCCAACTCATGATAATCATTGCCAGTCCTGTACCCGCAGCAATTTTACCTTGGTTGATTAAAAATTGAGTTTGTCTTTCTTGCTTTGCTTGTTGCAAGTCTTCTTGTAACGATTCCGCGATTTGATTTGCCGATGTCGATATATCTACCTCTCGCAATCCAGCATCTTCAGAAGTGATCGTCATCAGGTATTGATCGTTGACATAAATTACTGGTAAGTCGTTTACTTTACGAACTTCTACCTTGACTGCTGTTTTTGCTGGTGATTGAATGTAATTTTGGCTAATTTTCTCCAACTTCTTTTGGATATCTTCTGAACGCTCAGGGAAGTTGGCTTTTGATGCTGCGATTTGAAATAACCGCCGACCATCTAAATAAATCCAGCCTGTGACAAGCCGATCGTTTGAATCATTACTCACAGTGCTGGGAGCTGGTAACTGAGGTAAAAATGGAATCTGGGCTGTGGCTTTTGCTATAGGTACAACGGCTATGGCCATTGAACTAGCGATGCCTACGGCGGGCAAAGCCAACGCCAAAAATTGAAAACGCACTCAAACACCTCCTTGAAAACAATTGACTATTGACTACTTCTATAACCATCCTCCGCAATTACTTTGAGTAAATGTACTTATCTAAAGTTGAGGTTTTCTCTTTAGATGATGAAAGTTCGATGTTGTTTTATTTGTCCTCTATCTTTAGATAGATGACAATGTACTTAGAATCAGCAAGCAAAGCTTAGAAGAGTCTTACTCTTACCAAAGATAAAACAAAAGGGAAGAACCTGGCGATGAAGTTGACATTAGGGTAATCAAACGTCAAGCTAGTTTTCAGGACTATTGACGAGTGATTTGCTTTCTTTCAAGCCAAAATCGCAAGTTGTACAATAACCTAGTAGGGTGCGTAAAATTTACGTAACTTTTTTAATTTTTTGAGGTAACTTTTGATGACCGCAACTTCTCCCCGATTAAAGCACGAGGTTAAAGACCTCGGCCTAGCTGCCTTGGGAAGACAGCGCATTGAATGGGCTGGACGCGAAATGCCAGTTTTGAAGCAAATTCGCGATCGCTTTGCGATTGAAAAGCCTTTCGCTGGTTTACGCCTTGTAGCTTGCGCCCACATTACAACAGAAACAGCACATTTGGCGATCGCTCTGAAAGCCGGTGGTGCAGACGCGCTTTTAATTGCTAGCAACCCCTTATCAACTCAAGATGACGTAGCCGCTAGCCTCGTCCTCGATCACGAAATTCCCGTCTTTGCTCAAAAAGGCGAAGATAACGCAACTTATAACCGCCACGTCCAAATAGCTTTAGATCATCGCCCCAACATCATTGTTGATGACGGTAGCGATGTGGTTGCAACTTTGGTACAAGAACGCCAACACCAAATCGCTGATTTGATTGGTAGCACCGAAGAAACCACCACCGGTATCGTGCGGTTACGCGCCATGTTTAGAGAAGGCGTTCTCACCTTCCCCGCAGTCAACGTCAACGACGCTGATACCAAGCACTTCTTTGATAATCGCTATGGTACTGGGCAATCAACCCTAGATGGCATTATCCGCGCCACAAATATTTTGTTGGCTGGTAAAAACATTGTCGTCGTCGGTTATGGCTGGTGTGGTAAAGGTACAGCCCTCCGCGCCCGTGGCATGGGTGCTAACGTCATCGTCACCGAAATCGACCCCATCAAGGCAATTGAAGCCGTAATGGATGGCTTCCGCGTCCTGCCAATGGCAGAAGCTGCACCCCAAGGTGATATCTTTATTACTGTGACTGGTAACAAGCACGTCGTTCGCGGTGAACACTTCGATGTGATGAAAGACGGTGCGATCGTTTGTAACTCCGGTCACTTTGACTTGGAACTTGATTTGAAATACTTGGCTGCACAAGCTAAGGAAATCAAGGAAGTTCGTCCTTTCACCGAAGAGTACAAATTGAAAAATGGTAAATCAGTTGTCGTTCTTGGACAAGGACGCTTGATTAACCTAGCTGCGGCTGAAGGACACCCCAGCGCGGTAATGGATATGAGTTTTGCCAACCAAGCTTTGGCTTGTGAATTCCTGGTGAAGAATAAAGGTAAATTGCAACCTGGTTTGCACTCAATCCCTGTTGAAGTCGATCAGGAAATTGCTCGGTTGAAGTTGCAGGCTATTGGTATCACGATTGATAGCCTAACTGCTGATCAAATTGAGTACATCAATTCTTGGACAAGTGGAACTTGATACATTGATTAATTGATTTTTTTGGGGATAGGCTTTTGGGCTTATCCCTTTTTTTATTAGTAAAATATCAATTACTCATCTTCCAATCAGATGTACTTAATTATTGAGTTAAACAACAACCTTCAGTAAACTTAGAACTGTTTGCCATTCCTTCATGCAATACTACTTTCCAGTGATTGTTGGAAAATCTATCCCTTAAACGTTCAGCTTCTTCTAATAAAAATTGTCTCACTCGCTCAATGGATTTTGCTTTTATGTGTGTTTTAATACTAGATTGTGTTTCTGATAATACTTCTGGTGAACGCTTCCGAAATCTTTCTAGCAATTTTAATTTAGTATAATGTGATTTGATTAAACAAAATTGACTATCAGAAATACCACTTGTTTGCATTAAAGAATATTCTGCAATTGGGACATCATCATTGTAAGAAATAGAAACATTTAAATAACGCTCAGATATCAAATTATCATAATATAAATTGATTATTTGTCTTTTGCCTTCTAAATTATTAATAAATACGTTAGATTTGTGCTTATTACAGGTATCGCAGCAAGGCAATAAATTTAAAGAGAAAACTGCAAATTCGGGAAAAATGCTTCTTGGCAAATAGTGGTCAAATGTATTAGCAGAACCCATCCCACAGTACTGACATTGACTACGTATAGGCAAATCCTGTGACTCTATAATATCAGCCAAAAGTCTATTCAGTGGATTTGTCTTACCTAAATAACAATCTTCTAAATCTTCTTTCTCTAATCCGGTAAAACCTATTCGATACATTACTGAAAGGTCAGATATAGAATCACAATAAATTTTATAATAATTACAGATTTCTGGAGCTATTCTTTTCAAACTTTCTCCTCTTTCTAATCTTTTAGCTGAAGCTATATCATTAAATACCTGATGCGGTTCTAATGAAGATGGAACTAATTTCCTCATACATAATCTTCCTCTATTTTGTCTTCATAAATTGAGAGTAAAAAAGATTTAGCATTCAGGCTTAACTGCCTATCAAATAATTCAATTATTTCCTCATAACTATAAGTTTTCGATAGGTTTTTAAGATGGGTACGGTAATTATTACGCTCTTCTGATGTCTCAAAAACCTCATCTGTTATAGTTGTCAAATTTTCACCAAAACACTCAATTCCTAGCTGGCTAACAATTGGATAATTACCTTGCTTTCTAAAAACTCTGACGCATTTAGCAGGGATTTCTTGTAGAATGATAGGTGAATGAGTAGCAATAATAGCATAAGAATTAAATGCTTCTAAAAGTATATGAAATGCTCTAGCGACTGAAGCGACTGCATCAGGATGTAAATGGATTTCTGGTTCATCAAATAGTATAATTGATTCTTCTGAAATATTTGCAATGACTTCAGTCATAACTAAAGCAAGAATACGTTGTCCTGAACTTAAACGTTCATAGAATAGTAAATTAGAGTCAGCAGTAGTGTTTGTTATCTCTTCAATATCAATTGTTGTATCTAAAAGTGCTTCAATAATTTTAGTCCACTGTTGTAAGCGGCTATTTTGTTGTATTTGAAGAATTGCATTGACAAGTTTGCTACGAATTTGTTGAGCATTAAGAAGCCGATCATTTTCTCTAATACCACAATATTTATAACTAAAAGTAAGATGAGTTTCTGGAGGACGATCAAATTCATCAAATACACTATATGATATTGCAATTACTTTGCTAAAGCTCGGACGTGCTGGCATAAATGTTCCTGAGTTTCGTTTTAGTCCACTCATGGAATGAGCAAAATTTGCAAGTACTTGTGTCTTTCCAGTTCCATTCTTACCAATAATTGCTGTAATTCTGTATAGTCCTGTTTCATTTTGTGAAAAATCAAAATCAAGTCTATGTTCTGCTAATGCACCTGGTACCGTACATGAAAAATTAAATATAAAGTTTTTTGCTTCAATGAAACTTTCTTCATCTCTAAATATAATTCCGGCTTCATTGAAAGCTTTTTCTGCTTCACTAAACCTTAACAACGAAATACGAAATCCAGGGAGTTGTTCAAGCTCGTCTATATTAAATTTACAGTAAACAATATCATTAAGAGCAGTTAATATTTGATGGTATATTGATTCACCTAAGTTTTTTAGATTGATATAGTATTCCATATCTTGCCCAAGAGAGACATAATCTTTATCTAATGAATCAAATATTTGACGTATATTAGTATCGTCTTCACTTATGTGCAAGATTTTTATACTTTTATTGAATTGCAAATTAGCATTATCATCATAATAATGCATATCAAAAGAAGTCTTGTATCCATAATCATCCCAATTATCATAGAATAGTACAACACATGGATATTCGGCATTTTGTGGCGGTTTTTTGCCGCTGACTCGCCTTGGTTGCAATTTATAAAATTTCATTGCCAAAGAATAAGTAATTAGGAGTTACGTTATTTATGCATTTTATATAATTAAAGTCAATAATTTCTGCGCCTTTATACGAAACAAAAATTAAAAACTGTGCTAGTACATATTGTAATATAAATTTACACCTATGCCAGCTAGAGACATTTACCATAATGCCGTTAGAAATGCCCTAGAAAAAGATAGTTGGCAAATCACCAAAGATCCATTTATTCTCAAATGGGGTACAAGAGATTTATATATAGACTTAGGTGCAGAAAAACTCATAGCCGCCGAAAAAAGCGGAGAGAAAATAGCAGTCGAAATTAAAAGCTTTATAGGTGCTTCTCCAGTCACTGACCTAGAAAATGCTTTAGGGCAATATATCTTATATTACGATATTCTTACTCGGTTAGAACCTTGCCGTCGCTTGTATCTGGCTATCCGTCAAGAAACCTACTCAGAACTATTTCAAGAACCAATTGGTAAAATATTATTAGAAAATCAACGCCTTTGTTTACTTGTCTTCGACTCAAAACGAGAGGTGGTACTGCAATGGATACCTTAGATAATTATCGCCAAATCATTCAAAAAATATTAAACGAATACGCTCAACTACCCTACGCTTATGGAGAACTAGAAAGACAACTAATTATAGACCAAACCGCTAACCATTACCTACTACTAACATTAGGCTGGGAAAATAATCAACGGGTGCATGGTTGCTTAGTCCATATTGACATCATTAACGATAAAATCTGGATTCAAAGAGACGGTACAGAATACGGTATAGCCAATGAACTTGTTAACGCTGGTATTCCTAAAAATCAAATTGTTCTCGCCTTCCAACCAGTCGATATTAGACAGTACACTGAATTTGCAGTTACTTAATTAAGTGTAATTTAGTAGGTGCGTTACGCTGTCGCTAACGCACCCTACGAAAGTTGTAGGTTCTCAAGTCTAAGATCCTAAACTATTTGAAATAGTCACTGGCTTATAATCTGGCAATTATTAACTTTTCGCTGTTCGACTGAAGACTCGATAGTATAGCGATGTACTAGTTTCTTTTAAGGGAAACAGAAGGTAGGTGAGAGGATTTATTGCCACAATAATATTTCGGAAGTCTCGCCGCGCGAAAAATAAGATGGCACGAGCAACTTGCTGTGCAGACATAACACCATAGGGATTAAGTTGACTCTTAAACGGGCCAAGAATTAACTTGCGAATTACACAATCCCCATCTAAACGCTTGAGAGTAACAATATCACCTAGCGATCGCTTGCTGAGTTCATAAAGCGGACTCAGCGCGGGAGAAACCTCAGCCTCAGAAGTGTTTACCCAGATTTCCTTGGTTGCTTTTGCTTGTGGCCCTGTTACAGTTGTCGAAAATATATCCATCAACCGCAATGCTGAAAAGGTATTCACCTCATAAGAAGAGTTGATAGCCTCCGATGTGCGGCTGGCGTAGACATTGATTCCGTGGTTGATAATTAAAATATCTACTTTCTCTAGACTATTCCTTAGTTCGGCTTCATTACCCAACTGCCAAGGAACCACCTTTACCCCAACTTGCTCTACTAATTTTTCTGGATTAGTGGTTAATGCCACGACTTTAGCATTATTCTTTACCAGTTCAGCCGCCAAAGCTTGCCCTAACGCTCCTGATGCTCCGGTTAAAGCGATAGTTTTCCCCTTGAGAGACAGCCCTGTACCAAGGATTTTATCAACTAAAGGAAAGACACCACTGTAGTAAGCGTTGACATCATCAAAATGATGCCGCCAATGGTAAGAACGATTTACCCACCAAATGGATGGAATTGTCTCTAAAGGGCCGGGTAGATGGTTGTAGTCTGTATCAATTTTTCCCTGGAAATACCGCACAGACGCGCCATACAAGAAGGTGGAACCATAAGCTACTCCCAGCCATAACCCCCATTGTTGGACAATCAAGGCAACGGCTACCAACACCACCAGCAGTAGACTCGATTCTAAAATGTCGTGATAGAGTTGCGATTCTTGGTAAATTTTCAGGGAAACTATCGATAAATCTCGGCGATAGGCCATGTGGTGCTTGTTGTGCCATTTAGCAAGCCAATTGACTTGGTGACACAAAGCATGATAAGTGTCTCTCAAGACCTCAGCAAGTAAGAGTGAAAAAAGTGCCCAGCTAGCAAACTGTACGCTGGCATTTAGCCAAACCCAATTAATTTGTAATCTTGCATCAATTCCCATCAAGTTTTCAGCTAGCATTTTTATCATATTTGTCTATACTCGTTTTTATTAATCATTCTTCATGATCTGACAAAGGTGCGTTAAGGTCGAGTCTAGAGCAAATTAAAATCAAAGGGAATGGGGAATGGGGCAGGGGGAATGGGAAATGGGGAAATGGGGAAATCAAGGAGAATAACCATGCCCAATTAGAAATTAGTTAAGATATCCCAGTTGACTTTCACATAACCTGGTTCAATGTGGGTAAAGTGTTGGCTCAATTGCTGATTTGCTTTTGGCAGAGCGTGAAAGGGAATTGATGCGTACAAATGATGCTCTGCATGAAATGGCATATTCCACATAAAAAATCTTACAGGCCAAAGGGTTAGGGTTGTGCGCGTATTTGTGAGCAGATTAGCGTCAAGAGTGCAACCTGTATGTTCTGCTAGCAGAATGAAACGGAGAATCGGCTGACCGATAAACAGGGGTAGCAGCCAATACAGGAAAAACCAAGGCTGACCAAATAGTATTGAGATTGCGATCGCACTTACATAAATACCTAATTGCCATCGAGTAGAGCGAATAACTTCGGCTCGTGCGGCTTCTGGCACAAATGGAAAATCGTCAAATTGACCAATCGCCACCTGAAAATGCCCGCTTACTTTACCCCACCACCACGGTAAACCGCTAATTATCAACAAGTAGTTACCCAGATTACTCGGTTTGAGATCGGTTAGTTCGGGATCTTTGTCAGGAACGCGAGTGTAGCGATGATGCCATTTATGATAACGACGAAAGAATGTGCTGTTGTAAAATGAGAGCAAGCCGGAAAACCAAGCTACAGCTTCATTTAATTGATTGTTGGCAAAAGCCGTTCTGTGAACACATTCGTGCATCGGTGCAAACATGGAAGCCAGACTGAAGCCATAGATTACCAGTGCTGGTATAGCCAGTGACCAATTACCAAAGTTTGTTCCCCACAGGTAGCCACTGCAAATCATGACTGTGAGGTGCAAAGCCAGTTGAACTAGCCCTTTGGAGTTGGAGCGATCGTTTAGAACACTTAACTCCTGTACACTGAGAATCTGAGAGCGGTTTTGCTCTTTATCAGCTTTGTCATCCAATAATTCAGATTCAATAATTGCGTCAGACATAATTTTAAGTAGGTCGGCGTGAATAGTTGCGCGTGGGTTGCCTTCTAACTTCTCAATTCTGACTCTTGACTCCTGAATTCTAATCTAATTTTAATAGACGCTGTGAATTTAGCTGACTATACCAGCACGAAAAATTTGTTCTGCGGTTAAATTCAACTCTGGGAAAGTTGGTGATTGGATACGGTCATTACCTCGAAATTTATTAATTAGATACTCACCTTCTTCTAAACAGCAAACCAAGATAGTAGGTTGTTTTGGTTTGCCAATAAATTCCCGACCACCCAATGGAGAAAAAAACTTATTCTAAGCATATTGCAATTCAAAGGCTTGTTCAGCCTTTCAACTCCGTCAACGAGTGTTTGAACTGGATGAATCCACCTTTTATCTCCGTCAACGAGTGTTTGAACTGGATGAATCCACCTTTTATCTCCGTCAACGAGTGTTTGAACTGGATGAATCCACCTTTTATCTCCGTTAACGAGTGTTTGAACCGGATGAATCCACCTTTTATCTCCGTTAACGAGTGTTTGAACCGGATGAATCCACCTTTTATCTCCGTTAACCTAGCTCTTGTAGGGAATATTCTACTTTCTTCAATCTCAAGTGTCACACTATGGCTCTTCGATGTTTGGAGGCTGTGGATTTGCGATCGCAATTATGGACAAGTTAATGAAAGTGAACTAACAAAAAAAACTATGATACATAAAAAACTCCCCTCTAAAATGAAGGGAGTCAAGAGTTAGTGATTAAAAAGAATAAATCAACCAAGCGTTATTTGTTCAGTCGGGAGAGTGTCAAATTGGCTGTTTGCGCCAGCTACGTTTTTTCATCTTGGTTTGCCAAGACTCCATGTAGGTGTAGAAAACGGGCGTTAAATAAAGTGTGAGGAACTGCGAGAACACTAACCCCCCAACAACTGCTAAACCAAGGGGACGACGTGTATCTGCTCCGGCTCCCAAACCGAGGGCAATTGGTAAAGTTCCCATGAGTGCTGCCATTGTCGTCATCATAATTGGACGGAATCTTACCAAGCAGGCTTCATAGATAGCATCATAAGGGGTTTTGCCGTTATGACGGGCAACGATCGCAAAGTCAACCATCATAATCCCGTTTTTCTTCACAATGCCAACTAGCAGAATGATGCCGACGAAGGCGTAAATATTCAAGTCAACTTGAAACAGCAACAGGGTCAGTATTGCCCCAAATCCAGCAGAAGGTAAGCTAGAAAGGATAGTTAGGGGGTGAATGAAGTTCTCGTAGAGAATCCCCAACACGATATAAATCACCAAGATGGCAACTAGCAGTAGCAGTCCTAAACCCTGAATCGAAGATTGGAATGCCTGCGCTGAACCTTGGAAGCCTGTACTAATAGTAGGTGGGAGTGTTTGGCGGGCAAGTTCCTCAATTTTCCCAGTGACGTTACCTAGTGACACCCCTGGCTTCAGGTTAAAGGAGAAGGTGACAGAAGCAAGCTGCCCTTTGTGGTTGATAGTTAAGGGGCCTACGTCTTTGCTCAAGGTTGCTATGGCGTTGAGAGGCACAAGTTGTCCACTAGGGGCACGAACTGAAAGTAAATCTAGGGCGTTGGCATTTTGTTGATATTTTGGTTCCACGCCCATAATTACTTGGTATTGGCTATCGGGGGCGTAGATGGTAGAAACTTGGCGAGTACCATAAGCATTACTCAGAGCAGTTTCGATTTGATTGGCGGTCAAACCTAGAGCCGAAGCTTGGTCGCGGTTGATGTCTACTTTTACTTGCGGATTCTTGATTTGCAAATCGCTGTTAACATCTTGTAAATCTGAGAGCGATCGCAATTTCTCTTCTAAAGCTGGAGCGTACTGGTAAAGTTCCTGGATATTAGGACTTTGCAGCGTAAATTGATACTGTGCTTTTGTCTGTTGTCCACCCACATTAATCGCTGGGGGATTTTGTAAGAATACCTTAATTCCAGGTACGCCTGACAGCTTAGGTCGGAGTTCCTGGACAACTTCATCAGCACTGAGACGGCGCTCATGGCGGGGCTTGAGTTCAATTAAAAGCCGTCCCGCGTTGGCGGAAGCATTTGGGCCACCAGCCCCGACACTGGAGTTGATGGAATCGACATTAGGATCGCGATAAGCGATCGCAGCTACAGCCTGTTGATGTTTTACCATCTCATCAAAGGATATATCCTCTGATGCCTGAGTAGTTGCCGTAATTTGTCCAACATCTGCGTTGGGAACAAACCCTTTAGGCACAATAATAAATAGATATACTGTCGCTACAAGAATCGCTCCCGAAATCACCATAGTCGTGCGGTGATACTTGAGTGATTTCTTCAAACTCCAATCGTATCCGCCCAATATCACATTAAAAACGTTTTCCGAAAAGTTGTAGAGACGACGGTTAAAGTTTTGAATTCGGGACTGGGGACTAGGTGCTGGGGACTCGGAGTTAAGAATTTCTCCCTCTCTCCCCTGCTCCCCTGCTCCCCTGCTCCCCTGCTCCTCATCCCCCTCACTCTCCTGCTCATGATGAGGTGGACTCAAGAATCTGGAACACAACATTGGTGTCAAGCTGAGAGAAATTACGCCAGATACCAAAATTGCAACGCTAATGGTAACGGCAAACTCCCGAAACAATCGCCCCAGAATGCCTTCCATGAAAAGGATCGGGATGAATACTGCTACCAGAGAGATGGTCATAGATAAGATTGTGAAACCAATCTCTCTAGAACCATTTAGGGCTGCTTCCATCCGGCTTTCGCCCATTTCCATGTGGCGGACAATATTCTCTAGCATGACTACCGCATCATCTACCACGAAACCTACTGAAAGGGTCAATGCCATCAGTGATAGGTTATCAAGTGAGAAGCCCAGTAGTACCATGACCCCAAAAGTCGCTACTATCGAAAGCGGTACTGCCAAACTGGGAATAAGAGTAGCAGAAATATTGCGAAGAAATAGAAAGATTACCAGCACTACCAGAGCAATGGTAAGCAATAGCGTGAATTGTACATCATCCACCGACTCCCGAATTGATTGGGAGCGATCGTAGAGAATATCCATGTTCACAGCTGCGGGAATCTGTGTGCGGAAGGTAGGTAGGAGTTTCTTGATTGCATCCACCACTTGAACGGTATTAGTTCCCGGTTGGCGCTGAATTGCCAAAACGATCGCCCGCACGCCAGAATTTTGGACTTTAGATTGCGACTTCTCCCCTGCTCCCCTGCTCCCCTGCTCCCTTACTCTCTTACTCTCTTTCTTAACAGGAAAATACCAGCTTGCAATCTTGTCATTTTCTACGCTGTCCAGAACTTGACCGAGTTCTCCTAGCTGCACTGGTGCCCCGTTCTGATAAGCCACACTTAGGGAGCGATAGCTGGCGGCATCGTTGAGTTGACCGTTTGCTTGAATCGTAGAATTTTGCTGCTTACCGTAAAGTGTTCCCGTAGGCAGATTGACATTTCCGTTAGCGATCGCAGTTGCTACTTCATCGATTCCTATGCCTTTGACACTCAGCGCTTCCGGGTCAAGCTGAATTCGTACCGCGTATTTTTGGGAACCAAACACCTGCACTTGTGCCACTCCATCCACCATTGACAGGCGTTGTGCCAGCAATGTTTCAGCATATTTGTCTACAGTTGAGAGGGGCAGAATAGACGAATTGAGGGAGATATAAAGCACTGGCTGATCCGCCGGATTTACCTTTCGATAAGATGGCGGATTAGGCATATTTGTCGGTAGCTGCTTTGCTCCCTTAGCGATCGCAGACTGGACATCTTGGGCTGCACCGTCAATATCCCGATTCAGGTCAAATTGCAGCGTCAGTTGTGTAGTACCCAAAGAACTGGTAGAGTTCATCGAACTCAATCCCGCAATGCTCGAAAACTGCTGCTCTAAGGGAGTTGCGACTGAGGCAGCCATCGTTTCTGGGCTAGCTCCGGGCAGATTAGCTGTTACCTGGAGTGTTGGATAATCTACATTGGGTAAGTCGCTAACAGGTAGCTGTTGGTAACTGATCAGCCCAAATATCAAAATGCCAACCATAACCAGAGTCGTCATGATTGGTCGCCGGATAAATAGCTCGGAAATGTTCATCTGAGTGCTAAGTAAGGAATAAAGATTGCTGTTAGCGGTAGATGGGCGTTGAGCCAACGCTGAGTGGAGACGCGATGAATCGCGTCTGTACAAGAGTAAGGAGTTCTGTTAGCAGGTTTACCTTTCTCCCCCTGCTCCCCCTGCGCCTCTGCTTCCTACCTCCGGTTTCACTTGGACTGTGGCACCAGGCACTAGGTTGAATTGTCCATCAATAACTACTTGTTCACCTGGTTTCACCCCTTGCTTAATTACCGTTTGATTTCCAACGGTGTCGCCGACGGTAATTGTCCGCATTTCTGCTGTTTTGTCGGGTTTGACCACATACACAAATTGTCCCTTTTGCCCACTCTGTACCGCCTGGGAAGGAACAGTAATAGCATTTGGTTCTTCGCTCAGTTTGAGAACTACATTAACAAACTGCCCCGGAAACAGGCGATCGTCATTGTTGGCAAAAGTACCCTTAAGTTGAATCGTACCTGTTTGGGTATTGACTCCACTATCGACAAAGGTAAGTTCGCCTCGTACTGGCCGCCCTGCATCTTTAGGAGGTAAAGCATCGACTTCTAACTTGCCGTTATTAGCACTATATTTTTTGATATCTGGCAGCAGTCGTTGAGCAATGGAAAAGTTGACGTAAATCGGGTGAATTTGACTGATTGTAATGAGCGGATCGGTGGCATTCGCCTCTACCAAGTTGCCTTGATTTAGCTTCAGACTACCTGTGCGTCCAGCAATTGGTGAGTAGATGGAAGTATAAGAAAGCTGAACTTTGGCATTATCGATCGCAGCTTCATCTGCCATTACCACCGCCTGAGCATTTTGTACATCTGCTTGGGCTGCTGCCACGGCAGCCTGAGCATTTGCCACTCCCTCTTGATCTGCCTTTACCGTTGCTTGTTGAGCAGCAGCAGTAGTCTGATACTGTTCCGACTGTTCTTTACTGATTGCCCCTTGCTTGAGCAAACTACTATAACGTTGAGCCTGCACATTTGCATTTGTTGCCTGGGACTTATCCTTCACGACATTCGCTTTTGCCTGGTTCACTTGAGCGATCGCTTTTAGCACATTGGCCTGTGCCTGTTTAACCTGAGCCAAATCTTTAGCCTTGGCAGCATTAGCTTGCATCAGCGCGGCTTGTAGAGGGCGAGAATCAATTTTAAATAACAAGTCTCCTTTCTTAACGTTCTGTCCTTGCTGAAAATAGACTCCAGTAAGTTGCCCACCTACTTGAGATTTGACAGATACCGTAGAATATGCTTCAACTGTCCCCGTAGCCGATAACTGTATTGGAATCGTTTTTTGAGTCGCAGTGGCAACCACCACTGGCACGGCTCGCTTTTTTCCTGCTTCTTTTCCACTTGATTGGGCTTCGGAAGCATTACAGGCAGCACACAAGTAAATTAGACCTAATATAAGTAGTGAAAATCGTCCTCTTTGAATAACGTTATAAAAGCTAGGAATAGTTTGAGCAGCCAAGGACGGAGGCTTTATCGTCTGAATAGAAACTAAACGGCGCATATTAATAATTTGGGGAAAGGGGAAGCACATACACTTACTAGCTTGTCGTTAGACATCGCATTTTTTGCAAAATGGTTGGTTGCGATTAATTCTAATTAGATAAGCAGAATGTTAGTCAAGCTAAAAATTAGTGTACTAATAATTGCTGTTTTAGCCTACCCCTTTTAGAAAGAAATTGTTGTTAAACTTGTGTGACTTTTTTGTGACTTTATTTATATCAGAACTTACGCAAAATATTTCTCAAATTCTCATTCCTTTGCACCTCTGCGGTAGCCTGCGGCAAGCGGCTGACGCTCCGCTCCTTCTCTGCGAGACGCTGCGCGAACGTCGCTACCGCTTCGCTAATGCGTCTAAGTTATTCCCTAACTTGTGCGTAACTAAGCAACAAACTTATTTTACGGAGGCAATCGCAGTTTGTCATTCAGCCAAAATAAATATTTGGAATTAGACATTTAAGCGATCGCCCGCCCTCAACTGAGATTCAAGCAGCACAAAAAATCGGGGCAGGTGATAAACCCGCCCCGACATCTGATATATTGCGCCCAACGGCTGTTGCTACAGGCTTTAAACTATGAACTAAACGCACCATATCTTCTAAAGAGAGTGCTTGACGGGCATCAGAAACAGATTTTTCTGGTTGTGGGTGACATTCAATAATTAGTCCATCTGCACCGCAAGCGATCGCAGCCCTAGCCACAGGTGCTACCAGTTCCCGTTTACCGACAGCATGGGAAGGATCTACAATCACAGGCAGGTGAGTTATTTGTTTAAGTGCTGCTACTGCCGCTAAATCTAGGACATTGCGGGTGTAATCATCGAAGCTGCGGATACCACGTTCGCACAACACCACATCAGGATTCCCGTGGCTAAGAATATATTCAGCAGCCATGATGAATTCTTCAATAGTCGCTGCTAAACCACGTTTGAGGAGTATTGGTTTACCAGCCTGTCCTAAAGCTTTGAGCAAGTCGAAGTTTTGCATATTGCGGCTACCAACTTGAAGCATATCAGCGTGGGCAGCGACTACTTCAATTTGAGAAATTGACATCACCTCAGTGACAACTGGCATATTGTAATGCGATCGCACCCTTGCCAAAATCCTCAATCCTTCCTCACCCATACCCTGGAAAGCGTAGGGAGATGTGCGAGGTTTGTAGACACCGCCACGCAACCCCTGTATCGATGCAGTAGATAGCTTTTGGGCGACAATTTCCATTTGTTCTAAGCTTTCAACGGTACAGGGCCCGCCGATAATTACCAGTTCTTCGCCTCCGAAAGCGACTTTTTCTGAAATTTTAACGATTGTCTGGTGATTCGGATGAGATTGTGCGGCAAGTTTAGCATTAATCATGGTTTTATTCTCCTGAAAAGTTATGGATTGAGTATTAGGTATTAGTCCCCAGTGATAACAAAAAAAGCCCGGAACCTTTGAAGAGTTCCGGGCGCGTTCTGATTCATCGACATGACGCTACTTACCCGGAATTTATTCTGGGCCAAAAGTAAAAGCCATAAAGCCAGCTACTTAAATAAGTCATGACGATGAAATTCTCCTTAAAACAACAAAAACCGCAGAGTTTGCTCTGCGGTTCACCGGGCGGTTTCCATTAGGAAACTACATTCACTCCCGGTGAACCACCTTAAACCAAAAATAAAAGTAGGAACTTGTTTTAAGCATTTGCGGGGCTTTTGCTGGAAAACTTAATAAATATACCTATTTAAGGTAACATTAACAGGAAGAATAGGCGGTGTCAAGACCCCAATAAACCACAAAAAAGCGATAGACTCAGTACAACTGTAGGAGTGAAGACTCGCATTGTAGGGAAATAACCTGCCTTAAGTCGCTTTGCATCTATGAATCAATTGCCCCTAAGACAGATGTAGTTTTTCAAATAATCTATATTTGGTCTTTCCAGTGAATGCGTAATTCCTAAAAACATATACACCAGTTTGCTTTTTAAGTAGGGTACAAAATACAGAACTTAAAACCAGATACAAAGAGTTACTATCTCCTGCCCCTTGTCCCCCTGCCCCCTGCCTCCAAACCCGTACCTTTGTACTTCATGCAAAAGAAAACATCTGTAATTCTCCTGACTTGTCATTTCACCTTGCGAAAGCTGATTGCAGACAATTGACGATCGCAATACATTATTCTGACCCAAGTCCTCATTGACCAGATCAACTTTTTAGGATCATCAGTTTCATTATGCCCAGTTCCAAAATCTTAGCCCAATCTTTCGACTATTATGGAGTTTACCCCTGCCCAGTCTGTCGAATAGGTAAGATTTCTCACATGCCATTGATGGAAGCTATGGCTTGTGACTTTTGTCAAGAGATTTTTACAGTCAACTTAGAAATCCAACAAATTAAGATGCCTTCTAGACAACCACCATTAACTTGGCGTTGGAATGGGTTTAGTTGGACAGAAGGCCAGTTAGAAGGTGTGGAGTTAGGTTGGGGTTATGGATTAGCGGCAGCAGTTTTTGTAATTCTTCCCACTACTTTAATTGGCATAGTAGCTTACTATTTTCCTGCTGACCTCAAGGAACCCATTACTTGGACACCATATATTTGGACAGTATTGACCTTTCTATCACATTTATCAATTATTGTTTGGATTGTTATTGAAATTTATCAAATTCCAGTTGCAGCATATTTAAGAGCGATCGCTCGATGGAGAAATCGGGAGATGGAGAGATGAGGAAGCAGGGGAGTGGCAAAAGATGCAGCGAATACATGGCTCCATCACTCATAATTAAGTTGATTGTCCACCAAAATATCGTATGAGCGATCTGGAGCGGTACTATAGAATTTTGGAATTAGAGCCTGGGGCAACACTTGAAGAAGTGAACCAGGCTTACAAAGATTTAGTCTTTGTTTGGCATCCCGATCGCATTCCTAAAGAAAATCTCCGTTTACAGCAGAAAGCACAAGATAAGCTGAAAGCCATAAATGAAGCTCGTGAAAAATTGCGCTCTTTAAAAACCAAACATCAAACCATATCTAATTCACCTTCACCTTCACCTTCACCGTCATATCAACAGCAAACATCACCTCAAAAAACCCAGCCACCACCGAAGCAAAACTCAGACTTGAGTGGTAAAGACTATAGTCGGGCAAATTTGAGCAACAAAGACTTATCTGGCAGAAATCTGAGTTATGCCAACTTGAGCGGCGCTAATCTCAGCGACACTTTTATGCACAAAGTCAACCTCAGAGGGGCGAATTTATCTGAAGCAAATTTATTTCGAGCAAACCTCCTTTTAGCGGATCTCAGGGAGGCGAATTTACGTGGTGCTAATTTAATTGGTGCGGATCTCAGTGGAACCGACTTACGAGGAGCCGACTTAACAGGAGCGCGGATTCGTTCTGGTGAGCGCCTTTTGGTTAAATTAATTGGCGCTAACTTAGCTGGGGCAATTATGCCTGATGGGGAAATTTATCAATAACCGATGTTGCACTACGACACAGAGTCAGGTAGCACAGGTGTGCTACCTAATTTTTTTGAGTATAAAAGACCAAAACACTTGTAGAGACGGCGATTTATCGCGTCTCAAAAATCCAAAATTTTTGCCAGTAGCCCTTAACCAAAGCATATTAGTATAAGTACTTAAGTTGACACGCACAAGTAATACTGTGCCCTTGCCTTGCGGTTAAATCATTAATTGCGATCGCCTAGTCAATTTTACGGGAACACAATATAAAATCTTTAGTCATTAAGCAAGTACAGATTAAATATCCAAGGCTTAACTAAGAAGTTAGAAGTCAAAAATTAGAATTAATTAGAGAAAAAATATCGCTAATTGTAGACTGCTAAATATTTTATTTAGTGAGGTAAAGTGTTGCTTTTGTTCAGCAGTCATACATCAATTACGTATTCACTCTAAATCAAGATACTGAATTTAATTTAGATACTTCTATAAGTAATTCAGTTTAATTTTAGTTACCTAAATTTCAATATGCAGATGTAGCTTCGGTAAGTTAAACAGCTAACTTTTCGATAGTTTTGAGATGCCTATTATGGCTTTAATAGTCTATATTTCGGCTTCTTTGAGCAGATTGTCTAGTTTGCAAATTTATACTTGCCCTATTAATGCGTTGATTATTTAACCGGAAATAAGTTTGCTTTAGATTCTTTATATATCAAGAATCTATCAGCTTGTCATAAGTTATACATGGGCTTTATCTCCCATTTAAATATGGTTGATACTGATTTTTTTAACGATCAGTTTTCCGGAATCAGCCGCAACGAATTTGGAGCTAACACTATCCAAATACTCAAAACAGGTGAGTTATGAATAATCAAATTTTCAAGACAACATCTATCAACTTTATCAAATCTTTTCTAGCTGCGGCTACACTGATAACAGCTTCCGTAGGCCCTGCTTTTGCTAACGACAAAGTTGAAATTGTAGGTGCAGAATATGGTGGTAATGGCTGCCCTGAAGGATCTGCTAGTGTAAGTGTCAGCCCCGATGGTCAAGAGCTAAGTATTCTATTTGATAAGTTTATAGCTGTAGGGAATAAAGCAGAAGAAAGACGCAAAAACTGTAACTTAAGTATTCCGATCAAAGTCCCCCAAGGCTTTCAAATTTCCCTCTACGATGCTGATTATCGTGGCTATGTTGCTCCTAGCACAATTGGCAGACTAAGAGCAGAGTACTTTTTTGCTGGTCAGCGTGGCCCTGTTTTTTCTCGGACATTTAACGGCGAAAGTGATTACAACGTTCGCGATCAATTAGTGACTGTAGCTGATGTTTGGTCACGCTGTGGTGACAGCGTAAATATGCGGGTAAATGCTGCGATGACCGCCAGTGGTCAAGGTATGGCAACTGTTGACTCCTTTGACCTCGCCCACCGAGGGTTGGTTTATCACGTCAAATATCGCCAGTGTCGTTAAGTCTTTTCAAAGCCGAGAGCAACAAACTTTTAGCTTTAAAAAAATCTAAGGTTTTGTTGGTTTGAGGAACATGGAACCTAACATTCTGTATCGATGTTAGGTTTTCTTACATCAACCCAACAAAGCCATTTTTTGCACTTAAAGCTTGCGTTACGCTCTGCTACGCACCTTAAATTATGGCTGATTTTTCACGTTATGTAGAAAAGTCCACCAAAAACCTCCTAACTCCCTTCCCGACGCGGGAAGGGGGAAAATTCAAAGTCTCTCTCCTAGAAGGAGAGAGATTTAGAGAGAGGTTTTCCTGATGCCGTGAAAAGTCATAAGCAACCTGTAAAATTGAATATGATATACATCAAGGCTTTTAGGCATTGTGAACTTTTTTATTGGTTGTGCTGTTTGGGCATATAAAGGTTGGGTGGGCGAACTTTACCCCCAAGGTACTCGCACCGCCGATTTTCTCAATCTCTACAGTCGTCGCTTCACAACTGTAGAAGGTAACACCACCTTTTATGCCGTGCCTAACCAACAAACAGTAACTCGTTGGGCTGCCGAAACCCCAGCAGGTTTTGAATTTTGTCTAAAATTACCGCGAGATATTACCCATCAAGGGTTGCTACAACCTTATATTCCCGCGGCTTTAAAATTTCTGGAAGGGATGCGCCCTTTAGGTAAGCATCTTGGGCCAATATTTGCCCAGTTACCACCTAGTTACGCACCTGCATTACTTGAAGATTTGACTAGCTTTCTGGAAGCTTGGCCGCGCACAGATGCACCCCTAGCCCTGGAAGTTCGTCATCCCGACTGGTTCAGAGAACCCCATGCTAGTAATTTGACAGCGCTTTTGCAAAAGCTAGGTGTAGGACGGGTACTTTTAGACTCGCGCCCCATTTACACTGGAGATGATGACCCCCAGTTACAATCAGAACGACGTAAACCCAAATTACCGTTGCAATTGAGTGTGACAGCACCTTTTACTCTGATTCGGTTTATTTCCCATCCAAATTTATCAGTGAATCAGCCGTTTATGGAAGAGTGGGTAAGGCAGATTCAGCAATGGTTACAGGCGGGAGTGCGAATTTATTTCTTTGTTCATTGTCCAATAGAAGCGCGATCGCCTAACATAGCTCGTCACTTCCAACAGCTATTAGAACAAAGTGATACACCAGTTCCACCCTTACCTTGGAATAACCTTGAGCATCCCCCCAATCAGCTGAGTTTATGGTCTTGAAAGGCAAGGCGCAAGGATCAAAGGAAATAGTCCCACAGAATGAAATTTATAACTTTTATAATATATCTAATGTTTAGTGATAAAAAAAGAGCGATAATTAGTGTTTCAGTACTTTTCTGTTAATGCTTGATATTTCTTTCTTCTTGACAAAAACGGCTATTACCGTTTTTGTTAAATGGTGATGAGGGTTTAGGTGATACATAAATATATCTAAAAAGAAAAGTATTGATTTTTAATATGTAATTTAAGCATTTTTTGAAAGCAGTTACGCCAAAGGAGGTTAAGATGAGTCGTCTTCTTTATGAAAGTTCAGTCTCATACAAAGGATATCTCATCATTCCATTCGTTTTTGGTAAAGTTGATAATTACGAGATTTATTCTTATAAATTACTATCTGAGATTGGTCGCAGAAGCCAATTTCATAAAGCAGAAAACCCAGCAGGAATCTATGGAAATGGCGTTAGTAATATCGTTGACATTGCAAAAGAACATATCGATCAAAATTCAGACTTTGTGAACCAGAGAGATTCTTTTAAGTCTCGCTACATTTACCGTAACCATTTGATTATTATCTTTCAAGAAGGAGACAAATGCTTTTATGACCATTATCCACCAGAGTTATTGAATAATATTGCGGCTCCAAAATTATTCAAATCCGAATACGAATGCCTGAGTTGGATTAAACAAGGACTTGATGGACCACAGGTGCGACAAAGAGCTATTTGAAAAAGACAGAAGTTAGGAGTTAAGAGCAAAGCAAGCTTAATATAGGACTCATATTTGATTTTTGAAAAAAATCAGTATAGCTCAAATAGGCTTTTTAACTGTTGCCTATTCCCTGTTGTCTGTTGCCTTCCTATCGCGCTTGCGCTGGGCGAACAGAAATCAAATCAGATTGCTATATCTGCTTTTTAAACGAATTTTCTGGAATAGGCTAATGTAGTAATGTAGATTATTTACTGTAGTACATAAGGAGGACGAACTATGACTGAGTTGCTAGCAGTCCGGGTTAATTTGACCATCCCAACCCAACGGACACAAGGCACAGAGATTCTTGTTCAGTCCTCTTTCCTACAGGAATGACAACTAGAATTTACAGACATTAGATGGGCGCTTCCCTGCATAGAAATGTCCTCCTCTGTGGAACCTTGTGCAAAACAAGTAGCACACATCGAGGAAATATCAATGAATTTGGATTATTTAGGCTGGAGTGACTTTTTTGCTCGCAGCTTTGAACCCTATCGCTTACAAGGATTTAGTGTTGGTAGGGTTGCCATTGAATACAGAAATACTTACACCCTTTATAGTGAAGAGGGAGAACTTTCAGCAGAAGTTGCAGGCAAATTGCGGCATCGGGCTTCCCAACCACAAGACTTTCCAGCAGTGGGAGATTGGGTTGTTATTAGTGTAAGAGAATCTGAAAGACAAGCCACCATCAACAAGATTTTACCCAGGAAAAGCAAATTCTCCCGCAAGACGGTGGGTAGTAAAACAGAAGAACAAATTGTTGCAGCTAATATTGATACAGTTTTTTTAGTCTCAGGGCTGGATGGCGATTTTAACCCTAGAAGAGTTGAACGTTATCTAATTCTGGCTTGGGAAAGTGGTGCAAATCCAGTAGTGGTGTTAAACAAAGCAGATTTGTGTAACTCTCTAGAAGAATACTTAGCACAAGTAGAAGCAGTTGCTTTGGGTGTACCAATTGTAGTTTTAAGTGCCACCAATCATCAAGGATTAGATGCCTTAAAACCTTACCTGCAAACAGGACAAACAGTTGCTTTGTTGGGGTCTTCTGGTGTTGGTAAATCCACCATCACTAACCAGCTACAAGGCACATCTGTGCAAATGGTACAATCAGTACGGCGAGGTGATGACCGAGGTAGGCACACAACAACTCATCGTGAATTAATTTTGCTCTCTACTGGCGGATTAATTATTGATACGCCAGGAATGCGGGAAATCCAAATTTGGGCAAGTGACGAAGGTTTGCAAGAAACTTTTACAGATATAGAAACCTTGGCGCAAAAATGCCATTTTCGCAATTGTCAGCATAATAACGAACCCGGTTGTGTAGTGCAGCAGGCTTTGGCTGAAGGAGAACTTGATTATTCCAGGTTTCTCAGCTACCAAAAGTTGCAAAAAGAACTCGATTACCTTACCCGCAAACAAGACCAGAGGATGCAACTAGCCGAGAAAGAACGCTGGAAAAAGATTCATAAAGCCATGCGAAATCATCACAAGCGCTAATTGCACAGGTATCAACTTCAGCTAAAACTCTTTTAAAACCTCGTTTCCAGTCTCTAGCTGGAAACGAGAAGCAAGAGACAATCTTTAAAAGCTTATTAGCTTTTACCTTAATTGAATCTACTTTCATAACGAATTTTAAAGTGAAAAATAACAAATTGTATTTTTGTTATAAAACATTAGTTTTAAATACTTTTATCAAATATCCGAAAGTATCTAACTGTACATATTGACTATGGCAATAATTTAAATAATTGGCAACCTTTGAGCGTGTAACTTATGGCTATTAAAGATTGTAAGGATAATCTTCTATCTAGTAAATAAATAATTTGATATTCGGCAAATAAATTAGTGAGATGTATGTTATGGTTTTTATAGGAATCAAAACGAGTGAAAGCACAAAAAGACTTCAAGATAATTTTGAGGCAAGCTCAAGAAAGTTTTTTTGCTCTGGTAAGTCCACTTCAATTCGCTACATATTTCTGTAACAAAAATCTAAAACTAGATTGAGTAGGATAGTAGCCTTTGTAACAACTTGAAGTCAATCAAAATTTATCTGGGTATGAGCCAATAAGAGTTGGCTAACCTAGCTAGAACATTACCCGCAAAAGGCAATTACTCTTGGAGTCTGGGAAGAAAGACTCTTAGTACAGCCTGACAAATCCATAGAAATACAGAATATTTACAAACTTAGTTTTGTGGGAGCAAACATTTTCAACCGCAAACTAAGTTGAAGCAGTTGATGACTTTTGGAATAAAAACTCTAAGCAGAATGGTGCCATAACCATACTGTCAAAAGTCACTTAGATATTGTCTAAGCTAAAGTGTTAGAAATTGCCTGTGCAAACATTATAGTATTGCACCTATAGCTACCACTTTTAGGCTGGAATTTATCTTGCTGCATCAATCACGAAACGATAAGCACTATTGAAGTTTTTGGCAATTTTACATCAGCAAAATCAAAGAAGTTGCAGTGACCATTTAGAGTGGATTGCAATTTGGTTGGTTGTGTGGTTCAGGGAATAAATCTGCGTTCGTTTGAATTCCTGCTGCAACCACTCTTGAGGCTTGAGCAACCATTTGGAATTCTGTTACAACAACTGACAATGCTGAAGTCAAAGTTTTAAAGACTTCGTTATTAGGAGATAGAGATTTTCTATCACTTGAGCTATCGCTTTGTGGGTAAATATGTTCTGATTTTGACTGTTTTTGTCGGGGTGCGATGTCTAGCCATAAGTTGCTATATGTTAACGCCAACAGGCTCTACTTCCCTACGTTCCAAGGGTGAATATTTCATATCAAGCTTCCGACCCATCAATTAAATCATTGTAGGAAAACACAACCATGACTGACGAAAAGATTAGACAAATAGCTTTCTATGGTAAAGGCGGTATTGGTAAATCTACTACCTCTCAAAACACCCTTGCAGCAATGGCTGAAATGGGTCAACGCATTCTAATTGTCGGTTGTGACCCTAAAGCTGACTCTACCCGTTTGATGCTACACAGTAAAGCTCAAACAAGTGTTCTTCAATTAGCTGCTGAAAGAGGCGCTGTAGAAGATATTGAACTCGAAGAAGTAATGCTGACTGGTTTCCGTGATGTACGTTGTGTGGAGTCTGGTGGCCCTGAACCCGGTGTAGGTTGCGCTGGTCGTGGTATCATCACTGCTATCAACTTCCTAGAAGAAAACGGTGCTTACAAAGACGTTGATTTTGTAAGTTACGACGTTTTGGGTGACGTTGTGTGCGGTGGTTTTGCTATGCCTATCCGTGAAGGCAAGGCACAAGAAATCTACATCGTTACTTCTGGTGAAATGATGGCGATGTATGCTGCTAACAACATCGCTCGTGGTGTTCTCAAATATGCTCACACTGGCGGCGTGCGCTTGGGTGGTTTGATTTGTAACAGCCGTAACGTTGACCGGGAAATCGACTTAATCGAAACCTTGGCAAAACGTTTGAACACCCAAATGATTCATTACGTACCTCGTGACAACATCGTTCAACACGCAGAATTGCGCCGGATGACTGTTAATGAGTACGCTCCTGACAGCAATCAAAGTAACGAATATCGGACATTGGCTACCAAGATTATCAACAACGACAAGCTCTCTGTCCCCACTCCTATTGAGATGGAAGAGTTAGAAGAGTTGTTGATTGAATTCGGTATCCTCGAAAGCGACGAAAATACCGCAATGCTTGTTGGTAAGTCTGCTACTGAAGCACCTGTCAAGTAATACTAATTAAATAATGGTTTAGGGTGGGCTACTTGTCCACCCTTTTCTCATTCGTTTAAATCCCTAATAGGGATTTTAATAAATTGCAATGTATTCAATAAAATACCTGCCTCATCCAAACAAACGTTTCAATCCCTAATAGGGATTTTGATAAATTGCAATTACCTGCTCTTTCGTCTCTAATTTTCCCTGCTTTCTTTCAATCCCTAATAGGGATTTTGATAAATTGCAATAAAGCTTTGATACTTGGATTTCCACCAATCATCACTTTCAATCCTTAATAGGGATTTTGATAAATTGCAATGTTTGGGATCTGAATCTGGATATGAGATAAGAGACTTTCAATCCTTAATAGGGATTTTGATAAATTGCAATGGTATCAAGTCAATTACTTCTTTGGCGATAGACCAACTTTCAATCCTTAATAGGGATTTTGATAAATTGCAATTAAATGCGTCAGTGAAAAATCATAATGAGAATCCTTTCAATCCTTAATAGGGATTTTGATAAATTGCAATCACGCTTGGAGCGCACAAGCTTTATTTTCTATCAACCCCTTTCAATCCTTAATAGGGATTTTGATAAATTGCAATTTTAAAACAACTGGTGAATCCTGTTGAGTCTTAACTTTCAATCCTTAATAGGGATTTTGATAAATTGCAAATGAAAGTATTGTGTCGGGGGTGGTCTGGCATAACTTTCAATCCTTAATAGGGATTTTGATAAATTGCAATCTTGGATTATATTTAGTGCATCAGATGGGGAAGCATTACTTTCAATCCTTAATAGGGATTTTGATAAATTGCAATTTGAGCATTTTGGTAGGCACTTTACATACTTGAGAGAGCTTTCAATCCTTAATAGGGATTTTGATAAATTGCAAGCAATCGACAACCCGCAAACTTTAGAGGATTTCCACTTTCAATCCTTAATAGGGATTTTGATAAATTGCAATGCTGGCTTCTGAAAGCTTTGCCCTATTTGGTTTTCAAGGTTCGGTTGCGCGAATGCTGAGATGATAACACGATGAATTGTGATTTGGCTAGAGGCAAATGGCTGAAAACTAGTCTCCATAAGGTGCGCGGATGGTTTGAAATGCGTAGGCGTAGCCCGCCGCAGGCATCGCTCCCCAGTTCTTGCATATAGCACAGTTCAGCCATTTTTCTAGTTACCCCTTCCCCAACACCTACCCATCCGCGCATTTAGCCCAAAAACTAATCTGATTGGAAAGCTGCTTACTTATAAATACCCTACTTGATTAGTTAGAGTGATGCCGGGGTGGGCTACATCTACAGAATACCAGCACCCCCATGATTAACTTTATTTGCCAACGTCTTCAAAGTCTGTTATCGCACAAGCAAACTCCCTAAAAGCTGTTTTAATCAAAACCTCTTTCGTTCCCCTTTCCAGCGAAGAATTACGTATCATGTCTGTTAATTCTATGAACAGTAGAGAAAACATAAAACGATCTTGCCGATCAACTTGTTTCAAGCAAGACGATATAAACTGATAAAGCTCTGTTTTTCTCGGTTTGGTTTGTTCTTCCCATATTTGTAACCCAAGCCGGAAGGTTCTTAAGCGGATCTCGTTGCTATTGAAGGACGCGTCTTTGTAGCGGACAGATACGCGTTGGGGTATTTCCATGAGGTTTAGCTATACATATTCAATGTAAAGTAGTTATTCACTTATATTTTGGCTTAACCGGAAAAATCTGGTATTTTGCACCAATCCCAACAGCTGCCATACATTAGCAACGAATGATGTGCGTGGAATATAGACGGTTAGTAGGGGGTCGTAACTGTGCATTGATGTCAACTTCAAGTCAAAGCCAGTAAGCAGTTGCAGCCCATCCAGGTTAAACCTGGAAATGAGGTTTTAAAAGGGTTTTGGTCTCAGTAAACACTAATGACAGCCGTGTACCCCTACTACGATCAATTTAGAGGATGCCCCAGAAATGGAGTAACCCTTGACCAGAAAAAGCTTCAATCAAAATTGCAGATAAAAAACCAATCATTGCAAGACGACCGTTCCAATTTTCACTTTGAGGAGTGAAGCCAAAACGCACAGCATTAGGATCTTCTGAAACAATAGGCGCAGGATTCTTAAAACCTGTCATGAGTAAAACTCCAAAGTTTAAGTGTTGTAGCAGTTGTAACTGTCTGTAAAGTAATGTAACAGATGTTTAAAAAAATGCAACATTGGGTGAATAAAGAAAAGCTGAAGAAAAATCTGCTCAATGAAGAGACAGGGGAAAGGAAGCAGGGAGAAGAGGCAGAGGGGAAAGGGGCAGGCTGACAGGTGTAGGTATTTAACAAATGTGGCTGAAATAGGGTTTTTCCGTTGGTTGAGAACTCAAATTTTAATTTCTGATTTCCCACCCAAGAACGAAATTTCGTTATTTGAACCACGTTTAGAACTCTGTTTGAGAGTGCCCACTCATGCACAAATAAAAACCTACACCTGTCAGCCTCCTCTCTCATCTCTGGCAAAGTTAGCAACAATTCGACAACCAGCGCCCGGTTTACTGACAATTTCTAGCTGGGCATTTACTGTAGCCATTCGTTCTCGCATTCCCTGGAGTCCGTATCCGGCAACGGATTGATCAGATTGAAAGCCTTTGCCATTATCTTGGAGTATCAACGATAGCCCCGCCGCCGTTGTTTGAATTCTAATTTGAACAGCTGTGGCATTGGCGTGTTTATAAATATTGGTTAGCCCTTCCTGGATAATGCGATACACAACATGATTTACTGAATCGGAAAGCGGTTGTGACAAATCAATTTTGCAGTATGGTAAGACATCGGTGAGGTGATAGAATTCCTCTGCAAGGTTAGCGATCGCATTTTCGAGTAATTGTCCGTGGAGTGGATCGGAGCGAATTGCCGAAACTGATTCCCGTACCTCTTGCAAGGCTTCAGAACCCAATTTTTTCGCTGCTAATAAAAACGATCGCGCCCGATTAGGATCGGTTTCCCAAAGGGTTAGTGCTGTTTCCATTTGTACATTTAGCGCTACGAGGGAATGTCCTAGAGAGTCGTGGATGTCACGCGCAATACGATTGCGTTCTTCTAGTGCCACCATTTCCTCAATGCGTTGATTCAGCGCTTTTTGATGTTCTAGCGATCGCCTTAGTTCTGCTTCTGTCTCCTGCAAGCGCCGATTTTGCTCCTGGAGTTGCATTTGTAAGCGGCAAAGGTTGAGTTGATGCTCCATTCGAGCAACCACCTCTTCAATCTGAAAAGGTTTGTTAATAAAATCAACGCCTCCAACCGAAAAGGCTTTCACTTTATCAAATACCTCATTCAACGCACTAATAAAAATGACAGGAATCTCTTGTGTTTGAGGATTAGATTTGAGTCGCTGACATACTTCATAGCCGTTCATTCCGGGCATGGTAATATCGAGCAGAATCAAGTCTGGAGGTTGAGCTTGTATGCCAATCAACGCCATAGAACCATTGGTAACACTCCTCACTTCGTATCCTTGCTCGGTAAGCATTGCTGATAGGAGGCGAAGATTATCTAGAGTGTCATCAACTATGAGAATATCTCCCTTGGATGATTGGCTTAATTCCATACTTCTCAAAGGGCTAAGAGAGTCGTTAATTATCAAGCTAGTGGTAACGTAATGTAAATAAATTATGGATTATAAGTGATAATAAATTCCATCCATGTAACAAATCTATTGATGATATTGGTAATTTCCAAGGCACTGATAAATTTACATTTATTTATATTATTGTTTTATATCCGTTTACCTACTTAAGTTATTTGTATTGACAGTAATTAAAAATAAATTGAGTACGTAAAAATTTTTCATTTTAATTACTTTACATAATTTTCTCACAATTTTAAATCAAGTTATAACCTTCTTATTATCCGTTTTTTAGCTTGATTTTTCAAGATTGAGTAGCTAGGCAGCGTACCAGAGTTAGCTCGGTACAAGCAAGCTATATGTAGCGTTTCTTAAAGGAGAAAGACTTAGGAAATTCTGAACTTTTTAAGAAAAAGATAAATTCAAACTCTCACATAATAGGGTAATGTATTAATTCTCAATATTACCCAAGAGGGTAATATCATCTGAGACAGTTCATCTTCTATAATTATGCCAAATAGAATTCATCAAAATTAAGAGGCTTATGTGTAAATATTATTACCCCAACATTGCTGTTTAATTTCAGGAATTCGGATATGCCTTCTTTCACCCTTCGACTTTCAAAGCTGACTAAAAATGTGCAGTTGCGCCACATTCTCGTAGTGCCGTTTGTACTGCAAATTTCTCTAGCCGTAGGGCTAACTGGGTGGCTATCAATACATAATGGGCAACGAGCAGTCAATGAAGTTGCAATCCAACTCCGAAATGAAATCACGGCTCGAATCCAGCAGTACCTAAAGGTATATGTTGAAACGCCTCATAAAATCAATCAACTAAATGCTAATGCCATTAAACTGGGTGAACTTAATATCCAAAAATTATTAACATTAGAACAACACCTTTGGTATCAACTGAAGACCTTTGACACAGTGACAGCAGTTTACTTTGGGTCAGAATATGGTGAACATGTTGCAGTTCAAAGGGCGGATGATGGTCAGTTTGAGGTGAAACTTTCAGGTAAGTCCACTGGGAATGAAATTCGGATTTACGCCGCAGACCAACCGGGACATTACACTAAATTATTAAGATCCAAGCCTAATTACGATCCTCGGACTCGTCCGTGGTATAAATCGGCAGTTAAGTCTAAGACAGCTAGCTGGGGTGGAATTTATAAACTGTTTGCCACACCCAAATATGTGCTAAATGCCAGCTTGCCGATCTATGATGATGGCGGCAATCTGCTCGGCGTTACTGCTGTCGATTTTTCACTGACTGGGATTAGTCAATATCTGCGGAGTCTCAAAATCGGGCGAACGGGTGAAACTTTCATCCTAGAACGCCAAACAGGATTATTGGTTGGGAGTTCTGCCACTCAACAACCCTACGTAATTGCAAATCCGACAGCTCCAATCATAGATCAGAATCCGGTTCGAGTTCAGGCGATCGCCAGTAATGATATTTTGACGCGACGTACTGCTGAATATTTGCAGCAAAACTTTGTAGACTTAACCCAGATTACCGAAAAACAACAACTAGATTTTGACATTGAGGGTAAACGGCAATTCTTACAGATTGTACCGATTAAGAATCAGCAGGGGTTGGACTGGTTAATCGTTGTGGTTGTTCCAGAAACGGATTTCATGGATCAAATCAATGCTAATACTCGTTCAACAATTTTGCTTTGCCTGGTTGCCTTTGCACTTGCAACTGGATTGGGCATTCTGACAGCTCACTGGATTACACAGCCAATTCTCCGACTGGGAAGTACAGCCAAAGCGATCGCCGCCGGGAACTTAGACCAAAAGGTTTCTGTGAACAGTACAACCGAGCTAAACTCTTTGGCAGAGTCTTTTAATCTTATGGCCCATCAGTTGCGTGAATCCTTTTTAGCCCTAGCACGAACCAACGAAGAATTAGAAAGCCGAGTCACGCAACGCACCAGAGAACTTGGAGAGAAAAATGCCCAACTTCAGAGGGAAATTCGCGTTAGCGAAGCTGCCCAAAGGGATCGCCGAAAAGTAGAAGCAGCACTAAAAACATCCGAAGCAGAACTCCGGTTAATGTTCGCTGCTATGACTGATATGGTAGTGGTTTTTGATGCAGAGGGACGTTACCAAAAGTATGTGCAAACAAAGTATGTGCTAACACAATCCTTCGCTTATAAGCCTGATATAGATCGCATTGGCAAAAAAGTTGATGAAGTTTTACCAAAAGAAATCGCCAATTTAATACTCGATGCCATTCAGCAAGCTCTGCATCTAAAAGAAGAACCCAGAAACCCTGATGGAAGTCGCAAGAATGTTTTTGTTGAATACCACTTAGCGAACAAGAATCGAGAAACTTGGTTTTTAGCTAGTGTTTCGCCATTGTCAGACAATACAGTACTTTGGGTGGCTCGTGATATCACCAAGCTGAAAAAAACCGAAGCCGCGCTCAAGCAAGCCAAAGAAACCGCAGATGCTGCCAACCTCGCCAAAAGCCAGTTTCTCTCTAATATGAGCCACGAACTGCGGACTCCTCTTAACATCATCCTTGGCTTTACCCAACTGCTGCTGCGAAATCGATCACTCAACTCACAGCAACAGGAATATCTTGACACGATCAACCGCAGTGGCGAAGACTTACTGACCTTAATCAATGATGTATTGGAAATGTCCAAAATTGAAGCAGGTCGAGTTATCCTCAGTGAAACAAATTTTGACCTCTACGGGCTTTTGGATCGCCTGCAACAGATGTTTGCATTGAAAGCCCAATCTAGAGGATTACAACTCATTTTGGAGCGATCGCCAACTATCCCCCAATACATCTGTGCCGATGAGAGTAAATTACGCCAAGTTCTAGTTAATCTATTAGGAAACGCAATTAAGTTTACGCGGATCGGTCAAGTAACCTTGCGGGTAGAAACTCCTAACCAAAACATCACACCAGATGAACCCATCACCCTGAACTTCAGCGTCGAAGATACGGGTTGCGGTATTGCTGATTCTGACTTTAATCGTCTATTTGAGCCATTTGTCCAAACAGAGGCGGGACAAAAAGCTCAGGAAGGGACTGGACTTGGATTACCCATCAGCCAGCGATTTGTGCGGCTCATGGGCGGAGATATCAGGGTGAATAGCACGCTAGGAAAAGGCTCAATTTTTACCTTTGATATCCGAACTCGTGCAGTAATTATGGATACCTTGCCAACGCCTGCACCAAGCCGGCAAGTTATCGGTTTAGAAAAGGGACAACCCAGCTATCGCATTCTGATTGTCGAGGATAAACTAGAAAATCGGCAGCTTCTAGTTGAGTTATTAACACCCGTTGGCTTTGAGGTACGGGAAGCGGTAAATGGTCAAGCTGCGATCGAACTTTGGCAAAATTGGTCGCCTCACCTCATTTGGATGGATCTACGGATGCCAATTATGAACGGATTTGAGGCAACCAAACATATTAAAGCAGCAGGCGCTCAAACCCCACCGATTATCATTGCATTGACAGGAAGCGCATTTGAGGAAGACCGCTTAACAGCGCTGTCCGTAGGTTTTGATGACTTTGTGCGTAAGCCATTTCGGACAACCGTAATTTTTGAAAAGATGGCTGAATATTTGGGTGTTCGTTATGTTTATGCTGATGAACGAGAAAATCAGGAAAAAGCATCTTGGCCTTCTAACGCTTCATTCATCACACCTAAATTAACGGTTGCAGATTTAAGCGTCATGCCTAGCGACTGGATTGAGCAACTGCATCAGGCTGCGCTCCGAATAAATGCTAAAGAAATTCTTATGCTGATTAAACAAATTCCTGAGCAGCACGATCATCTGATCGAGGCACTAACCAATCTTGTAGACTGCTTCTGCTTTGAAGAAATTATTGCATTAGGAAGTACCAAAAAAATAAATCACCCAAAAACGTAGATGCACAAACGCGTTAGCTTCATCTTTATTAGAGGCTATTTATATTTTTTTAGTTCTTCAGATGTCAGAGATGTAATCAGACTTAACGGTAGTGGTTGCTGACTAATTTTATTAACGTATTCTGTACTCAAGTATGGAAGGTAACTTGGCTGCCCAGCAATATACGTTTCAAAGAAAGGAACACTTAAAGCTTTAACATAGCGACGTGCCAAGGCTGGACTTGAACCAACTGCTTGTATAGGAATAGGAATAGTTGCATTGGGTGATTCAGCAATAGTAGAAAAGTGTGTTCCGCCATTGATCAGCGTTAAATACTTGTTTGAAGTTGTTAACCAAGTAAAAGGCTGAATTTGTTCTAGCAAAGCCGGAGCAACAGTATCAGAACTGCCAGATATAATCATCACAGGAATTTTGATTTGGCTAAGGCTAGCTTGACCAAAAATACTGCTACCAACTGGATTAATGACAATTGCTGCTTTTATCCTTTTATCCGATAAATTATATTGAAAATTTGGTAGATTAACAGCTAAACATTGAAGTAGTAACGAAACATTTAACGTATTTTCTAAATCTGGACAGTCAGCTTTCAATTGCTCAAAATTGATCTTTGCACCCGCTAATGCTAATGCTGTATATCCACCAAATGATTGCCCTATCACACCAACTTGTTCTAAATTTAAACGTCCTTGAAAGGTTGGATTAGACTTAGATAACCTAGTGAGTTCATCTAGTAAATATTTAATATCTAAAGGTCTGTCAATAAGTTCTCTAGGATTAGTAACTTGATTTGTTGTACCTTTTAATAATGCTTGTAGTTGTTTTGAATCACTACCAGGATGTTCTGGAACAGCAACCACAAAACCATAAGAAGCGAGATGTTCAGCTAGATATGCAAAACTTTTTCTGTCAGAACCAAGTCCATGCGAAATAACAATTATCTTCCGAGGAGCTTGAGCAACTGGGAGGTAAATATCAGCTAAGAATCTTCTATTACGTGTAAGGTCATTAAGGGTAATAGTTTGCTTGAGGAAGCGAAAACTTCCGGTTTTTCCTAAGTCCATCAATGGAATAGAATCAAGCTTAGAAACAGTGATTACATTTTGTTGAGATTCTTCGTTAATAAGTGCGACTGCATTTTGAGTTTGATTTACTAAATCTTGTAATGTCTCTACTATTTCTAAAGTCTGGTTTAAGTTTATTGAAATTGAGCTTGCAGGAAACTTGCGTAATATATTTAAGAGGGTAAAATCTTTTTGATCTGCGGCTGATAAAATTAGTGCCGAGCGAATTGCATAAAAGCCTGACAATCTAGATTCTGTCTGAATAATTTTACCCAATTTTTGTAATAATCGCTCACCAATTGGTGTATAAAGAAACTGCGAAATTTCTACTTGATTTAAGGGAATGCGAGTTAGTAAAACTTTTCGCAGTTGAGTTAGTTGCTTTTTGTCTACATACTGACTATATCCAGCAAAATCTTCATCTACGTTACCTGTTTTAGCATAGTTCTCAAGTGAACTAATGGGGATAGACCTTTCTAAAACACCATAATTAAATTTTAGGCGCTCTGCACCGAAAGCGGGATAAGTAGTTAATGTAGGCAGCAATGTCATACTAAAAATTCTTAAAGCCAATTTCTGCCAAACAGTTTTTTTACCGATAAGATGAGTCATTACACACCGCTTTAGATACTACATTGATTACGCGACGAGAAAATTAGCTGATCATAAGATTTGATATCGTTGAGGAAAATTTTCTAGAATTTCCGCTTTGATTTTTTAAGTTACTTGCGTGGTAAGGCAAGAGGCAAGAGGAAGTATTTTTTAAAAATCAAATATCAGCCCTATATTAGATAATTATATTTTCTGAAAAGATGAGCTACTCAACTATAACTGTATAATTGCGGTGTTCCCATTTGCTACTTTCAATCCAGAAAAAGGTAAAGTTTATTGGCTGTTGTTGGTTATTTGAAACATAAATATCTACAAAATTTACTCCTAATTTTGTGGCAGTTGAAGGTGTATCTTTTACGATTTGCCAATTATCCTGCGACCAATGCAACCGAAAAGAAGCTAAAGCATGAATTCGCAATGTATAACCTTTTTTAACTTTGTCTATTTGACGGTTAAACTTCCACATTTCCAATAATTTACACTCTTGTCTTTCGCCTAAATAGCGATTCGCCACCTCTGGGATAAAATCAAACACCTGATTGTCATGATTTGACCGTAGCAGCTTGATATACTCTGCGTGCGCCCACATTAAAGGCATGGCAGAACCTGTTGGTTTTCCTAAATACATGTGGCTTTCGGGTCTATCTGCTTCATCCCAAACTTGTTCTGGTAGCAAACAAGTGTTTGAAGCAAATCCTTCCATTGCCTTGATATATGTTTTGACATCACCACCAACAGCTAGTTCATAATGTCCCCTCTCTCCCGTCAAGAGAGGCCAAGCGCGTCCCTTACCCCAACCAGTGTAAGGACTGCCATCTTCTTGCTGTCCATAGCCGTCATGGTTGTAACGATGCCAACAAGGCCCAACGGGTGTATCTATTTTCAAGACTGCATCAATTACTTTGACGGAATCAACAATAATCGGATCATCAGGTTTACGAATTCCATAGCGTACTAGTTGCAAAAAGCCTGCATCGACAATTTCCTTCGCAGGAAATTCTGCTGGTTTACCAGGAGGCTGACTGCTAATCAAAATAGTTCCCTGATTAGGATTTTCGCTGGGTTGAGGATTATTAATATCTGTAGGAGTAATGCGAATGTAATGGCGATTGATGCCAGGAACAAGAGTGCCTTCGGTAGTAACTGTCCAAGTTTCAACGTGACATTCTAAAAAATCGGCGTATTCTTCGATAAATTGTGCTGTTGCTTCATCCCCACGTTCACGAACGAATTGAGCAGCGCAGATTAAAGCGGCAATATTAGATGCCAGTGTAGAAGGTGAATAGCCGCTGTTTTCTTCCCAGCGTTCTTGTTGAGTAGCCGGGCCATGACGAATTAAATAACCTGCTGCCCGTAAAATCATGGGATAAATATCAAAGGTCAGTGGTATTTTATGTTGGTGCAGTAGCCATGCTAGTAAAATTGGAAATGCCACTTCATCTAGTTGAATACCTTTCCAGTAAGGTTCTCCATTAACCCAGAAATTTTGGGCAAAACCGCCGTCTTCCTGCTGACTCGTGGCCAGATAAATTAGCGATCGCACTGCTGTTTCAGTTTCCCCAGCAGCCAATAAACCTGATACACTGCTAACCATATCCCGCGTCCAGACAAGGTGATATCCCCCTTGGTCTTGGTCGTCTTTGGCTTCACCCCAAGGAATTGCCAGGGAAGCAATTAAAGCACCTGGATAAGTTTTGTCTTCATGGGCCAAAAGCAGACTAATGCTGTGGTGATACAAGTTGCCATCATCGAATGAAATATTTTCTAATGGTTTGATGCCTTGGCGCGATCGCTTCCACTGTTCGATATAATTTTGCTTCTGCTGTTGAAAAGGAATATTTAGCGACTGAAACAGTGTGGAAATTGCATTGTGCAGAGTTGTACCAAATGCCAGTCCCAAAGTGAACTCGTGACTCTCATCTAGATTTAGTTCTCCAGTCAAAGCAATGTTGCCATCTAAAGCACAGTCAAACTCCCAATCCATCTGGAAATTATCAGCTAAATCTGTCCACCCATCACTTTGACCAACATAACCACATGAAAGACGGGTAAAGGGAACCGTTCCACCTAGCACCATCCATCTTCCTGCTTTCTCGGCCGTTAGAATCCGATGTCCAGCAACTTCTATGACGTAACCATTGTTACCTCTGCCACCAACTTCCAAATGTGGCGCACACAAAGCGTATAGCTGGAGTTGCGAGATAAACTCGCGCTTTCCTGTTAACTTTGTATGTTGTAAAATACAGGATAAATGGGGGTCAGCAATCACTTCTTTGATCACAGCATAACGCCCTTGTGGATCGGAATTAGTAACGCGGTATCCTAAACCATGAGTCCAAATCTGTTCAACTTTTGATTCGAGATGGCGTTTCTCCTCATGGAAAAAGCTTTTGCCATCAGAAATTAGATATTGCAAATCTCGAATTTGGGGTCTGTCTACTGTGGGGTGGTAGACTTCTGTCACAACACCGTTGCAAACAGTAAACCAAACGCGACTAGAGGTAAAATAAGCTGTTCCGACTGCATCTTTATTGGCATGAGTCCATCGAGGCTCGATACCTGGTGAACCAAAAGCCTGTTCTTGACCAATAATCTTTACCATAATTTATTGTGCCGATAAGCTTTGAGTGCTATTTGGAAAAGCTGTAGTGGATATTTATCAAAACAAAATTCTCCTTCAATTGAAAGGTTGAGAATATTTGCGAGTAGCAGCTAAAGACTTTGCTTCAATAAAAATTTGTTTTATTTCAGGATGTTTTCGGCGAATTTTTATTTCTAAACGTTCTACAGTTAATGCTATTTCTTCGCCTGTGAGATTTTTAGAAAACTGGATTTCCAAGTTGAGTAATACTTCCTGTGGAGCAAGTTGCATTGTTAGTACCCGAATAACTTCTTGTACCCCTGGTTCTGTTTTTGATAAAGAACGTATATTGGCTATAGTTTGAGGATTAGCACTTTCACCAACTAATAATCCTTTACTTTCTCTAGCTAGTAAGACTGCTACTATAGACAAGATAATACCAATAATAATAGAGGCAATACCATCAAAATAAACATTATTAAATAAATGTCCTAAAAAAATTCCGATCAAGGCCACAACTAAGCCTAAAATTGCGGCAGTATCCTCAAATAATATTGTAAATACTGTTGGGTCTTTACTATTTTTGATTGCTTGCCAAAAATTTTGCTTACCCTTGGTCGGCAAAAATTCTTTTAAAGCTACAGTCCAAGAAAAGCCTTCCAATATTATTGCCATACTCAATACAATATAATTCCATATTGGATCTTCTAAAGGGCTGGGGTTAATTAAATGAGTAATTCCTTCATAAATTGACATCCCGCCACCAATTGCAAAGATCAGGATAGCAACGATAAAAGTCCAGAAATAAAGTTCTTGACCATATCCAAAGGGATGGCTATCATCTGCTGGTTTTTGGCTTCTGTACAGTCCTAGCAAAAGTACAAGTTGGTCGCCTGTATCTACAACTGAATGAATCCCCTCAGAGATCATGGCGGAACTGCCAGTAATGGAGGCGGCGATAAATTTAGTAATTGCGATCGCTAAATTAGACCCTATCGCTGCAAAGATTGTTTTTTTAGATGAATCAGTTGCCATGAGCGTAAATAAGAGCTATCCAGAAACTTAGGTGCATCGTGCATCCCACATACAATCTCGTGTCTGACAGTTAAAAGTAAACTATCAGAAGGTATAAGATAGCTTTACTATGAGACTCATATTTGATTGCGTGAAAAACCCCCCTACAACTCAAAAAGCCTTATTTTCTATTGCTTCTTGCCTCTTGCCTCTTGCCTTATTTCCTATCGCCTCTTACCTTTAACCATTTTCCGTAAATCCTGGATACAAGGTCATACCACCATCTACAAATAATGTTGTACCGTTAACATAATCAGAGTCATCAGAAGCTAACCAAACAGCTGCTTTGGCAATATCTTCAACATTTCCTACACGTTTTGCTGGAATCAGTTTTAGTAACTTTGCTTCGGCTTCGGGAGTATCCCAAGCTGATTTGTTAATTGGGGTTTTGATAGCACCAGGAGCAATACTATTAACGCGAATTTTGTGGGGAGCTAGTTCTTGAGCAATACTTTTCATCATCATATTAATACCAC
>NZ_JACJSH010000035.1:0-81488 GCF_014698055.1 Nostoc sp. FACHB-133
CGAACAGCATCTCAAAAACTCAGACTTCGAGGCTTTACCGATGTTGAGATTGCCCCGTTTACCTCAGAACAAATCATCGCCTTTGCTCAAAAATGGTTTGTGGCCTTTACCAAAACCAACATTCAAGACGGTCAAGCGCTGTCCGTTCAGTTTATTGAGAAGTTGGACTTAGATGAAAACTGGCAATTTCGCCAACTTGTAGTTACACCCCTATTTCTGCATCTTGCTTGCTGGGTGTTTCACGGTCAAGAAAAATTTCCGACTAAGCGGACTGACTTTTATAAGCAAGGTTTAGACCTTCTATTGGGCAAATGGGATGAAGCCAAAGGCATTGAACGGGATGAAGTTTACCGAGGGTTTTTGTTACCACAAAAGCTCAAGTTATTGAGTCAGATTGCAGCAGCGACATTTGAGCAAGGTCAGTACTTTTTTGAGCAACGCATCGTTGAGCAATACATTGGTGACTATATTCAGAATCTGACCAAAACGCCAATGGATGCCGAAGAACTGCAAATAGAAAGTGAAGCAGCACTGAAAGCGATCGAGGCTCAACATGGGCTACTAGCAGAACGGGCGCGGGGAATTTTTTCCTTCTCCTATCTGGCGTTTCAGGAATACTTCACAGCAAGAAAAATCGTTGCCAGCCATAATCTAGAGGCATTTGGAGAAGCTTTAGAAGGATTAGTTAGTCACATTACAGACCCGAACTGGCACGAAATTTTCTTGTTAACAGCTACCATGCTCAGAAGTGCAGACTCTTTAGTACAGTTGATGAAGCAACAGATTGATGCACTGGTTGGCCAAGACCCTTATTTACAAGAATTTTTGACTTGGGCGAGCCAAAAATCTCGTACTATTCCCAGCCAACCAAAAGAGGCGACAACTCGAGCCTTTTACCTTGCCTTAAGTCGGACTCCTCACATAGCTTCTCACTTTGCCCTAGCCAGTAGCCTCGACCAGGGAATGTTTCTGGATACGGCTTTAGATGACCTGCTGCTCGAATGTGCAATTGATGGAAGCCGGGACTTTGCCCACATCCACGCCTGTGGAGATGCTCTCGCAAACATTTTGGGTATAGTTCTGGATGTTGGACTTCATAAATCTCTGCAACAACTCTTTGATCAATTGCCAAGTTCTCGTCAAAATAAAGAACGGCTTAGGCTATGGGGGCAGACAAACTATTCAGCCTGGGCTGAACAATTAAAGATGACGGTTATTAATTATCGCAACATTAACCACCAGTGGCAGTTTAGCACCGAACAACAACAAGTTTTGCAACGATACTACGATGCCAATAAGTTACTACTCGATTGTCTGCATAGCAATTGTGAAGTGACTGCTGCTATCAGGCAGGAAATTGAAGCCACCTTATTGTTACCTCAAAAGGAACTTGAGGACAGGGAATGGCAATAATCCTTTTGGTTAATTACGCAAATAGGTAGTTGCCAAATTAGTATTCATTACGTTTTGTGTCGTAGTCAATCAACTAATTTAGTAAATCAAACAACACTTTGCCATATTACAGAAAGTTTTTCATTTAATTTCTAGCAAAAATCCTTCTTTCGGTACTTTTCTGTGTAACCACTCTTCTCATGAGACAGAAGCTGCGCGTAGCTTACTTAGAGTGCTACGGAAACGTTTCCAATGAATGCGCCTTTTGACAGAAGCAACTAGAGACACGATAGGGTCTCTAAGAGTTGCCCAGTACAATTTCGCATCTCTACTTACTCATTTTCAACCCACTTTGCACTTAGAGCTTTAATGGCAGGTCTTGTTATGAATTTAATCAATGGCTTTTGCTTGACAGATGGGATACTCAAAGGTGTAGAAGTACTCGTTGTAGACAACGATCGCGATAGTAGAGATTTGTACACATTTTTACTCGAAGATCAGAGCGCAAATGTGATTACTACAGGCTCGGTAAAAGAAGCTTTAGAAATCCTGAGTTGGTTCACACCCAACATCCTTGTCTGTGAAATTAGGTTTTTAGGTGAAAGTATTTATACATTGCTAAATACATTGAGTGCTATGGAAGCAGACAATGGAAAGCACATCCCAATTATTGTGACTTCAACATCTACCACAGGTACTCATGACCTAATTCCAAATGTGGAGTTTGAAGAATATTTACTTAAACCATTCGACCTTGACAAATTTGTTTCTATGATTAGAAATCAAGTACAAGAAGATGTGTCACAAAACTTTTGCCCCGATGTATTAGTTTTACATTAGTACACTGTAGCGGAAGCGTATCGCCCGATTACTAAGCACTTCTCAAAGCCACAATTGGGTCGAGTTTAGCAGCGCGACGTGCAGGAACAACACCAAAGAATAAACCAATACCACCAGAGACACCAACTGCCATAGTAATTGCTACAGGCGAAAGACTTGCCTCTAAGGGAGTTAAGGCTCCTACTAATAGAATGCCACTGATGCCAACCGCAGTCCCAACTAAACCACCAGCTGCGGAAACTATTACTGCTTCAATAATGAACTGTAGCAAAATATCTTGCTCAGTTGCCCCGATCGCTTTTCTCAATCCGATTTCTTGGGTACGTTCGGTGACGGAGACAAGCATAATATTCATAATGCCAATGCCGCCGACAAATAATGATATCCCGGCGATCGCTGCTAGCATAATTGTCAATGCACCTGTGATTTGACCGACAGTTTGCAAAGCATCCTTTTGAGAGCGGATAGTAAAGTCATCTTCACCATTAATTTTGTGCCGTAGACGCAGCAAATTACCAATTTGAAATTCTGCTGCATCCACGCTCTCTGAATCACGAGCGGCAGCAACGAGATAATCTAAAGCAATACCATAAGGAGAATTCTTTCCCACAAGTCGGTTTGCTGAGGTTGTGATTGGTATGAGCGCAGCATCATCATAATCTGCTCCGACGCTGGAACCTTTGGCTATTAATGTCCCAATCACTTGAAAGCTAGTATTTCCAATTCGCAATTGCTGACCAATAGCGTTACTATTACCGAATAGTTTTTCTGCCAAGTCTCCACCTAAGACAACGACTTGGTTATTTCGCTTAATGTCTACCTCACCAAAAAATCTGCCTTTAGCAGTTTCAAAATCCCGCACTGATAAGAAGGTGGGAGTTGTACCAATGATATTGACATCAGTGTTTCGGTTGCTATATGTAACTACCTGTCTCCTGTTTAACTCTGGCGCAACTCCTACTACTGTCGGTACTTGAGAAGCGATCGCTTCGGCATCTTGTAACACCAGAGTTTTTGGCACTTCAAAGGAGATACGCTGAGTTTCTTGATTACCTGGCAGTATAAACAGCACATTTGGCCCTAATGACTCTAGCTGTTTATTCACGTACTTTTGCCCACCTTCACCAATACCAATCATGGCAATTACTGAGGCATTGCCAATAACGATACCTAACATCGTTAGGGCACTACGCAGCTTATTTGACAGCAGGGTTTTCCCCGCCATTTGAACACTTTCTAAAAAATTCATGTTTTAATAATTACGAATTACTCTTTTCTTTCGCCTTCTCGATTTTGTAGTCTTTGGGTGGATTAACAAAAACGCGATCGCCTTCTTTAACTCCCCCTAATATCTGAGTTTGGTCTTGAATCTGTGCCCCAACTGTAATTTCGCGGAACTGGGGTTTATTCTTTGCATCTGGTACAAGTACACCAGTTTGACCCTTTTCGGTGACAATTGACACCGTTGGTAACACCAAGGCATTATTGACGCGATCGCCTAAAAAAGTCAGATCCACATTTAAGCCAGAACGCAGTTTATCTGTACCAGTATCAAGAGCAATCCGCACCTGGAAGGATGTCACACCTTGTTCCACCACTGCTTCTGGAGCAATTAGGCGCACATGACCTTTAAAGACTTGATCGGGATAAGCATCAGCCACAATTTCCACCTGCTGTCCCGGTTTAATTCTGCCAATATCAGCTTCGGGAACTTGAGCTAATATTTCTAAACCGCGTGCTACGGCGACAATTGAACTAGAAGTTGCCGATGCACTAGTAGAAGCAGAAGTTGTGGGTGTCACAAAAGCACCTGGTTCTGCATATTTTTGCGTCACAATTCCCGAAAGTGGAGCGCGAATAATTGTATCTTCCAACTGCACTTGCACACCCTTCAATTGAGCTTCAGCACTGGCTACAGCCGCTTGGCGCTGGGCAATTTCCTCAGAACGAGTACCATCTTCTAACAGTACCAATGCTGCCCGTGCTTCATTAACAGCTGCTTGACGTTGGTCGATTTCCTCAGTCCGAGTCCCACTTTGGACTAACGACAATCGTTTTTTAGCTTCTTCTAAACTGGCTCTAGCACTCTTATCTTCGCTGATGGCTTGATCGAGTAATTGTTTTTTCTCTGCTCCCTCTTTATATAGGTATTGGTAGCGCTTTACCTGTTCGCTGGTGTAATTTACCTTTGCTTGAGCCGCATCTACTTGGGATTGAGATTGAGCAATCTCTTGGGGACGATTACCAGCCCTAGCTTGGGCTAGCTGGGCTTGAGCTTGTGCTAACCGCGCTTTTGCTTGAGCGATCTCTTGAGGACGACTACCAGCACGGGCTTCGGCAAGTTGTGCTTGACTTTGGGCTAAGTTAGCACGATACTGACTCCTTTGAGCCTCAATACTGGCACTATCCATACGGGCGAGGATTTGCCCTTGTTGAATGCGATCGCCTTGTTGTACATATAATTGCGATAGGACTCCGGGGTTCTTCGGACTAATATTTACGCTCTGAACTGGTACGACTTTACCGCTAGCTGTAATTCTCAATGTGACGTTTTTCGCTGCCACTGGCACAGTTAATTGAGCAATATCTTCTTTTTTCCCTTGATTCATCAGGGTGTAGGTTGTGATCGTACCAACAACCAAAACACCCCCTGTTATCAGCCCCATCAACCAGCGAAATGGATACTTAACTTTGCCAATAACAGGAATTTCTATGTGCGTAGCCATATCTAACAGCCTAATTAATCTTGCTTTATGGGAGTAGCCTGTAGTTAAAGGGCGAGTACAGGAATGGGGAGTTGTTAAAATTTTTGGATTAAATCTTGATTAATAAGCTAACAACTAGACGCATAATTAGCTTTATAGTTGCTTAATATTACTTCATGATAGGTGTTACATGTCTGTATGCCTTCACCTGAATGGGTGACTTTATACCATTTCTGTTTAAAATAGGTTGGGTGGAGCGGAGCGTAACCCAACATATATCAGAAGAGCGATCGCAACCAACTGCTACTAGAAACGGAAATGAGTTGAGCGAACAACACCCTGATGTCAAACAATTATGAGAAATAAACGCAGTTAATGCCAAGTTATAGGACGTTTGCCTTTGCTACGCTTACCTTTTATTAAGTTAAAGTGGCATCAGGTGTGTTGGAGATAAATATTCCTCAATGCATGTTACAACTTCTTACGTTTTGGTGTTAAAAAGCTAAAAAAATCTAATTATTATACTCATGTAGCATTATTTAAATGCTTGTTAGGAGTATGAGTATGACAGCTAGTACCCTGCTGGAAGAAATAGAAAAGCATATCCCCATTGTGGGAGATATAAATATTAAGAGTCCATTTGCATACCAAGTAACTCGTGGGGCGGTTGAGGTAGTTAACACAGTCCAGATGGCAGTAGCAGAAGCTTATATTAACGGATTAGAAGTTCCTGATTCCGTTCTAGAATCGCTTTTCGATACCTGTATGCCAATTTTCTTTCAGTATTTCCCATCCCTACTAGCACCGTATGAATGGGTATTAAAAGAAACTGATCATCTCGCCGAAGGATCGCGGGAATTAATGAAAATTCAGTACGACTTGCCTCAAGCCATGCTGAATACTATGTTGGGGGACGGGAAACTCATTTATCCTAAGTACAGCATGGGATTGTGGGAAAAAGGAGCATTAAACCTTGAGCAATCCCAGATGCAGATGATTGATGATGTGATTGAAAAACTAGACATCAAGGACGGAGATAATATCTTAGACTTTGGGTGCGGGTGGGGATGTGTTCCTAATTACATTCTTTCTAAGTTCCCCAATGTAAAATTTACGGGTCTTAATTTGAGCCATGAGCAATGCGAATATATACGCCGCAAAATGCAAGATCCTGAGAGTTATCTCAGTTCAGATCGGTTTACCCTATATGAAGGTGATTTGAATAATGCAAATTTCGAGACGAAGTTTGATAAAATTCTCTCGATTGGTGTTTTTTGTCATGTTGGTAACTTAACAGCAGCCTTTAAAAAATTAGCTTCGTTTTTGAAGGATGATGGCAAAGTTTTAATTCACATTATTACAGTCCGCATCCCTAACAATATGTCTAGCGTTTACACCCACAAATATATTTTTCCGCACGGTCGGTACTGGAATTACGATGCAGTTCCTAGCCATAAAGAAGACCTCAAAACAATTCAAAGATGGTATCTCAATGGCTCTAATTACTCTAAAACACTAGCTAACTGGTTACAAAATTTTGACGACAACCAGACAACAATAAAAACATTAAACTATGGCATGGACTATGCCAAGTTTCGCCGGATATGGAGGTTTTATTTGATATGGTTTATTCGAAATTTTGCTAGTTGTGATGGAGAATATAATGGTAATGGTCAATTTTTAATGGTTCATGCTTAACCGGACAAAGCTAGTGTTTTCCCTCATAGGGGATGAACATCCTGCCTTTCCTTATTTAACTAGCTGAACATGCTTTCTTCACAAAAACATCTTCAGCCAGTTAAATCCTTAGATTCTTGACTGAGACGGCAAGGAACAGAATTTTTTCCTGAGCTATCTGTCAACCAAAATATCAGACGGATGTCTTTGCTTTTGCCTTGAACACTGAGTTTTGAAAGTTGCGGTTTCTAGCGCGAGCAATAAGTTCTGCTTCAGAAGGCACTCTAACCTTTGACGCTAGCTTCAAAAACTCAAGGATTTTAATGAACCAAAATGTTGGGTCTGGAAGATAGGCAACCTGGCCTTCTCGCACGGTTATGCCATGCCGGGCTGATGCCTGGAATGCATGATGAAGATTATGCCAGCCTTCACCCAAGGTTAGAAATGCTACGAGCCAATGGTTCCGACTGTAATCATTGGTTGTGAACGGTTGCTCGCCCAGTATGTGGCTGAGTGAATTGACGGTCGCGACACAGTGGAAGAGGACAGTCGTGCTGAGGAAAAAAGCGCCGAGATATTCAACTCCACCAATGTAGTATGAGAACGCACCAAGAGCAAAGGTGGGAATGAAGTGCAAACGATCAACAATCTTCAAAACCACATTACTCTCAACATCAGTGGGAAGTTTCGAGGGAAAAAACTGTGGGGAGAATAGCCATCCAGCTTGAGACCACCAGAATCCTTTGATCCCCTTGAAAGGCATATAGGGAGAATGAGGATCTTTTTCCTGATCTGAGTATTGATGATGCTCCATGTGGTGAGCTTTCCACCAACTTGGCCCCATCTGCCCGGCTGAAGCAGCCACGATGCTTCCAACGCATAGAACTGAGGTTGGAGCCTGGTAGCTCTTGTGGGTGAGTAGCCTATGATAGATGCCAGTAGTTGCAAGCATTCGTATTACATATAACAACACGGCCCACAAAACAGCACCCCACGATAAGCCAGTAACAATAATCAGTAATGATCCTAAATGACTCACCACGATCAAAGTAGGGCCTAGTATGTAAGAAATAATCGTGAGATGAGAGTACTGCTTCATTAGTCTTCTAACGTCCTTAAGCTTCAAAATAAAAATGCACCACACCTTCGCCGCAGTCAAGCTTGCGGACAGCAGAACGCCCACCCTTGTCAGCGTTAGTACTTACACGCATATCTTGGCACAATTCGCTTGGCATATGAAAAGCAGTTTCAAACACAAGCAGTGGCAAAAAACCAGTGAAGAGTTTCTATAGCAATGGGATTTGAGTTAAAATCTCTAATCCCGTAACAGCGAGTTGACCTGGAAAATGTCAAAATTAAATGAGTTTTGCGTAGGCGCATTCGCGCAGCGTCTCGTAGAGAAGCGACTTTATTAGCGCAGATTTGAGATAACTTAGTTGAAATTTATGGGCAAGCAACGTGTTCTTTCTGGAGTTCAACCAACGGGCAATTACCATCTAGGTAACTACTTAGGAGCCATTCGCAACTGGGTAGAAGGTCAGAGTGAATACGAAAATTACCTCTTTGTGGCTGATTTGCACGCGATTACAGTACCACACGACCCCAAACAGTTGGCAGCTGATACCTACACTCTTGCTGCTCTCTATCTAGCTTGTGGTCTTGATTTAAATCACTCCACTATCTTTGTACAATCTCACGTTTCAGCCCACAGTGAACTCACCTGGTTGCTCAACTGCATTACACCTCTAAACTGGCTACAAGACATGATCCAGTTTAAGGAAAAAGCTGTTAAACAGGGAGAAAATGTGAGTGCAGGTTTGTTGGATTACCCAGTCTTGATGGCGGCTGATATTTTGCTTTACCAAGCGGATAAAGTACCAGTGGGTGAAGACCAAAAGCAACACCTGGAATTGACAAGGGATATTGCAGCTCGGTTAAATCACCAATTTGGTAAACCAGATCAGCCAGTTCTAAAGTTACCAGACCCTTTGATTCGTAAGGAAGGGGCAAGGGTGATGAGTTTAGCGGATGGTACACGCAAAATGTCGAAGTCCGATCCTTCAGAGTTAAGCCGAATCAGTTTGCTCGATTCACCCGAACAGATTCAATACAAGATTAAGCGTTGTAAAACCGATCCGATTCGTGGGCTAACTTTCGACGATCCAGCACGTCCAGAGTGTAATAATTTGTTGACGCTGTATACATTGCTTTCTGGGAAGAGAAAGGAAGATGTAGCAGTTGAGTGCCAGGATATGGGCTGGGGACAATTCAAGCCATTGTTGACAGACACAATTATTGAGTCCTTGAAACCAATCCAAGAAAAATATCAAGCGGTAACGGCAGATAAAAGCTATTTGGAGTCCGTATTGCGGGATGGAGGGGAAAAAGCTAGAGCGATCGCAAATCAAACTTTATCACAAGTAAAAGCTGCTTTAGGCTACTCGCTTCCTCTCTAAGTTTTCGCTTTTAGGTGTGATTTGCTATACCATTTAAGAAATTGAAATTCTTAATTTTATGTATCACACCCATAGCCACACAGCTTTTCGCAGAGCTGTACAAGCAGGTGAATTTCTAGTTACCGCCGAGGTAGCACCCCCGAAAGGGGGAGATCCAGCGCACATGATTCAAATGGCGGCGACTCTTAAGGGAAGGGTTCATGCTGTCAATGTTACTGATGGTAGCCGCGCAGTGTTACGGATGTCTTCGTTACTCGCGTCGGTGATTTTGTCACAAAATGGTGTAGAGCCAATTTGTCAAGTTGCTTGCCGCGATCGCAACCGCATTGCTTTGCAAGCTGATTTAATGGGCGCTCATGCTTTAGGTATCCGTAATATTTTAGCTTTGACTGGCGACCCAGTAAAAGCAGGCGATCATCCAGATGCCAAAGCAGTGTTTGACTTAGAAGCGGTGCGACTGCTGCAACTAATTCGAAAGATGAATCAAGGCGTTGATTGCAACGAAAAACCCTTGACTGATGGAGCGCTAGATTTATTTGTTGGTGCAGCAGTAGATCCGCAATGTAAAAGTTGGTCGGGTTTACAAAGTCGATTTGAACGAAAAATCGAAGCCGGAGCGCAATTTTTTCAAAGTCAGTTGATTACCGATTTTGAACGCCTAGAAAAGTTTATGGATACCATTGCCTCTGGTTATAAAAAACCGATTTTGGCAGGAATTTTTCTGTTGAAATCGGCAAAAAATGCTCAGTTTATTAATAGATGTGTTCCGGGTGTCAATATTCCCCAACATATTATTGATAGATTGGCAAAAGCCAAAGAGCCTTTTGAGGAAGGGATAAAAATTGCAGCCGAACAAGTGCAGATAGCACGGCAATTGTGTCAAGGTGTTCATCTGATGGCAGTAAAGCGGGAAGATGCGATCGCACCAATTTTAGATTTGGCTGGGATTGCTCCAGTTAATCAGTTGGTATCTAAGTAAATGAGATAATGGTTTTTTGAATTAAAGCAGATGATTGTTACTATCTGCTTTTTTTAATGCGTAATTAAACGTGCATACACGATTTTTGATAAACTTTGAATATCCAATTTACGCTTGACTAAATCCAAGTGCAAACTGACAAAATATTTTATAGCTTATTTCAATCTTTCCCTAGCATATTTTTTGCAATAATTGGCGATAATACTATCAACGTCAACGCATATCAATTTGTTTCAGTCGAACTAAAAGAAACGGCTTTTAGGATTGATGGGGTATTCATGCCCACAAGTGAAACCACAAATCAACCACTCTACTTTGTTGAAGTCCAGTTTCAATTAGACCTGACTTTTTATAGACGCTTCTTTGCCGAAATCTTTCTTTACTTGCGTCAAAACGAATCAGTCAATTTTTGGCGTGCTGTTGTCATCTATCCACAGCGAAGTTTAGATCCGAACGATCAACTACCGTATCAATCGCTGCTAAACAGTTCACAAGTGCAACGCATTTATCTAGATGAATTAGATACGGCGGAGAACTCACTTCAAGTTGCGATCGTTAAATTAATTATCGAAAGAGAAGAGACAGCCGTTGACAAAGGTAGAGAATTGATTTTACAAGCAAGGCAACAACTAGCGGATGAAGCAACCAGGAAGCAAATTGTAGAATTGATAGAGACTATCCTGTTGTACAAATTTACCCGGTTAAGCCGAGAGGAGTTAGCAGAAATGTTGGGTATAGACGACGAATTCAAAAAAACAAGAATGTATCAATCTATCAAGCAAGATGGCTTGGAGGAAGGTAGACAAGAAGGTAGACAAGAAGGTAGACAAGAAGGTAGACAGGAAGGTAAACAGGAAGCTAAGTTAGAAGCTATTCCCCGGTTATTGGCATTGGGGTTGAGTGTTGAACAAGTGGCGGTGGCTCTTGATTTAACGGTGGCGCAAGTACAGCAAGTAGCCCAGAATCAGTCTGGCTGATAGTGGGCGCTTGCCTGAGTATTGCGCTTTATCTCTGGAAAGAAACACTGTGCTATATATTTCTTAAGCGAAGTGTGCAATATATCAGTTAATAAAGTTTTTTACGTAAAGTGCGTAGGCGTAGCCCGTCGTAGACATCGCCTCTTTTTTATTTAGCAGGATTTACGCAAAAAATACCCCAAACTTGATTTTCTTGTAGGGGCAATTCATGAATTGCCCCTACCGCATATAATTTTGCGTAAGTCCTATTTAGGTTCACTAAAGTAGAAGTGATGTCTACGATGGGCTACGCCTACGCAGTTAAAAACCTGGGTTACATTTTACCGTGTTGCAGCACTTGTTGTAGATGTTGGCGAATCTCTTGTGCGTGTTCAATATCAGATTGGCGCAATTTTTGGAACAACTCTACACAAGGCTGAGAACCTACTTGCTCTGCATCTTTGATGTAGGTATCGTAAGCTTTAACGGCTTCAGCTTTGTTGTGCAACACAGTGACAAAATCATACTCCAAGTCGCTAATCGCTGTTTGAGACTGTCCGTTATCTGTATTTTTAGCCATTGCTTGATCCTCTTTTAGAATTTCTAATTAACTTTATACTCACCCTTAAAGAGCGATTCATCTTCCAAAAAGAGTATATTTCAATACGTCGAAAGTACCTTGCGAGTGTAGATTATAGTATCCAGTGCGTAGGCGTAGCCCGCACTTCGGCTGCGCTCAGTGACCGTCGTAGACATCGCTTTCCAATTACCTCAGTCTTATCCAATCTCGTTTTTCCTTTACTGATGGAACCCTTTAAATTAGTGAGGCAATAGGCAATAAGTAAAAATCAATAAGCCTCTTTGAGTTGTACTGAATTTTTTCAAAAATCAAATAGTAGTCCTATAGATAAATCAGGAAATAGGACAGACAAGGAAGAAAATTCTACCTCATCTCCCCACTCCCTATTTTCATTAGAATTTAGCCAAGCGGTTTATTTTCATCACATTGACGTGAATACTGGAATTCCAAATCATTTTGCCGTTCTCTACCTCCTCTATACACAACCGGACAAAACTTAGTGTTAGCGCTCATACAATCCATGTGTGGAGTTTTAGCACAGACTACAAGTAGTCCACCCAGAACAAATAACAAACCACAAATTGCAAGTGTATTAACCCAAGAAATTTCCAGCGCTCCATGAACTACTATTTCTCGCAGTAGGGATACAATTGTTACCTCAACCGCTACTCCCACAGAGATACTATGTTCTTGCAAGTAGACCATTAATAGTCGAAATAACTCGACTAAAATTAACACAAATAGTATTTTTGCAGTCACGTGTTTATAGTCTAGTGGCTGCATGAGGGCGATAGCTATCCCCCACAATTGGATCAGCATGACGGCGAATAAACCTAAACACAAGACAATCACAATCAAGTCTTGAAAGGCTTCCATGTTGCGAACAATTGAGTGCCGATCAAGCCAGCGATCGCTAAATAAAAATCGACTTTTCTGGCGCTTTTGCATGTACATTTTCCAATCGGGACAAGTTCAGACAACACCAGCGAGTCAACCCAATAGTTTTATGTTATGCAATATTAAGCTTTCGCGCCTCAGCGAGGTTTGTAATTTAAATTTTGTGCTTGTTGCAACAATTGCTCGGCATTTTTCGCCCACTGAGGATTCTTCTGAGCATTATATAAATCTCTAGCAAATTGCAATACTTGCACTGCATCCCCATATTGCTGTAACTGCATAAAAACTAACCCTGCACCATAATAAGCATTGGGATAGTTAGAGTTAGCTTCGGCTGATTTTCTAAAAGCCTCTAATGCTTCTTGTAACTTGTTTTGCTGAAACCAAATTGAACCGAGATTGTAGTAAGCTTCTGGATATTTCGGATTAATTTTTACTGCCTGATTAAAGGCATCCCTTGCTTGATCGAGTTTGCCTTGTTGAAGATAACACATACCTATATGGTAAGAAGGCTCCGGTGCATTTTTGCTATATTCTATGGCTTTTTTAAAAGATGCGATAGCTTTCTCACAATCTCCTTGTTGCTCTCTTACTAACCCAAAATTATAGTGGGCAAATCCTAATTTTGGATCGAGTTCTAACGCTCGGCGCAAATAATCGTTAGCTAACTGTAAATTATTGCCTTCTAATAGCGCACCACCTAAATTAGCAAAAGCTGGAGCAAATTTCGGATCGGCTTGCGTTGCTCGATAAAATGCGTCTGCAGAGGGTTGTAATTGTCCTGTTTGTCGGTACGCTAGCCCTAAATTATAGTACGCTGGTGCTAATGTTGGATCTAACTTGGCTGCTTGTTTAAAGGCTGCGATTGCATCTTTTACTTTGCCCGCCTGAATTGCCTGTAAACCTTGGTTTAGCCAGTCTATGGCTGTTTTTCCATTAGATTGTGCTAGCTCTGAGGGGACATACTCAGAGAGAGAAAGAGAAGGGGAGGGAATGCTAACAACCAACAAAGTCAAACTGACTAACCCTGCTATGGGATATTTAGAAAATGATAATCTCATTGATTTTCTGATTCGCAACACTTTCAGTTAAATTTACTTCATAAAAAGTTATTTACAAAAATTTTAGATTCGCTATTAATCTTTACTAAGATTAACTTTTATTAAGCTAAATCTTACGACAGGCTACAATTTTTTTAACTTTCGATTAAAAGGAGGATAATAACAAATTAAAGAAGGGTAATTTTGACTCCAGAGAACAATTTTTTTATCAATATAGAATTCAGGAGTCAGGAGCCAGAATAATGCCTCCGGCACGCTCCGCGAACAGAATGAATTCTGTACAACTGGCGGATTAATAAATCGGTTTAAGACGCTCGCGGACTAGCTACTGTCAAGATTTATGAATCCTGTTAGCGGATAGCTAAGGTTTAGCTCATTCAGAATAGCTGGATTCTTCTTCAACCATTGATATATACGGAATCATGCGGTTATAAAAGACTTACCGCAAGGAGGATTTTATGAACGAAAAAGTAAAATCGGGTTCGCGGAATGTTGCAATTGTCGGGCCTTATTTAAGTGGAAAAACCACTTTACTAGAAAGCTTGTTATTTGTCACAGGGGCAATTTCTCGTAAAGGCAGCATTAAAGACAGCAATACAGTGGGAGATAGTGCTGCCGAGTCGCGCGATCGCCACATGAGTGTAGAAGTCAGCGCCGCTAGCACTGAGTATAACGACATTCGCTTCACTTTTATTGACTGTCCGGGAAGCGTAGAATTTGCCCAAGAAACGTACAATGCTTTAATCGGAGTGGATGCGGCAATTGTAGTTTGCGAACCCATCCGCGATCGCGTCCTCACCCTAGCCCCTCTATTTAAATTCCTCGACGATTGGGAAATTCCCCATCTCGTCTTCGTCAACAAAATGGATCGGGCAAATATTCACGTTCTAGAAACGTTACACGCCCTGAAAGCAGTATCTAGCCGTCCCCTGGTAGCGCATCAATATCCCATCATGAACGGGGAACAACTCACCGGCTTTATTGATATGGTGAGCGAACAGGCGTATCAATATCATCCAGGCGCACCGGCTGACCCCATCCCCTTCCCCGAAAGTTTAAAAGAAGAAGAACATGAAGCACGGGCAGAAATGCTCGAAGCCTTAGCAAATTTTGACGATCATTTACTTGAAGAACTTTTAGAAGATATCGAACCACCCCAAGAGGAAATCCTCAAAGATTTAAAAATGGAATTAGGGGCAGATTTAGTAGTGCCCGTTTTCTTTGGTGTGGCAGAACAAGATTATGGTGTTAGACCTCTATTAGAAGCCTTGTTACGGGAAGCACCTGAACCAGAAACTACAGCAGAACGCCGTTTAAAAAACTTAAAAGGTGATACACCTCTAGCACAGGTATTAAAAACTTACTACACTCCCCAAGGTGGCAAACTTTCTCTCGTGCGTGTTTGGCGAGGCAAATTAACTGATGGCATTGTCCTCAATGGCATTCGTACTGGTGGAATTTACCGCCTGATGGGACAACAACAGCAGATAGTTAACCAAGTTAGTGCTGGTGAAATTGTCGCATTGAGCCGTTTAGAAGGAATCAAGACAGGCGATACAATTTCCACAGAACAGCAGTCGGCAATCAAATTACCCAAAGCTGTAGAGTTAGAACCTGTTTATGCCCTCGCCATTACACCAGAAAAGCGCAACGATGAAGTAAAACTTAGCAGTGCCATCACCAAGTTATTAGAAGAAGACTGCTCACTTGCTTGGGAACAACACGGCGATACTCACGAAGTAATTCTGTGGGGTCAAGGCGAAATTCATTTACAAGTCGCCCTAGATAGACTGCGCCGCAAATATAACTTGCCGATGACAACCCACTTACCGCAAGTGCCTTACAAAGAAACCATTCGCAAAACGGTGGCTTCAGTTCATGGGCGCTACAAGCACCAAAGCGGTGGTCATGGACAGTTTGGTGATGTTTTTCTCGATATCAAGCCTTTACCACGCGGTACAGGCTTCAACTTTAATGAAACCATTGTCGGCGGCGTGGTTCCCAAACAGTACATTCCTGGGGTGGAAATGGGCGTGCGGGAATTTCTCACACATGGGCCTTTGGGCTTCCCAATAGTAGATTTGGCAGTAACTTTGACTAATGGTTCGTATCACAACGTTGACAGTTCCGAACAAGCCTTTAAGCAAGCTGCGCGATTAGCAATGCAAACGGGGATACCCCAAGCAGAACCTACGCTGTTAGAACCAATTCTCCGCGTGGAAGTGACTACACCGAGCGAATTTACCTCCAAGGTGCTGCAACTTTTGAGTGGTAGACGGGGGCAAATTTTAGGCTATGAAGGTAGAAATGATTGGCAAGGCTGGGATAATGTCTCGGCATACTTACCACAAGCAGAGATGCAAAACTTTATTGTAGAACTGCGATCGCTCACCTTGGGCGTTGGTTCCTTCCACTGGGAATATGACCATCTCCAGGAAGTGCCGGAAAAACTCGCTGAACGCGTCATTCACAGCAATGGCAATGGTAGTAACGGCAATGGCAAGTAATTTTGGATTTATCTGAAATCAAAGCCCTGCACTTAAATATGCGGGGCTTTTTATTAATGAATATTTAATACGCTTTGAAGGTGCTGTTGAAACGCTAATACTTCTGTACTCCACCGTTCTTGGAATGCTTGTATGTTTTCCAATCTTATTGCTTTTCCATTCGGAGGGAAGTTAATTGCACAATCAAAGACTTTACTCTTATCTGGAGGATGATCCCAATCATTCGTCATCCAAATCACCTGGACAAGACGATAAATATTAAATTCCTCTTCAGCATTCCCATCAGGATAAAGTTGCTTATTCAGCATTTGAACAACGTGCGTTACTTTGCTACGTTGTCTTAAAATAATCAGTTCACCTTCTTGCGGAGTCTTGGCATTTATTTCATCTTGATTTTTTAAATTTCTCCAATGTAAAGCAAAAATCTTTAATTCTGGATGTATAGTAAGTATGCTTTGATAAGCCCAACGTTCACCATCTATAGGTTTTACGTTTTTAGTCCAAATTGATCCATTGAAATCCATAAATATATCTCAATCTTGTTGTAATAGAGAAGCTACCGATTTAGTTTTCCCTAAAATATTGTTAAAATAACAAAACTTTTTTTTGCACATATTAATAAAAGGTGTCAAACTGAGCCGAACTTTAGGTATAAGTCCAACGCTCAGAGTATTTAGGCAATGGGTAAAAGAGGAAATTACTCAAACTTAACGTAACGACTGCTCTTTTAACAACTCACTCACCCAAGCCAAATAAACTTCTCCAAGGGGCGGAATTGGTTCACTACTATAATCTATAACCAAATCAAATCCGGCGCGATCATGTACACCGTGTATTAATGCTTGTAAGTCTAATAATGGTTCTGTATCACCCTGACGTAGGGGTAACAAAAAAACGGGAATCTGCTCTTGTAGTTCAAATGAATATAGTTCTGCTTTAGGGCGATATTCACTCCGACTTACCAAAATACGATAGTCTGACTTAATTTGATTACCTAAAATTGGCATGGGTTCGCCGCCACGCAACAAGTCTATTTCTATTAGATGAGTCAAGCTACCTAATACTTGCTGACGTTTACTTTCGTATGCCTTTCTTCCTTCACCAGTCCGCTTATTTTTTGGTGATAAAATTTCAATCACTGTGACAACTTCTCCGGTTGCTACTTCTTAAACTTCTAGGTATCCTTCTCGCACTTCTTCTAGAATAGGAAGATTGACAGTTATTGGTTTTGTAAGCGGTATAGCAATCGCAATATTAGACGGTTCTTTTTCTGTGTTTGTTAAAGAACGTCCGACAACCACATCAGGAATACCAACTAGAATAGAATTTCCATCTGTCATTTTATATACTCGTTTCCCAACCGCTACTCGATATTTGGGTCGTAGTTGAGGAGCAATTACATCTGCAATCGCAATTATCAACCGACTGTGAACTTCAGCCCAGAATTCGGGATTTTCTAGGTAGGGGTTCATCCCTGGAAACGGTGAAGGCATAAGCTTGGCAAAAAAATATTCTTACTGTTTATCCTAACAATCTGGGCTGCCATTAAGAGTACTGAGTTAAAAAGGGTATCAACCAATACTGCTCGGGTAAAGCATTTTTAACTCGGAATTGGGTTTGGGGAAAAGGTTAAAGGTTTTTTCTTTCCCCTTTTCCCCTTAACCGAGAAGTATTGGGTATCAACCTTCTCAATGACAAAAGAGTTCCGCCCACAATAAATGGGGCAAATACCTCAGTGCAAACATCAAGCACTCAGTACTGAGTTTTAGGAATTAATTCTGCAAAATTTATAGCTTGCTGCCCTTGAGGGGAAGTTTCATAAAAGCATCTGGGAATTATGTGATTAAGTATATCCGTCTTAACCACACAGAAAAACTCATGGGCTTTATAATCTCTCTTCTAACTAGCCTGATAGGAATCCTCATTTATCTCAATACGGGTAGGATCTCTGGCGAAAAATCACGTTTAGCAATACGCACAATTACGATATTGATTAGCAGTATTGCAATACTGAATTCTATTTCTAGACTTGTGGTGATTGTCCCACCAGGCAATATTGGTGTCGTCAACTTATTTGGTGAGGTTTCCGAAACTACTCTTAATCCTGGTGTCCACTTGTTGAACCCCTTTAACAAAGTGCTGAATTTTTCCACTCGCATTAAGGATGTGAAGGAAAACATAGATGTAACAACCCAAGAAGGTTTGAGTTTAAATCTGGATGTCAGTCTTCAGTACAAGCTCGATCCCCAGAAAGCAGCCACAGTATATAAAACCATTGGAACTGATGAAACACAACTGGTAATTTCCAGATTTCGCTCTACTGTTCGCGCTATCACGGCAAACTACCCAGCCAGTGCGATTTACTCTACCAAACGTCAAGAAATCGCCCAAAAAATTGACCAACAACTCACTCAGGAGATACCCACTTTGGGTTTCATCGTTGAGGAAGCTCTTTTACGAAACGTCAAAATGCCTGATATTCTACAAGTTGCAATTCAAAACAAACTCAAGACAGAGCAAGAAAACCAGCAAATGAAATTTGTTTTAGAGAAAGAGCGTCAAGAGGCAGAACGAAAGCGTATTGAAGCTCAAGGCATAGCTGATTCTCAAAAAATTATCTCTGGTGGACTTACCAACCAAGTGCTACAATTACGAGCGATTGAAGCCACAGAAAAACTAGCTCAATCTAATAATTCTAAAATTGTAATTATTGGTTCTGAAAAAGGTGGAGCGCCTATTTTGATCCAGCCAGAAGCAGGAACTTCAAAGCCCTAAAATTTTCTGATGAGCGATCGCTGCGGCGTTGCTTCCTCCTACATATCTCTCTTTCGGCTTCCCACCTTGCTACTGGCTGAATGATACAGTATGAGCGTTGCTAGAAACTGATGACTATGAGCGGTGAGATTGTCGAAAAACTCAAGGAAGCTAGTACTGGCTTGTTAATGATGAGCGAGTCGGATTACCCTTTCGAGGTTGTTCAATGGGAAGGTGCTGCACCTGCAACACAAGAGAAAATATTACAGCTAACAGGTTCTCAAAACCTGCCAGTCGAAGTAGTAGAGTTGGACTATTTCTTTCGTAATTGTGCATTTGAACAAGAGTGGCACAATGAATTACAGAAAAAAGATGTTAAAAGATTTCAAACACTTATGCAGGCACTAAAAGATAATCTTAGTGACATCAGCGTTTATCGTATTGGACAAATAAATATTGACGCTTATATCATCGGACAAACTAAAGACGGTGACTTAGCTGGAGTAGTAACAAAACTGGTTGAAACTTAGTAAGCAGGTTGGAAATTTCTTTAAATAAAAGCCTAGCCATCTGTGCAGCTAGGCTTTCTCATTTTTGAAATCATCCAAACTTATAAATTATCAACTTTCGCTTCTATGACAGACTGAGTAGATGTTGAAACTTGTGAGAGAAAATTGTATCCAGTTAGGGATTCTAATGAGTCAACACTAACCCGATAGTTTCTCCAATTTGCTGTTCGCACGCCTTGGGCGTTGGGAATATTGACAGCAATGACTCTCGTGCTGGTTGTCACACCAGCAAGACCTGAACCAGGAGTATTCAATACAACAATAATTTTCCAGGTTCTGTTTGGGACTTGAACCCGTCCATTAGCTATTGTATAGAATGTTCCGTTAGAACCAGTACCACCCATCCCATATCCACCAGATATGATGTAAAGTTCTTTACCCTGTCCTACTAGAGTTCTGGCATAATCCTCTAGGCTTGCCCAAATTCCCTGATTGTTATCTGGGGCTTGAGCAATCATATTACTCATCAAAAAGGTGGCAGAATTATTAGTAACACTACTAGTCCTGTCAGCACTAGGTGTCATGTGACCGCGATCAAACCCACTTCCACTAAAATCGGTAGATTGAACTTGATAACACCCTGAAGGAAGTGTTGTATCAGCCCGAAAAGTATCTTGCCTTGGTGTGCTACCTAACCAACTACTATTTAACTGCCAAGATACCCAATTTGGTCTACCTATTGAGCAGTTGTAACCAATTACATATTGTGGTTTTACCAACAAGTAGTTATTTTGGCTAGAAGTTCCAGCGTTGCTAGGGTTGCCAAGAGTTAGGTGAACACTTACTGATGACTGGGCTGGTACAATCTGTGCTAACCCAATTATGAATAAAGCTACCGTCACGAATGGCAGTAGAAACTTGAAAATCTTGATTTTTTTCACGTTTTTGTGCTTTTGATTACCAAAACAGTGTCCAAGTTCTTCGTTTCAATATCAAGTATTCAGTGATACAAAAAATATTTTTTAATGATAAATATGTAGTGACACAATAGCCTAAAATCTTTATTCGATAAGAGTTTACAATCAAAAAACCCACTTTTGTAATGAGCGATGGCTTAAAATTTTGCATCTCTAACCAAGATTTATGCATCTAATTAGCAATGCCAATCTTTTTTCTTAAAGAAAATTTGATTCACACGATAAATTAGGGCGATGCCTGCGGTGGAAAGCTACGCACTGAATCGCCTTAATATCTAATTTTATAGTTGCAACGGCGGCTATTTAATTTCCTGAAAATTCTCAATTGTGAGATATATTTCTTCATCAGCTATCTGACTGTCGTAATCTATCTCTATTTTGGTTGGATAGCCGAATTTAGGGCTGTAACTCACATTCAGGCTGTAGGCTTGACGGTTGATAGCATCTTGAATCACATCAAACAGCTTAGGAATTGTTTCGTAGTTTTGAAAGAATTCTGGATTAACTGCTTGACCTGTAGCTACAGAAGTGATGGAAGTTGTTTGACCATTACGGACTTCAATGACTACTGGCCCCCTAGCGTCGGGTATACAAAAGCATCCATTACTAAATGTATAGCGATAGTTGGAAATATTTTGCTGATTCCACAAATAGCGATTAAATTTTAATCGCCTTAAATCCAAGTTATTATTTTTTGTTGGCGATTGTGCTATCTCTATGGGAGATTTGGACATTACTGGTAGGTTAAGACCGAAAGATAGCAATAATCCGGCACTGATAATGATAGGTAAACGCATATCAATTCACTTAATTTTAAAAGTGTTATATACATTAGTTCATCTACTTGTTTAAATACACTTTATCTTTTGATTAAAATCCATCAGTGGTTAGCCAAGATCAAATAACAATAAGAAATTTATTCTTCCCACAGGGATCGCTTACAATCGCATTTATCGCTTGTAACTTAGTTTTATGGAAATCTGTGCGATCGCAGATGTACGAAAATCTTTTCTCTATGCTGTAAAATCTTTACTGTAAAAAACAGATTTTTTGTTTCAAGCATGAATGAATCACAAACTTGGTATATTGTCAAGCATTCTGCTGGTAATTGCGAAATCGTCCCCAGCGACAAAATTGGCGACGATAATTTAGAGATTAAAGAAACTATAGAACAGTGGGGGCCTTTTAGTTCGCAAGGAGAAGCGATCGCTCGGCGTGTCGGACTTATTAGGGCTGGAAAGTGCCAACCAGTTTAAGTTAGGAGTTAGAAATGATGGTTTTTATTCTTAAATCCTTACTATTCACTCCTAACTCCTAACTTTATTCTTAACTCTTCATTTTTCTGCTGTGGCTGTGCCCTTAGCAGCAATCTTTTTACCTATCACTTCCACTGCTTTAGCGAATTGGGGATCTTGTAAGGTAGCGAGTTTATCGCGTTCATGGAGCCATAATTCCTGCATCTGCTCTTTGGTCAACTCTACCTTCACATCTGGATTAATACCTTTGTGATTAATATCCGTACCATTAGGAGTATAGTAATGAGCAATTGTTACCGCCAATCCTGAGCCATCTTCTAAGGGACGTACCGATTGCACTAGTCCCTTACCAAAAGTTTGAGTACCAACCAAAGTAGCACGCTTGTTGTCCTTCAAAGCCCCTGAAAGGATTTCACTCGCACTAGCTGAACCTTTATCTACCAGCACCACCAAAGGTTTATCCGTTAAGGCGCGTCCGTTTGCCTCTTCTTTTTCTGCCTCTCCTTGGCGTTCAACGGTGGAGACAATCTTACCTTTATTTATCCACATCCGGGCAATGTCTACACTGGAGAACAGTAAGCCACCAGGATTACCACGTAAATCCAGAATATATCCAGCTACCTTTTTGCTTTCTAAATCCTTGATAGCTGTTTGCATTTCTTTCCCAGCATTAGCGCTGAACTGGTTCAGGCGAATGTAGCCAAGATTACCTGCTGGAGTTTGCTTTTGGGAATATTTAACTGGATGAATTTCAATCCGCGCCCGTTTGATGTCTAATTGTTTTATCTGACCGTCGCGCTGAATCGTTAGGCTAACTTGCGTTCCTGCTTCACCTCGAATCAGGGATACTGCTTGATTAGTATCCATTCCCTTAGTGCTTTTGTTGTCGATTTTGAGGATGACATCTTTTGCCAAAACACCAGCTTTAAATGCTGGTGTGTCTTCGATTGGCGCAATTACAACCAGTTGCTTAGTTTTTTCATCTTGACTGATAGTGATCCCAATCCCGATCAATTCTCCAGAAGTGTCCACTTGCATATTTTTGAATTCTGCTGGATCCATAAACCGGGTGTATGGGTCTTCCAGCTTTTTCAGCATTTCCCGAATAGACTTATAAGCATCCTGGGGATTACTGTAGGACTTGCTTAAGTACTCCTTACGAACAGCCTGCCAATCTACCTGATTGAAAGTACCATCTACATATTGGCGCTGAACAATTTGCCAAACTTCATCTACTATTTCTTTGGGACTTGCTTTAAATAAAGCCTGACCTCGCGAGTGAATGCCAAGGCTAGTAACTGCGATCGTGGAGAGTGTCACCGCCGTAGCACCCAAAACAAGCCTACTTTTTGTAATCACCATAATGACAGCTGCGTCAGAGGGAAAATATATAGTCAGTATGCTCAATCTAACACAGGCTTTCACTGTACAGACCGAGTATGTATTCTTAATTTAAACAAAATACTTGACAATCCGGCGACCTTGGTCGTTATCAATACAAAAGTTTTAAGATTCGGAATTGAGAATTGGGCATTGGGAATTGGGCATTGGGAATGGGGAATGGGGAATTGGGCATTGGGTATTGGGTATGAAGAAGAGACAAAGGATACAAGGAAGAGTGGGGAGACGGAGAGACTTGTCCCCCTGTCCCTTTGTCCCCCCTGCCTCCCCTGCTCCCTTGCCCCCTTGCCCCTCTCTGCTCCCCTTAAGGTTCTACCCAGCGTTCATCTGCCTTGATGAGGTTAATTAATTCCTCTACACCTTTTTCTTCCGGGACTTTTTTAATTTCTTCTCGACCACGATATAAGGAAATGTAACCAGGTGTTTTGCCAACATAACCATAGTCGGCATCTGCCATTTCGCCGGGGCCGTTGACAATGCAACCCATAACCGCTATGTCTAACCCAGTCAGGTGTTTAGTGGCTTCCCGGACTTTGTGTAACACTTCTTCTAGGTTAAACAAAGTGCGCCCACAAGAAGGACAAGCAACGTATTCCACCATCGTTTTTCGCAATCCCAAAGCTTGGAGAATGCTGTAACAGACAGGAATCTCTTTTTCTGGTGCTTCTGTGAGTGAGACGCGAATTGTATCGCCAATGCCATCAGCAAGTAGAGTAGCAATACCAGCCGTGGATTTAATTCGCCCATATTCGCCATCACCAGCTTCGGTAACGCCTAAATGTAGCGGATAATCCATACCCAGTTCATCCATGCGCTTGGCGATCAGGCGATAGGCGGCTAGCATCACAGGTACTCGTGAAGCTTTCATGGAAATTACCAAGTTGCGGAAATCCAAGGATTCACAGATGCGAATGAATTCTATGGCAGATTCCACCATTCCTTCTGGGGTGTCACCGTAGGTAAATAGCATCCTCTCGGCGAGAGAACCGTGATTTACCCCAATTCGCATTGATTTACCTTGATCTCGCAAAGAAACTACTAAAGGTTCTAGAGTTTCGCGGATTTTATCGCCAATTTCGTCAAATTCGGATTGAGTGTACTCGGTTCGATTGACGTTGGGCTTTTCAAAGACATACAACCCCGGATTAATCCGCACTTTTTCTATGTGCTTGGAGACTTCCAGGGCGATTTTTAGCCCATTATGATGGACATCAGCCACAACTGGCACGTCTTGGTAAGTTTTTATTAATTTTTGTTTAATTTCTGCTAAAGCTTTAGCATGAGCCATACTCGGCACTGTAACACGGACAATTTCGCAGCCAATTTCGTGCAGACGACGAATACCAGCTACGGAACCATCAATATCAAGGGTGTCTTCGTTAATCATTGACTGCACTACAACGGGGTAGCCACCGCCAATGGTGACATTTCCTACCTTTACGGGACGGGTTTTACGCCGCTTGATAGTTGTATCAAAGATAGGTTGACTTGATGCAGTATTTGAAGTATCTACTATGGGCAGAGTTTGCATAACCTGATCGGGTAAATTTGCAGTAGCTAAAAATATCAGATTTGATAAATCTCTGTTTCCCAGATTGCCACAGCTAGGGGATCTTTTGGAAAATTATGTAGAAAAAATTGGAGAATTGAGTCGGCAAAGAATTAAAAACTTTTCTAACTGAGCAGTGTTAGTGAGGTTTAACGACGCGATCGCTCTTTTACTGAGTTATAAGTACTACTAACAATGGTAGTAATTATTTGTCTGGTATATTTTCGCTGTTGTGATAGTTGTGTAGCAATGTACCAATACGTTTGATACTTTATCGAGATAACTGATTTTGAACCTTGTAAGCTTAATGCCTTTGGCATATCGCAACTACGGCTTACCGAAGCGATCGCGATCGTGCAGTTCGTCAAAATCGATGATTGGCCCCTTGGGTACAATTCGATTTGGATTAATCTCGGTCATACTCATGTAATAGCCGCGTTTAGTATAGTCTAGATTGCACGTTGCTTTGAATGGCCACGCATCAGAAAGAGTTTCGCCCCCTGCACCCTGTCCAAATAATGATTACTACCTGAGATAGAACTGGCGTTACCCATTTGGGAAGACTAAATATGAAAGCCTTCAAGATTTAGTAGCATGGTTAGTATTCCTGGATACCACGTAACTGAAGAAATCTACAATGGTTCGAGAACCCTAATTTATCGAGAGTATGGAGAAACTGACTTTTCCATCAAAGATGATTTTGGTTTTGAGCGGAGGCGATATGTCGGGTATTTACAAGAGTTTTTAGCGATCGCTCGAAAAATTATAGTGGAAAAAAATAGTGGTTTGATCCAATGCAACTCTTCTCCAGGGCTAGGTACGGAATTTGAGATATTAATTCCAGTTCAACAGTAAGCAGGAGAAACAAGTAATGCATAACACAGAATTCGAGCAAGAAATACTTTTTCTTCGTCAGCAAAACGCTCAGTTACAGCAACAACTGGCAAAATCCACCACAGAATTCAGTGCAGAAATCGCCCAATTAGAACAGAAACTTAGAGAATCAAAACAACTATTAGAAAGTAATTGTCAAGCAGAACTAACCTTCAAGGCTTCTCAAGCAGAATTACTAGCATTGTTTAACGCCATACCAGATGTGATTCTCATCCTTAATGCCGAAGGACGCTACCTCAAAATTGCTCCTAGCGGTGCGCCTTTACTATACCAACCACCTGCGGAACTAATAGGTAAAACCATGCACGAGGTTTTACCTTCTGCTTTTGCAGACTCTTTTCTCAACTGCATTCAGCAGGCACTAAAAACCAAGAAAACTTTCAAAATCGAATATAGCTTGCCCATTGGCCATCAAGAAGTTTGGTTTGAGGCGAGTATTGCGCCAATGAGTGAGGATACTGTTGTTTGTGTAGCTAGGGATATTAGTAATGTCTACAACGAGCTTCGTCTACGCAAAGCGGCTGAGGCAACCTTAAGTCAACAAGAAGCTCAGTATCGCAGCATTTTTGAGACTGTGAATGATGGCATCAGTGTTGTTGATTTAGATACAGGTAAGATTGTCGCTGCTAATCCCGCTTTTTGTGAGATGCATGGCTATTCTCAAGCAGAATTTTTCCACTTAAGTCCTACAGATTTTATTCATCCCGATTCTTTTCAGCAATTTGCCGAATTCATCAACACAATCAAAAAGGGAGGTGAATTTCACACTCAGGCTGTAGATATTCGCAAAGATGGCACTTATTTTGATATAGAAGTTACAGGCAAACTATTGAACTACAATGGCAAACCTCATGCACTTTCGGTAGTGCGAGATATTAGCGAGCGTAAACAAGCAGAGCAAGAGCAAAGAAGACTGCTAACTATTTTAGAAGCCACAACTGATATCGTCGGTATGGCTGATGCAGATGGAAATAATTGCTACCTAAACAAAGCAGGGCAGAAGATTTTAGAAATTCCAGCCTCAGAAACCAACAAATTTCATATTAGCGAGGTTACAGGACTATCAATTTTAGAAAAATTCCAGAATGAAATAATACCTACCGTAGTTCGAGAAAGGATTTGGTCTGGAGAATCTATATTTCGCTGTCGCAATGGTGAAGAGTTTCCAGTTTCCCAAGTGCTGATTGCCCATAAAAATGAACAAGATGAAATAGAATTCTTCTCAACCATTGCCCGTGATATCCGCGATCGCCAACAAATCGAAGCCCAGCTTAGACAACATGCAGAAGATTTAGCCCAAACCCTTCAAGAACTCCAACGTACCCAAGCACAAATGATTCAGGCAGAAAAAATGTCTAGTCTGGGTCAACTCGTGGCCGGAGTTGCCCATGAAATCAATAACCCTGTCAATTTTATCCACGGTAATCTCAGCCATCTTGAAGAACATACCCAAGATTTATTACGGTTAATTAACTCATATCAAATTATTAACCCGCCTGAATTTCAGAACGGTAATTGCTACTCTGGTGAAGCAAGCTATGCGTTAGCAGAGCAACTCAACCCACTACTGACTTTATGCCAAGAAATTGACCTGGAATACATTCAGAAAGATTTACCAAAAATCTTGAATTCAATGAAAGTGGGAACTCAACGCATCCGTCAGATTGTCCTGTCACTGCGTACTTTCTCGCGCATGGATGAAGCCGAGTTTAAAGCTGTAGATATTCATGAAGGCATAGACAGTACCTTAATGATTTTGCAACATCGCCTTAAGGAAAAAGCAGAATTCCCCGAAATTAAGGTCATCAAAAACTACGGTAGCTTACCTTTAGTAGAATGCTACGCCGGACAACTGAATCAGGTGTTTATGAATATTTTTGCCAATGCTATTGATGCCTTAGAACAAAAAACAGATAATGAAGTTTCTCTACCCAAAATTACCATACATAGTACGTTAATAGATTCTCATTGGGTCAAAATCGCGATTGCCGACAATGGTTTAGGGATGCCAGAAGGAGTTGAAAAGCAGGTTTTTAATCCATTTTTTACCACCAAGCCTGTGGGTAAGGGAACAGGTATGGGAATGTCTATTAGTTATCAAATTATTACCGAAAAACATGGTGGCAAATTGGAGTGTTACTCAACACCAGGTCAAGGAACAGAGTTTGTAATTAAAATTCCAATTCGGCATTAGATATTTCAGATGACCTACGCTAGCACTAGCCTTTTCCTCTTGTCGAACAACTTAATAGTACCCTCAAGGGTACTATTAAATGCGTTTTTTAGTTGATATCGTAGCTTTTGAGTACAGCGATGGAGACAATAATTTGCTCTAGCTGGCATTAAAAATTACAGGTTCAACAAAAAATGATTATGAATTTACTCAAGAAGTCTATGCGCTTAACCAAGATTTTAGCATTTGCTCTATCATTTCTGATTTTCTGTTTCTCTACAGAGGCGATCGCAGCACCAAGCACCCTTGCTACCTTAATTATCACGGAAAAAGCGGCAATTACTGGAGGCAAGTTCAGTATCGACACAACAACAACACCTTTGCCAGCGACAACAGTTATTCGCTCTGCTAAACTTTTTTTACCGGCTGGTGAAACTGGAACAATCAACAAGATTCAAATTACTGGACCAAATGGACTTGAATTTGGTTGTCAAGATATTAAGGTGAAGAACGGTGTTGATTTAATTAAAGCCTGTGGTGGCCCTGCTGTTTTAGAAGCTGGAGGAGCAATTACTTATGTAGCTGAAGGAAGTGGTTTTGCACCAAAGCTTAACACCAAATTAAAAGTAGTTTTATCGGATGAATTTTAAACATTAATTTTAACCTGAATTACAACCAAAAATTGTTAACTAAACTATTGGGGTAAAGGTTTTTTCTTTACCCTTTTTCTCTTTGCTTTTTCCCCACAAATCGACAATTATTGATTGCCTAATACCAATTCTGTATGAAGATGCGCTAAACCATGTTTAAGTACAAGAAAGGAAAACGAACCGCAAAGGACGCATTCGCGTAGCGTCTCGTCAGAGAAGGACACAAAGTAAAGAAAGAAGTTAAAAGGGTTTGGCGCAGCCTCACAAAGAAATGGTATAAGTATCTAGGCATAAATGAATTTAAAGTTTGTAGTAAGGACTTTATTCCTGATAATCCTTGCTCTGAGCGATAAATCGCTCACTACAAACTAGAGTTTATGAAGAAGGGGAAGGGGGAAAGGGGAAGGGGGAAAGGTAAAAACCTCGCCCGAAGTCAAGCGAAATAATCCAAATTTTATGGGGAAGGTAAAAACCGTACTGCGTCCCGCTCCGCTAACGCCCGCAAGTGGCGCGACAATCATCATCCCTTTCCCCTTTCCCCTTTAACCTTTTCCCTTTGATTTTATATTTGTTATGACTGCCGGACTACAAGTCGAGCAAATAACCCTTCTTCTGCAATCAATTCTGAGAAATTACCCATCTGCACTACATTACCTCCATCAAGAACATAAATGCGGTCTGCATGACGAATTGTGCTGAGGCGATGGGCAATCACCACTCTGGTAGCATTTAATTTGGCTAAACTTTCAGTCACAATTGCCTGGGTGCGATTATCCAGAGCGCTGGTTGCCTCATCCATTAAAATAATTTTGGGCTTTGCAACTAGCGATCGCGCAATCAATAATCTTTGCCGTTGTCCCCCAGAAAGATTGGTACCACCCTCAGCAATGATAGTATGCATCCCCATCGGCATTTGCTTGATATCATCAGCCAAACCTGCCATCTGTGCGGCTTCCCAAGCTTCTTCTAGAGAAACCAAAGCTCCGGCGGTGATATTATCAAAAACTGAGCCAGTCCCAAATTTGCCATTTTGCAATACTACTCCCAACTGCCTGCGTACAGCCTGAAGTTCCAAATCTGCTAAGTCTTGGCCATCATAGTAGACACTGCCTGTTAATGGAGTCTCAAATCCTAGCAACAACCGGAATATCGTTGATTTACCACTTCCAGAAGGGCCAATAATCGCCACAAACTCTCCTGGTTCAGCATGGAAACTGACATTATTGAGAATTAAGTTGCCACTTTCCGAGTAGCGAAAACTCACATTTTCTAAGGCAATGCGACCACTTAATTGACCAGGGTTAACTTTGGTTGAGCCATCTTCAGGCTGCGATCGCCAAATTGGTTTTGCCCGTTCCCATATTGGTACAATCCCCCAAATCTCAGATACAGTATTGCTCAGGTCAATTATCCCTTTGATGAAAATTGTCAAGGCATAGTTAAAAGCAACAAATATACCAAGTGTGAGGCGTGGCTGCATCAACAGCATCGCCAATCCGAAAAGCAATATAGAACTGACTAAGGGTAGTGCTTCATTGAATACAGACATCCCATCTTTAATCTGTTGCCAATTCGCTTTTAGCCGGATTTGCTGGCTATACTTTTTTGCCCAAGCAGCAAATGCCCGTTCTTCTGCCATTGCTACCCGCAGTTTGGCAACACCGTTGATTAGTTGGACAGTGAGTCCCTGAATCGCGCCATTGAGTTCTTGCTGTTCGCGGGATTTCTTTACCAAGCGGAAACTTGCAACTGTCGTAACCACAGCAGCAAAAATTGCTAAACCCACTCCCACCAGTGCTAATTGCCAGCTGTAAATAAACATCAACACTAAATTGAGTAAGGCAAAAACCCCACTCAACAACGTTTTTTGGGTAGCACCGCTTAGTTTTTGATGAATTTCCCTCACCGCCATGACACGGTTAACTAAGTCTCCGGCGGTATACTGACGAAAAAACCTCGGACTTAATCTCAGCAGACGATCCCAAATAGCTGGCTGCAATACGCTATCAGTGGCACTTTCGACTCGGAGGGTAATAATACTTTGGGCAATTTGAAAAGCTAACTGTCCAAAGGCAACCGCAAACATTACCAATCCTATCTGCCACAGTAAAGCGCGATCGCTATCTGGAATGGCATTATTGATTAAAATTGCTGTTGCTTGTGGTGCAACCATTCCCAATATCGTCCCCAGTAGCCCCACTACTAAAATGCTAGCGATGTCTTTTTCATAACCTTTAACCCCAAACCGAAGTAAATCGATGGCTTTGAGTGCAACTTGGGGCAAAGGTCGATACAGAACGTAGGCAGATGTTGTCAGTGTTTTTGCTACTGCCTCATTTACGGGGATGCGAGTTCGCGCTACTGGGTCAAAGATCACATAATCCCGCTTATCTGTGGGTAACAAAGCTACTGGGCGCTTTTCTAATTGAGTATAAGCTAGCATCGGCCCTTGATCTTGCCGCCACCAACCGCTTGCCAAAGTCACACGCCGGATACGAATTTGCGATGACTGGGCGATCGCTGCCACAGGGTCTTTAATTGAACTAAAATTATCTGCTGCTGGACGAATCTCAATTCCTAATGTCCGCCCAATTGCTCCCATTGCTACCAACAGAGGCGGTCCCTCTTGAGATACAGCTTCTTGCTGTGGTTGCAATACTGTTGCTAAGTCAGAGAGTGCGCCCTCAATTACTTGCTGATTAAGTTGCTCTCTTTGCTGAAACTGCCGAAATTCTGCTTCTGCTTGTTTGTTTGCTAGCAAACTCAAGTAGTGAAAAAAATAAGTATGTAAACATACTAAACCGCTACGTATTTCTTCATAACTTAGTAAATCTGTGGTTGTTAATACTTGTCCAATAACTGCATTTTCTGCCTCCAGCCACATCGCACTCATGAAGGGAAAAGCTGGCGAGGTAGGATTCAACGTTAGTTCTTCAACTCCCATCCAGCTAACATTACCTTGTTGCAACTTTACCCACACAAGTGTTTGTTGCCACAGATGTAGTGCCTCACCAGTGGATAATGAAAAATCCTGTCCCGATATCTGCACAATGTTTAATGGCGTTGTCAAAACTGTTTGCTGGGCGCTAAGAGACTGACTTAAATGATTTACCCAACCTTCTAAAAGCTTTATGGCTTGAGAGTCAGCCTCTGCAATTCCCTGAACCAAATCAACCATTGACATCTGGCATAATTGGGTAGGTTCAATTGCGATCGCTACAAAACTCCACTTGCTTTCTTTTGGTAACAAGGCTGCACTAAACAATGCTTCTCCAGCGTTGACATGAAACAGATAGCGGCGCTGCTCCTTTAGTAAACTGTTATCAAGGCAGTCTTCCTCCTGCCTCCTGCCTCCTGCCGACGCTCGCGGACTCGCTAACGCTGCGCTATCCTGCCTCCTGCCTCCTTCAACAACTCCAGTCGCAAACACAGCTAATGTTCCAGACTGGACTATCCAGAACATTTCTGAGTCATTTAACAATACTGCTTCGTTTGCCTGAAAGGAGTACAGTTCAGAAGAAGGATTTTCCTGCGCGCTACTCATTGCTCAACTATGCCTCTGCTGCGTGGAGTAGGCGAACATAAGTTCCGCCTTGCTGCCATAATTCCTCATGGGTACCACTTTGGACAATTTTACCTTGGTCTAGAACAATAATTTTATGGCAATCACGAATTGTACTGAGGCGGTGGGCTACTACAATACAGGAGCAACCACGCTGTCGCAAGTTACGGTTAATCATCAATTCAGTTTCCACATCGAGGGCGCTGGTTGCTTCATCCAGTACTAATATTGTGGGATTTCTCACCAAAGCGCGGGCGATTTCTAGACGTTGGCGTTGCCCACCACTGATATTCATACCGCTTTCAATCAATTCAAAGTCATATTTGGCAGGCATAGAAGCGATCGCATCATGAATGGCTGCATCCTGACAAGCTTGCACCAAATCAGCTTCTGGCACAGTTGAATCCCAAAGAGTGATATTATCTCGCACAGTCCCCGCAAATAAAAAGATATCCTGCTCAACCATTGCCAATGAGTTAGCCAACACAGAACGCTTAATTTGCGATCGCTCTACACCATCAAAACAGATTTCCCCTGCCCAAGGCTGATAAAGACCGCAAATTAATTTAGCAATCGTAGATTTCCCTGAACCACTTCCCCCCACAAGCGCTATGCGTTGCCCAGGTTGAACAGTTAAGCTAAAATTCTCAATTAAGGCAGGTTCCACCCGACTGTAGCCAAAGGTGATATTTCGTAACTCAATATGTCCCTGTAATTGCCACAGAGATGAAAAAGTAATTTCTCGGCCTTCTCCCCCTGCCCCCTGCCCCCTGCCCTCTTCCCCCTGCCTCTCCTCCACTTCCAAATCAACGGGATTTTGCAGCACATCATCAAGGCGATTTAAATCAGCTTCTAAATCTTGCAGCGTGCTGCCAAAATTAACGAGGCTATTAACTGGCTCTAAGAAGCTCAGTGTTAAACTTTGGTAGGCAACGAGCATCCCAATACTGAGATTGCCATTCATTACCTGAAAGCCGCCAACCAGTAGAATAGAAGCTGTGGTTAGGGCTGTCAAAATCGTCGGTAATGTGGTGAGAATTTGAGTTTTTAAGCCTAATTCCTGTTGGGCGTTGAGTGCTTTAGCGTAATAACCGGCAAACCGAGCAAATAAATCTGACTCCAGCCCAGAAGCTTTGATGGTTTCTATGGTTTGGATACCACTAACGGTTACGCCACCAGCTTTGCCATATTCTTGAGCCAAGCGGATATTGGCATCGACACGAGTTTGCGATAAAAATAGGAGGGCGAAAATATTGATTGCAGCAAAACCAACTGCGATCGCACTCAATAATTGGTCATACTGAATCATTATCAGTAGGTAAAAAACCATCATTACTGCGTCAATTAATGTGGTTGCCAAAGGCCCTGAGAGTACTTCCGCCACTCGGTCATTCAGTTGCATCCGACTACTGATTTCCCCAGCAAAACGTTGGTCATAAAACCCAATAGGCAATCGCAGGATATGCCAGAGAAATAGTCCTGATGTGCTGACTGACAACTTAACCATCAATCGCCGCAGATAAGTCAGCCGCAGTCTAGCAAGGAATGCCCGCAATATAGTAGTTAACAACATCCCTAACAATAAAGGTCGTAACCAATCTTGCCGGTCTTGGACTAAAATCTCATCAATAAACACTTGAGCAAAGGCTGGCACCGCTAATCGAGGCAATGTTAACAACAACCCAGCCAGCAAACAAAACAAGATAGTAACTCGTGAGTTTTGTAAACGGGTAGTTAAAGCCGAAATAATGTGATTTTTTTTGCCACCCTTCTGGAAGTCCGCTCCTGGTTCCATTGTCAGCACAACACCAGTGTATGCGCGATCGAACTCTTCCCAACTCACTGTTCTCCGACCACTGGCAGGATCGTTCAGGTAGACGCGTTTTTTGCTATATCCTTCTACCACAAGAAAATGGTTAAAATTCCAAAAGGCAATGTAGGGCAGACGGGTAGCTGTTACCTTTTCCAGAGGCAGTTTTAAACCTTTAGCATTGAGTCCATAATTTTTAGCAGCTTTGACAATATTAAAAGCTTTACTCCCATCCCGCGAGACACCGCATTCTTCACGCAGTTTAGCCAGTGGCACAATCCGGCCGTAATAGCTAAGAATTATTCCCAAAGCAGCCGCACCACATTCGACCGCTTCCATTTGTAAAAGGGTAGAAGTGCGGACACGATTTGGTTTAAATTTTGGGATTGGGAATGGGGGATTGGGCATGGGGAAGGGCATTGGGGAAGGGGGAAGGGGGAATGGGGAAGGGATAAGATTTTATTATTTTAATGACTGATTTATGGATTGAATTTGATTAGATAGCATACGGCTCAACTCCATAGCTTGATTATGAAGTTGTGTATAAGTTGGTTGGTCTAAATAGCCTATTTCTAAGGCTACTCTTAAAAGACTGCGAACTTCCCCGGCAGACCCTTTGGCGATATTTAGAAAGTTTAAGTATTCTTTGCGAGAATATCGTTCAAATCCTTCAGCAATATTTGTAGGTATTGATACGCTAGCACGTCTTAGTTGATCCCTTAAACCAAAGTCTCTATTGAGTTCACCGTCCTTAGTTATTAAATATATTTGCTTAACTAAGTCAATACCTTTTTGCCATACTCTTAAATCTTCAAAAGTTTCAATTTTTTTCCTTTCCATTCCTTTCCCCTTTCCCCTTTTCCCTTTCCCCTTATCCTAGTTATATTTCCCCATTCCCAAATCAATAAATCCCCGTCCAAGATCGCAGCATAGGAATAATATAAGAAATCGGTGCTTTTTCTCCAACTTTTACTTGAACAGAGGTAGTTGTGCCAGAAGATATTTTTAAAGCTGGGCCGTCAGAAGATGACCATTTGTAGCCACTGACTGATGCAGGGTTTTCTTGGAGTTGGACAAAAGCTTGCACCTGACCTTCACCTTTACCCGCAAGACTGGCAGCCATTTCTTTGTTACCAACGATCGCTGTAATATCTTGTGTAGTTACCGGAAATGAAGAAATATCTGCGATCGTTCCGACAATACCACCTTCGCGTTCACGCTTGGCGAAACTGGGAGTCACCTGTACAGCCATCCCTGGCTTGATTTGCTTACCATCTTTATTAGCAAAGTAAACAAGGCTCATAAGTTTTGAATTTGCTTCTTCAGCTTCGATTGACCCTAAGCGAGTACCTGGATTCATCATTTGACCAGGAACAACACTCACTTCCAAAATATGACCATTGTATTTGCTAATGATTCTACTTTCTTGAGATAGTTGCAGTTCTAATTGGGCAATGCGACGCTTTACTTCCCGAATTTGATTTGTTTTGTCAATTGATTGCTTCAGGTCTTGCTCGCGTAATTTAGTATTTTGAGTATTCAGGTCTTTAATTTTGGTTTTAATTTCGTCAATTCTATTAAGATTTTCCAGATATTCGCGTTGTGTGGTGGTTTCTTGGATTTCGAGATCCTTTAGTTGCACGTCAATATCTGACAGTTCGCTTTGAGTGTTAAAATATTCCTGTTCAGCTTGCACCAACATATCTTGGCTGATGACATGCTGCTCAAAAAGGTGACGACGATTATCAACTCGTCCTTTAAGAGTTTTGAGTAAGTAATTAATTTGTTGTTTGCGAGAATTAACGCTTTGACGTTTTTGAGCGATCGCTCTTTGTGTTTGATCGCGTAACTTTGGCGCACCTTGCTCTCGACGCAAATTATTTTCCAAATCCATTCTCTGCTGTCCAAGAGTAATGATTTGTTGGTCAATTAGCAGCTTTTGTAACCTGTCAGTCTCTTGATTTTGGGTTTGCAATTGTTGCAACTTTACTTGCTCTTGCTGTAGTTGCTGCTTTAGCGCTGATTGGTCGATAATACCCAGCACATCACCTTGTTTAATAATATCTCCCGCCTTTACCTTCAGAGTTAGTAACGGGCCAGAACTGGGTGCTTGAAATTCCACAACATGGTGCGGTTTAATCAAGATACCTTGACCTGTGACAGTCAGGGGAATTCTGCCGAACACACTCCAAAGGCCAGCTACAGCAACCACAAAACTCATGGTAGATAAAGTCAACCAAGCTTGAGGTTTGACTACATTTATAGCTTGATCCAGTTGTTCTGGTGAAGATAAGCGCTCTAGGGCTTCTTGGCGAAAGATATGGCTGTGTTTGAGTTGCATTGTTCTCCTTCTTGCTGATGGCACTCAGAGCCTCAAGTCTTCTAGACCTTTAAGATTAAAGTGCGATCGGGGAGAACTAGGGGAGAGATTGCGAATCATATCATGTCCGCTTAATTAGTGATAATTCCCACATTTGTGCAAAAACTAGAAAATCCTCTTTTCGGCTGCTCCCTACGGTTTTAATAATAAGTCTTTCACCAAATACCTACTATTACTGCCACAACAACACTGAAGGCAGGTCATTAGTAGCTAAACGTAGCAAGGTGTAGCCAATACCAGCAGTTCCTTGGAAGAATCCAGGGTTAAATACCGAACTAGGTAAATTAGCAAACAGTTGATACCCCCCAGTTCGTTTAGCTCTAGTAACTACATTTGTTGCATTTTGGAGAGCAACCTGATACAAATCAGGGCAGGAATAGTGTTTGGCAGCAACTAACAATACCTCAACCCGACCTAAGTTTCCGCAACATACGTGATCGACGATTTGTAAGCCAACATTTTGTGTCGTTTGCAGAGCAATTTCAATCTCTTTTTGAATTTCTGGTTTATCTAGAATCTTTAAGTTACCCAAGCGAGCTAAACTAATTCCTGCTGCGCCATGACACCATGCACTAGGGAAAGCTGCTTGTCCTTGCTCAATTTTGAGAAAGTTAGGCCAGTTGCCATTAGACTGACAGAAGACACTGCGCTCATACTCGATCCCTGCCAATGCAGTTTCTAAATAATTCTGCTCTTGAGTTACGGTGTAGAGTTTAAGCAAAGCATAAGAAATTCCTGCTGCACCGTGGGAAAACCCAGCCAAAGGCTTTTCTCCAAGGGTCTGCCAGGCTTTAGGAGCGCCTTGGTAGCTGGTCTGCTGTGCGAGTAAATGCTCTCCGCAGGCGATCGCTTTATCTAAAACTTTCGCTTCTTTGGTTACTTCATATAAGGTTAGTAATCCCAAGATGGCTCCAGCTGAACCGCCAATGATATCTAGTTGTTTATCCGCACTAATCAATTCAAGTGTAATCAAGTCTGCTAGAGTTTGAGCATCCAGCAATAGGGTTTCATCTTCTATAAATTGGCTGACTTTGACAAGCGTATAGATTATCGATCCTAGTCCCGTTGCACCACCAATTCCTGTAAGTCGAGCAAATCGCTGCTGCGACTCCAAGTCAGAGGTATACATCACTGAACGCAAGGACTGTAGCGCTTGCAATGCTAAATTCCGAAATTTTTGCTGACCAACAACTTGATATAGGGCTGCAAAAAACAGGGCAATGCCGCAGCATCCGTCATAAAGGTTATGATTTAATACTTGTAGTTGAAAATGTTCAGCTTCTAAAACATATCCTAAGCCTATCCAATTGATACTACCATTGGGGTCTTGAAAGGCTCTGGTTTCTAGTTCAATTGCGATCGCTTCTGCTTCTTTGATCAGTTGCCCTTTTGTCAGCAATGGTAATGACTCGGCTTGCCATTTTTCAGGCTCTCCAGTTGAGGTTTGTGCTACTCTGGCGTAAAAAGACGCTTGAATAATTGCCACTTGTCGATTCAAGTCAATTTCATTCATGGTCTGCAACTGAGTCAGAGTGTGTTGGTAACTGGGTTGCTTGAAATAGCCCAAAACCAAGCCATTCACTCCAACACTGAGATCGCTACTAATTGTGCTGGCACTGAAGCAAGGAATATCTAATTGTTCCATAGCTTGCAGTTCCGCTTTCAAAATCGGCCATGCACTTGGTTTTTCTTGAGCGACGAGAAAGGCTTGGCTGAGTTGATCTAGTTCAATACTGTAATCAACCCCGTGCCGAAGATAATCAGGCAACCAAGTTGATTGCAAGATTGTGCCATAGATTTGAGTAGCGCGGAAAATAAAGCGTACTTGCTGCTCTTGCATGGCTGCTAGTGGACTATCACAAGCAAGTAAGACATCTTTGTGTGCCATGAGCAAGCGATACATCTGCTCAAAGCCAACAGCGATTTGTGTTTGATAATTGTCGGGAGATAAAGCAATATTGCCTAAGCGAGGAACATTCTTCTCAACAGGTAATGTTACAGACTCATAGCGCAAAGACATGTTGTCGGTATTAATTGAATGCCAGCGAGGAACTTTTGTCTGTGTTTGTTGAGTAATTGTGCTACCCAAACCACTAATATCGTAAGCAACACTGCGATCGCCACTAAAATCCCAACGTGGTAACATACCTGTACGCAACACGGAATTCCAAAACTGTTGTGCTGCTATTGTTGCAAACTCTTGGGCAGTAGGTGAGTTTTCAATGGGGTTGGCTTCGTGATGCAACAAAGCTTCCATGTCAATCAACACCAAATGTTCGCCACTGGCAATTAAGTTTTCATGGTGACAATCTGTCCCTCGCAGGGCATAAATTACACACAACAACATTCCGGCCCGTTGATAAAAGCGTGCAGCGGCGGCTTCATCCGTACAGGGCAAATGCTCAACATATTCCACCCAACCGTAGTTATCCCGGTTGAGTACCTGTACCACCTTGAAATCTAAAGTTTGAGTGTGTTGATTACACCAGTCCAAAAATCGATTAAAGGCAACCTCGACCCCTAAATCTTTAGGTTTATACACCAGTTTGGGTCCAGACTCGAATTTAAGGGAAATCACGGTTCTTCCTCCCTCGTGGAGGTCAGACAGGGAAGCATAGATTTCCGTAACTTTGCCTAAGCTAATGCTCGTTGAGCCAAACTTTTGCTGAATCTCTGCTTTATCCTGAGCCAGACGTTGCAGAAACTCACAAGAAGACTCTACCCAAAAATTGACTGCTGTTGCCACTAATCGGCCAAGAACTGGATATTTTTGAAAGAATTTCAGCAATCCATCTGCTAGCAGTTGATTAACAAACTTGGTGTAGTGCGTTTTATTGCCGTTATCTGTTGCCACTCCCAACAAGTTGAGCAAATTTCGACCAATAGGACGAACTAGGGAGAATTCAAAGTCTAGGGTCTTTGTGCAAAGCCTTGCAAGTTGTTGCAGTAGACTGCGTTCTAGAGAACTGTAAGCGGCTGCTGTCAGAATTGTTAAAGGAAGATAGTCTCCAGTAAATTGTAGACAACCAAGACGAGTTAGTAATTGCTGTCTAGCAACTTGGAGGGTTGGTAAGAGGACATCTTCAAAGGGGATGGGATTCTGTGGTTCAATCGGTAGAAATACTTCTTTTTCTGGAATAAATTCTCTAGCGGTTTCCATAATTTGCTGCAAAGTTTCTGCCCAGTCTGGCAACACTTGATTAGCAGCAAGCCGCACATTTCCTAATCGGGGACGAACAGTATTAAGGTCTAGTCCTTCCCACTGCAAGCGTTTGTGCAAGGTGTCCCACTTGTCATTTCCTACAACTTGGCACCAGCGCTCAAATCGGCGGTCAATCTGCTGTTCATTCTGCTCAACGTCAACCACAAATCTTTTTGAATCAAGGCGTTCCCACAGAAAGCTGGCATTGGCAACGATATTTTTTAGGTCGTCTGGTGTGATTTGCTGGAGGGAGTGAACAAGTTGTTGAATCATAGCTGGGATTTGCAACTATACGCTATATGTATATTGGATTTTGAACTTAATACAGATATGAATTCAATACTGCTTGGGTTTTGGATTTTAAACTGTAATTTGGTTTGAGGAAAAGGGTAAAGGTTAAAAGTTAAAAGTTAAAGGTTTTTCTGTCCCCTTTCCTCCAAAACCCGACAAGTATTGGATATGAATTATGGCGGCTCCCGAACGAATGAAACACACCAATAAATTTCCCCAACCCCCTGATGAGAGGAGAGAAGGGGAATTTTGCAGAGTCTCGGTGATTAACTCTGATGAAGCAACTTGTAAATTGAAGTAATTGCCCGCATCTGAGTCTGAGTTTGTGATGGTATTAACCGCCGCAACCTGCTGTACAATGCCAGTCGATGTTCGGGTTTGTATGGTTGGTGGTTGCCATCATGGCTCCACTTACACTGAGTAATTCTTCCTCAGTTAGTTCGTTAGATTTCACAAAGGTCAATTCTGCCAGCAATTGAGAGATACCTTCAGTTGTGAAATTGTAGCCTTTTTCTGCACAGGCGATCGCTAATAGTTTGATAGCTTCTGCCTGATTAGCTGCTGTTAATACTTGCTGTTGTAATTTTGCATTTTGAAGCAGTTCTTGGATTTGGTGTAGCATAAGTTTATTCCTCTTTTGTTGACTTAAACGGCAGAGAATATCTTGCTTGGTTTGTGCGGTATTCTCTGTTCTTCTGATTCAAATTTAAAGAGAAATAGGGTAAAAGTAGGGGAGATAGTTGCAATTGCGGAAAAATTTTCGGCGCAGTTCAATAGAGGGCATAGTATATTTTTTGCCTCGCGCAAAGGCAAGGTAGCACGTGCGGGGGTTTCCCTCGTTGTTCGCCTTGGTCTCCAACAGGAGAAGGAACTGGCGTGGTTTCCCCCGTTGAAGAGAATGGCACGCAAAGAAGAGCGTGAAAAGAACGACTTTTGCCAGAAGTCTATTCATTCAGCAGGCATCAATGCCACAGAACACAAATACAGAGGTACCCTATTAGCATCAAGTGAGCTAACAGGGCGTAGTCAAAAGTGATTTTTCGTAAACTTTACAGTTAATATGCAAACGACAAGCTCAATCCCATAATAGTATTGAAGGCAAGTCATTATTAGCCAGACGCAAAAACTCATAACCAATTCCCGCCGTACCCCGGAATAAACTCGGATGAAATACGGAACTAGGTAAATTAGTAAACATTTGGTATGCTCCAGTTTGCTTGGCTCTAGCTACGACATTCGCAGCATTCTGGAGTGCTATTTGATGCCAATCAGAGCGAGAGCAACGTTGAGCGCCAACTAACAACACCTCAATCCGACCTAAGTTGCCACAGCATAGGTGGTCGCTGTCTTGTAAGCTGTAATTTTGGGTAGTTTGCAAAGCAATTTCAATCTCCTGTTCAATTTCAAGGGAATCGATAACTCCCAAGCTGCCCAAGCGTCCTAAACCAATGCCAGTTGCACCGTGACACCATCTCACTGGAAAGCCCGGTGGTTGATTCATCTCTGCACTGCGAAAATCAGGCCAGTTACCTTGGGATTCACAAAAGACACTGCGTTCATACTCAATACCTGCCAGTGCAGCTTCGTAGTAATCTTGATTTTGAGTAACTGTGTAAAGTCGCAGCAAAGCATAAGAAATTCCTGCTGTTCCGTGAGAGAAACCAGTTAAGGGTTGTTCGCCAAGAGTCTGCCAAGCTTTGGGAGCGCCTTTATAGCTGACCTGGCGAGAAAGTAAATGTTGTCCGCAGGCGATCGCCTTTTCTAAAACGGTTGCATCTTTTGTGACTTCATACAGGCATAACAGCCCTAAAATAGCTCCAGCCGCTCCGCTCATGATATCCAATTTTTTATCGGCAGCAATCAATTCAGGTGTCATCCACTCTGCTAATGCTTGAGCATCTGCCAATAGCGTTTCATCGTTGAGGAATTGGCTTACTTTCACGAAGGCATAGATTAGAGAACCCAAACCCGCTCCCCCACCGATTCCCATCAAGCGACCCATACGTTGCTGAGATTCTAAGTCAAAAGTCTGGATTTGCCGACGCAAGGGTTGTAATGTCCTCAATGCTAAATCGCGCGAGCGTGGCTCCCCGGCTACCTTATTGAGTGCAGCAAGAAATAAGGCAACCCCAGAACGTCCATCATAAAGACCGGAGCCTAATACTTGCAGTCGGAATCGTTCTGCTTCGGGTACATAACTTAAGCCAATCCAGTTGATACTACCATCAGGATCGGGAATGGCTGTCTTTTCGAGCGCATTAGCGATCGCTGTAGCCTCTTCTATCAATTGAACCGAACTAAGCAACGGTGCAGATTCAACGTCCCATTGCTCACTTTCTTCACTGGAGGTTTGTGCTAACTTGGCGTGGAATGAGCCTTGAATAATCGCTATTTGTCTGGCAAGGTCAGTTTCACTCATTGCCTGCAACTGCCTCAAGACATGGTGATAACTGGGTTGTTTAAAATAGTGCGGAATAGATAAATCATCACTCACACTCAATTCATCACTAGCAGCGTTAGCTGTGAAGAAAGGAATGTCTAATTGTTCCATCGCCCGTAATTCCGCACTCAAAATATGCCAAGCATTAGGTTTTTCCTGAGCGACCAGAAAAGCACAACTGAGGCGTTCGAGTTCGATGCTGTAGTCTATCCCGTCTTTGAGGTAATCCGATGTCCAAATTTTTTGCAGGATGAGGCTGTAGACGCGAGTGGGGCGAAAAACAAAACGCACCTGTTGCTTCCCCATCACAGTTAAAGGACTCTTTGGTTGAAGCAGTATATCCTTGTTGTCCATCAGAAAATGATACATCTGCTCAAACCCCGCAGCAATTTGTGCTTGATAATCATTGGGAGAAAGGGCAATTTCACCTATGTAGGGCACATTTTTCTGAATGGGTAAGGTGATAAACTCATAGCCCAAGTGCATTTCGTCGGTATTAACTAGTCCCCAGCGCGGTACTTTCTGAGGAGCTTGCTGAGGGTCAGTACTGCCCAAACCACTAACATCATACGCAACACGGCGATCGCTGCTAAAATCCCAACGGGGTAAAAGCCCACTACGGAGTACAGAGTTTCCAAGTTGCTGTTCGGCGTTGCCCTCAGATTCTTGCATATCTGGTGAATTTTCAATCAGATTCGCTTCATGATGCAGTAAAGTTTCTGTGTCAATCAGCACCAAATGTTCACCACTAGCAATCAAATTTTCGTGGTGGCAATCTGTGCCCCGTAGGGTATAAAGCACACATAACAGCATCCCCGCTCGTTGATAAAAGCGCTCCGCAGCAGCTTCATCCATACAAGCTTGATGTTCAACATATTCTACCCAACCGTAGTTATTCCGGTTAAGCACTTGGATAACTTTAAAATCCAAAAGCTGGCTGTATTGATTGCACCAATCTAGAAATTGGTTGAAACTAACTTCCAGACCCAAATCTTTGGGTTTATAAACTAGTTTGAGTCCCGACTCAAATGTGAGCAAAATAACGGTTCTTCCTTGTTTGTGAGGGTCAGATAAGGAAGTTTTTATTTCAGCAACTTTACCTAAATAATCTGGTTGCTCAGACCCAGATTCTCCAAAAATTTGTTGAATATCTTCTTTGTCTTCAGCCAGACGTTGCAAGAACTCGGCAGTGAAATCAACCCAAAAGTTGACTGCGGTTGCCACTAATCGACCGAGAACTGGATATTTGCAAAAGAATCCCATCAATCCATCTTGTAGAAGTTGATTGACAAACTTATTGTAGTGAGTCTTAGTTTTTTCAGTTTCTGTTTCTAGTCCCAAGAAGTTGAGTAAGTTTTGACCAAATGGACGAGCCTGAGAAAATTCAAAATGTAGTGTTTTAGTGCAAAAATTCGCCAGCCGTTGCAGCAAACTCCGTTCCAAATTACGGTAAGCAGTTTCTGTTAAAAGTAATTGGGGAAGGTGTTCTTCAACTCGATTCAAAAGTTCTAGTCTGGCGACTTTAATAATAGGTAGAAAAATATCTTCAAAGGGAATAGGATTTTCTGAGTCGGTCGGCAGAAATGTTTCTAATTCAGGCTGAAATTCTGTTGCTGTTTGAATAATTTGTTGTAATGTTTCTGCCCATTTTGGCAACGGCTGACCAGCATTAAACTCTACTGTTCCCAATTGAGGGCGAATTGTATCGAAGTCTAAGCCTTCCCACTGTAGACGTTTTTGTAGAGTATTCCAATTACCTTGTGCTACGACTTGACACCAGCGTTCCAGGCGATGGCCAATCTTTTGTTCATTAAGCAAACCAGCAGCGATCGCAAATTGTTTTGTATTGAGGCGTTCCCAAAGAAAACTGGCTTTAGTAACTATGGTTGCTAAGTCGGGTAGACGAATCTGCTGGGAAGATTGAACAAATAGTTGAGACATGGCTGAACTTTTTAAGGTGGTGGTTAAGCAATACTTCTCGGTTTTTGCATTTTCAACTCGGAATCAAGTTTGGGGAAAAGGGTAAGGGTTAAAGGTTTTTTCTTTCCCTTTTTGCCCTTAACCTTCCCCAGTCTCCAATCCCTGGCTCGCGCTTGTTTATTTGGTTTATCTAGTTGGACAGTCGTTACAACATGACATGTGTACGTGTGTGTCGGCGGGGACTCCTCCACTAACACTGAGTAACTCTTCTTCACTCAGTTCGTTGGAGTCCATAAAGGTCAATTCTGCTAGCATTTGAGAGATAGCTTCAACTGTGAAGTTATAACCTTTCTCTGCACTAGCGATCGCTAACACTTTAATAGCTTCTGCTTGGTTAGCTGTTGTTTTTACTTGCTGTTGTAATTGGGCGTTTTGAAGTAGTTCTTTGATTTGGTGTAACATAACCTATATCCTCTGTTTTTTTGACTCATTAGACCACAGAGATTTTATGCTTGTTTTGGGCAATGTTCTCTGCTTTTTTGTTTTAAATTTAGTAAGGGATTGCTGAGTGGCAAAATCAAGCAGAGTAATCTTTTACTTCTCCAGTCCTCACTCCTCATAATCCCTGACTCGTGCTTGTTTATTTGGTTTATCTAGTTGGACAGTCGTTACAACATGACATGTGTACGTGTGTATCGGCAGCGACTCCTCCACTAACACTGAGTAACTCTTCTTCACTCAGTTCGTTAGAGTCCACAAAGGTCAATTCTGCTAGCATTTGAGAGATAGCTTCAACTGTGAAGTTATAACCTTTCTCTGCACTAGCGATCGCTAACACTTTAATAGCTTCTGCTTGGTTAGCTGTTGCTTTTACTTGCTGTTGTAATTGGGCGTTTTGCAGTAATTCTTTAATTTGGTGTAACATCCGTCTTATCCTCCGTTTTTGTTGACTTATCTAAACCGCAGAGATTCTACACTTGTTTTGTGCGGTGTTCTCTGCTCTTCTGATTTGAATGTAGAGAAGAATCGGGGAGAAGTAGGGGAGATAGTTGCAATAGCAGAAAAATTTTTTGGCGTTGCTGATTAGATATATGGATCTTGGTGTAGAGACGTTGCATTGCAACGTCTCTACAAGAGTTTTGAAATCACGCAAAATCATTTTCATACCTGAATTCAGCAACGCCAATTTTTGGGTGGAAAATAATTGACGACATGGGAACTGAATCTTAGCCCTAACTGTGTAACCAGAGCTAGAGCCTCTATAACGACGAGTTGAAAGGATTATGAATCTAATAGGACTTACGTACAGGTAATGGAAAACGTAGACACGTTCGCGTAGCGTCTCGTAGAGAAGTGGCTTGCCACAGGCTACCACGGAGGACGCAGAGAAGCCAGTGCGTTGGGCGGGTTCCCCGACTTGTAGCAACTGGCGCGACACTGAGGAATGAGAGTTTGAGAAGGTTTTTGCGTCAGTCCTATCTAAAACTAAAGGGCAACCAGTACTTCATTGATTTGCTCTGCTAGTTTCAATGGACGGAAAGGCTTGGCAAAAATAGCAGCAACATCCATATCAGTAAAACTCTCTCGATCTGATTGCTGGAGTTTAGCTGTTAATAAAATTACTGGAATTTTCTTAGTGGCGGGGTTAGCTTTCAGTTGTTGCAGAGTTGCACGCCCATCCATATCAGGCATCATCATATCTAGGAGGATGACATCTGGTTTATGGGTAGCAGCTACCTTCAAAGCTTCCTGACCAGAACTTGCTGTCAATACATTCCAGCCAGCAGCCATTTCTAATCCCAACTTGGCGATCGCCCGCACATCTTCTTCATCATCAACAATCAAGATATTTCTGTTCATAATGGCACTCTTGCAAAATATATGTGCTGATTTGCTTGATCGCTATTGAGCTATTCTAAAGCCAGATCGGGGAAAATTAGGGAAGAATTAAGCTGTTAGAAGCAGTTTATTGCACTGGTAAAGGTAGCAGTACATAAAAGGTGCTACCTTCACCTAAAGTGCTTTGAACCCAGATTTTGCCATCATGTTGCTGGATGATATCTCGACAAATAGCCAGTCCTAAACCTGTTCCTCCTTTGTTGCGGGAGTCGGATGCATCCACCTGCTGAAAGCGCTCGAAAATTATTTGTAATTTATCTTCAGGAATTCCTCGCCCTTGATCTTGGATAGTAATCAAAAGGTATTTGGGTAATAAAGGCGCATTTTCTTGAGGCTCAACGCCTTGGGATTCTGAGAGAGTGGCACTTATATACACCGTGTCTCCTGGTTCAGAAAACTTAATAGCGTTGCTCAGTAAATTAGTCAGGGTTTGCAGCAGGCGATCGGGATCTGCCCAAAGTTCAACTTCTACAGGATTTATAATCAATTTAACTTGGAATTGATCTGCCATTGCTTGCATCGCTTCTGTGGCAGTAGTTATCAAGTCTGCGGCGTTGTACTTCATCTTCCGCGTGAAGATTTTGCCCGATTTCATCCGCTCTAAATCGAGAATATCGTTCACTAAACGAATTAGGCGTTCAGTATTAGTGGTGGCAATGCTCAGAACTTTTTGGCCTTGTTCATTTAGAGTTCCCAGTTGTTCTGAACCCAATAAATCTAATGCTCCCATTGTGGAAGTTAAAGGTGTACGCAATTCATGACTGACTAAAGAGATAAATTCGTTTTCTAGACGTTTGCGTTCGGTGATGTCATTGGCAATTAATAAAGCACACGGTACTCCAGCTAAGTCAATCAATTCGAGAGATATCAGTACAGTTTTGAGTTCTGCATACTTAGTCGAAAATTCAAATTCTAGATTGTATAGTGACCCAGTTTCTGGTAGAAGTTGAATTGTTTGAGCGATCGCGACTGTGTTTTTACCCAAATTAAGTTCAGTGGCAGTATTGCCAATCACTTCGTCTAGAGAGTAGCCGCTCATCTTCAAAAAACTGGGATTGACATCAATAAAACGAGCATCTGAGACTGTAGCGATCGCGATCGGATTGGGACTAGAGCGAAAAACTTTAGCAAACTTCTCTTCTGCTTTGGCGCGATCGCGAATTTCCTGCTGCAACCGTTCATTTTGGGCTTGGAGTTGTTGTTGCAGTTTCCAAATCGTTAAGTGATTTTCAATTCGAGCTAAAACCTCTTCTAGTTGAAAAGGCTTAGTGATATAGTCCACTCCCCCTACTGCAAAAGCCTTCACCTTATCTAGCACATCACCCAAAGCGCTGATAAAAATTACCGGAATTTCACGAGTGCGATCGCTTGCTTTCAAATGTTCGCAGACTTCATACCCATTCATTTCAGGCATATTTACATCCAGCAAAATTAGGTCGGGGGGAACTGCATTTGCGCCTCGTAAACCCGTAGAACCCTTAGTTACACTCCGAACTTTATATCCCTGTTCCGTCAACATGGCAGATAAAAGGTTCAGGTTTTCTGGCGTGTCATCAATCACCAGTATGTCTGCTTTAGGAAAGTTAAGCGGCTCTTTAGGCATGGCAATATCGACTTTAGCCAGAATAGGCTACTAATGATTTCTAGAAATTGTAACCTTAGTCCTAGGTCTTAATAATCGTTTACAAAAAAAATTCCAATTACCCATTTATCTACCCTAGTTCTCCCCGATTAATTTCTAATCTAAAAAGTATCAAATCAAATTTGTAGATAACACCTACCAAATTGCACAGTACGGAGTAACTTGTATGCAAACTTCAACCATGCGTAAACCAATTATTCTTGCACCAGGAGAAGGTAATCAATTTTCAATTATGGGTGGACAATTTACAACCAAAGCAACTGGTGAAGAGACAAATCAAGCTTGGAAAATTTATGAAATTACAGATACACAAGAAAATGGCCCACCACTGCACACTCACCCTTGGGAAGAGGCATTTTATATTCTCGAAGGGGAATTAGACATCCAAGTTGGTACAGAAACAATTTTGGCATCATCTGGCTTTTTTGTTAACATTCCTCATAATGCACCACACGCCTTCAAGATTCGTTCTGCTACTGCTAAATTTCTGGTTTTAATTGCACCTCAAGGTGCGAAGAACTTTTATGAAGAAATGGGTCAAGTCGCAGATAGTCCATCGCCAAACATGGAAAAAATACAGCCTCTTTTGAACAAATATGGATTGCAATTTCTGGCGTGAATCTTTCGTTTGGATGTAGGGCGTACAGCTAGCTAGTACGCCCTTACGGAGAAAAGCTATACATAAACACGCAGAATTTGCATTTGTTGATAAATAAATCTATTTCTAGAAAGCAATATGTACTCAATAACAAAACCAAAAGCTGCTCAACTTTTAACTACTAGTGCGTTGAGTTTGGGACTCATCGCTAGCCTTGTTTTTTACCCAAGCGCGAGTCAAGCAGGTAAAAATGATGCTGGAGTACCTGCCGAACTCCAGGGCGAGTGGCGGTACGGTCGAATCTCATCTATTCAATACCAAGACAGTTACACAGGTCGGCCAGCAGCCCCAAATGGTTCAAGCGATCAATTTCAACTCGCATCTAACGGAAACTACAAGCGAAATCGGCTGCTTCAAATCACCACTTACAACTGTGCATCTAATCTCTTCATAGAAGAAAAAGGCAAAGTTAAGATTGAAGGTCAACGCCTGACTTTCCAACCTAGCGATAGCACATCCAAAGGGCAAATCTGCAATAGTGGGCGCACCTACTCCAGCCGCAATTCGGCAAAGGCTGAGACTTACGATTGGTCGATTGAGACGAATGAATACGGGCAGCAAGTTCTACTGCTTGCAACCCCCGATGGCAAGGGTCTAGCTCACTATGGGCGACCTCAATAGATATCTGTTTAAAAACAATGTAGAGATGCGAAAGCGAGTAGTGAAGCCCAGCCCAGTCTAATTTCGCGTCTCTACAATAAACCCAATACATCTTGCAATACGGTTCGGATAAGGTTTTTCGATGACACGCCCTAGATCACAAAGACGCGATAAATCGTCGTCTCTCGCCTTAACCGAACTCTATTGCAATACATCTTGGATTATCCATTTTTCTCTCCCCTAGTTCTCCCCGATTGTTTTCTAATCTATAAAATATCGAACTGAGGTTATCCCATGATTCACCATATTTCAATTGCTGTTAAAAACCCCAGCCATGTTGCTCAAGTTCTCGCGGAAATCTTAAAAGCACAAGCTGTTCCATTTCCTCCTAACCCAGGAAGCTATATGGTTATACCTTTTGATGAATACGGTACAGCCATTGAACTCTATCCTTTAGGCTCTCAAATTGAACCTGGTAAAAATGATGAAGAATGCGTATTTGTCCGTACTGCAATTACTTCTATGTATACAGATATTCATGCAGCTATTTCTGTACCCATCAGCCAAAAAGAAATTGAACAAATCGGTGTCCGTGAAGATTGGCGTGTAGTGCGCTGTAACCGCGATTCTTTCTTTGATGTGATTGAGTTTTGGGTGGAAAACAGATTAATGATTGAATTGCTAACACCAGAAATGGCATCTCAATATTTGAAATTTGCCACTCAGCAAGAAAATCTGAAATATTTTGTGGCAGAACCAGCTTTAGCAACAACTTGATAAATATCTATCGAACAGAATTCAGGAGTCAGAAGTCAGAATTCAGTTGGGTATTCTCTACAACTGGTGGATAGCGTTAGCGAGTATTCGTTCGCACAGCGTCTCGTAGAGAGCGTCGCGTCTTGATTCTGACTCCTGAATTCGTTTATTCAAAGAAGTTGTAGTTACTAAAACTTCTTCGTTAGTAACTCCAGAAGGAGTTGTAGTTACTAAAACTTCTCCGTTAGTAACTCCAGAAGGAGTTGTAGCTACTAAAACTTCTCCGTTAGTAACTCCAGAAGGAGTTGTAGCTACTAAAACTTCTCCGTTAGTAACTCCAGAAGGAGTTGTAGCCACTAAAACTTCTTCGTTAGTAGCTCCAGAAGGAGTTGTAGCCACTAAAACTTGTTAATTAATAAGTCAAAAAAGAATTTTATTAACTAAAACTTATTTTTTACTTATCATTCAATGACTTTTTATAATTAAAAAATTTATTTAATACAAAATTGGTTTTACTTATCAAATATGCGATCGCACAATCAAAGAGAATATTAACAGGCGAAAATTGAGTGTTTGAAACCCATCTCCGTGGGTAAAGCCTCGTGTAAATGCGGTTTCTAAGCGCCCATTTAATGTTAAGTTGACTCAGTTATAATTTTCTTCCGTTACATCAATAATTTCATCGAAGCAGAAACTTCGGACTAGATTTGTCAATTTTTCTGCCAAAGTAGAATGTGTTGGTGGAATTTGCTCAATTAGTTGAAAAATCCTTTCGGCATCGACTTCAACGGCTGCCTGATTAAGTTTTGTTACCCATTGAGCAGGCATAATGGTAATTGCAGAGCGAAGATCCAAAATGGAAAATTGAATATTCTTTAGGTTATTGTCTGTTGAATCTTCACTGCTTTCTTCTGTACAGATATAACGCACCTGCAAATATTCAGCTATCTTTTCAAAAATTACCTGCTCACGAAATGGCTTACGAACCAAGTCGTTGCAACCTGCGGCTAAGATACTCGCCTGTTGTTCTTCAAAAGCACTAGCAGTTAAGGCAATAATTACGGTGCGATGATTTGTATTTGTATTTCTTTCCCTGGCTCTAATCTCTTTAGTTGCATCGTAGCCGTTCATTACAGGCATCCGCATATCCATCCAAATAAGATGAGGCTGCCAAGTTTGCCACATTGCGATCGCTTCTTGTCCATTATTCGCAGCCTTAATTTCAAAGCCAATGCTACCAAGAAGTTGCACAATTAAATCGCGGTTTTCTTTACGGTCATCCACTACCAGAATCCGGTAAGAGGGTTGGCCTGCTGCTAGCTCGATGACACGTCCCTTATTCAATCTTGGTGAAACTTTCAATGCTGCGGCTAAATTTACTTGGATGTCAAAGCTAAAAGTAGAACCTTGTCTAGGGGTACTCGTTAAGTAAATATCGCCACCCAGCAACCGCACAAATTGACGGCTGATTGTCAGTCCTAATCCAGTTCCTTCCTTGGTTTGGATACCACTTGTTGTCTGAACAAAAGGCTGAAACAAGTTATTCATTTCTTCTGGTGCTATTCCCCGTCCAGTGTCTTCGACTTCAAAATGAAGGAATGGGGAAGAGGCAGAGGGGCAGTGTGCGGGGGGCAGAGGGGAAAATTCTTCTCCCTTGCTCTCTGCTCCCGTTCGGCTACGCTCACGGCAAGCCTGCTCCCTTGCTTCTTCTCCTGCTCCCTGTTCACTCCCCAACCTGACTCGCAACGTTACTCCCCCTGTTTGAGTAAACTTGACGGCGTTACCTAAAAGGTTAATGAGAACTTGGCGGAGTTTCCCCTCGTCTGTCTGGATATAACGGGGAAGATTGGGAGCAATTTCAAATCTGAGGAATAATTGCTTTGTTTGTGCCTTTACCTGAAACATTTCTTGTAATGTTTGCAACAGTAGATAAAGGTCGAAGTCTTCAGGGGTGAAAATGATTTGTCCAGCCTCAATTTTGGACATTTCCAGGACATCGTTAATCAGGTTGAGCAAGTGTTCGCCACTGCGGTTAATGGTAGCTAAAGATTCACGTTGGTTTGAATTGAGGCTAGTATCTCGTTCCATTAACTGAGAAAAACCCAGGATGGCATTGAGAGGCGTGCGGAGTTCGTGGCTCATATTAGCGAGAAAAGCGCTTTTAGCTTGGTTGGCAGTTTCGGCTGCTTCTTTGGCAATTCTCAGCGCTTCTTCTGCCTGATGTCTGGCTCGACCGATCGCAATTATTTCACCTACCAACTTCAATAGATTAATATCTTCTTGACTCCAGGCTTTACACAAGTGGATCATCGCTGTACCGACAAATCCAACTACTTTGCCAGAATGAAGCATGGGTACAGCAGCTAAAGACTGAAATGACATCCCCTCAAATAGCTTTCTCTCTGGTGTATCAAGCGGCAGTTCTGCCACAGAAGGGATTTGTATATGGTTGCCACAAAGGATCGGAGTATAGAAATAGGGAAAACTTTCAATAGGCGAACCTTTGGCAAGATCAATCAATGGCTCGACATTTTCACCACACCATTCATGAATCAGGTCGAATCGCCTTTGATCTTCGGATAATTCAAAAATGCAGCTGTGTTCGGCACTAATAAACTGAGCGATCGCCTGGAGTGTAAAATTAATTGCTGTTTCTAAATTTTGGTCAATAAATTGGCGAGAAATGCTACTGAGTAAACTTTCTGCTTGAGTCCGACGTTGCAAAGCTGCTTCTGCTTGTTTGCGATCGCTAATATCACGAGCTACACCCACAATCTGGAAATTACCCTGGGCATCTTGTGTGCGGACTGCATTAGAGGTTAGCCAAACCCAGCCCTTAGTACGATGTTTGGCGCGGTACTCAGTCCCCGAAATTCCTTCACCGGTTGCGAGGATAGTTTGGGCGACTTCTTGACATTTTTGCACATCGTCGGGATGAGTAAAGAATGTCAAAGAATTACCCTCCATTTCGCTGGGGGCAAATCCGGTAGTATTCAAAATATTAGGGGAAATATAGTTGAAAACCCCATCAGAACTGATCGCAAACAGCACATCATTGACCTTTTCAACAATAGTGCGAAACTTTAACTCGCTTTCTTGTAGGGCTGCTTCTGCTTGTTTGCGTTCTAATTCGGCACCAGCACGGGCAGCAAAGATTTTGATAATCAGTTCCCGTCCCGGATCGTGCTTCATCGGTTTGACATCTATCACTGCTAGATGTCCAATGATTTCCCCAGAGGAACTGGTGAGAGGAACGCCAAAAAAACTCTCGGCATTCATCCTGACTAAATCTGCATCTTCAGGGAAAGCAGCTTGCACTCTTTGGGGATAGTGGCACATATTGCCTTCCAAGGTATGTTGACAAGGAGTACCGTGCAAATAGTATTCCAAATTTTCGTTAATAGCCCCGCAAGACCAAAATGCCAAAGTGCGGACTTTAGTTTTCTGCTCATCATGAAACTCAGTGACTAGGGCATATTGAACTTGCAATACCTCAGCCAGGTAACGAACGCAGGAATTAAAGAATTCATTACCTGTTTTTGCTGCTGTACCCTCAACAATTAAGCGTAAAGCCTGTTCTTGCTGTTTGCGTTCGCTAATATCTGTAAAAACGGAATCTAAACAGGATTCTTCGGCGTTGAGACGGAGTGACAACAGTAACCAAACAACCGAACCATCGAGTCGCTGTAGTGCTACTTCAAAATTACGAACTTCACCGTCTTTTTCTAACTCTGCTAACATCCGTGTGCGATCGCCTGGGTTAGCATATAAGTCAGTTGTGAAGAACTTGCCAATCAAGTCAGCGGCAGAGGCAAAACCTAAAATATCGGCACCGCGTTGATTAGCCTCGATAATCAATCCATCTTGTTGCCGAGTGCGGAAAATACCCACTTGGGAATTTTCAAAGATGTTGCGGTATTTCATTTCACTACGCCGCAAAGCTTCTTCTGCTTGCTTGCGTTCTGTAATGTCACGCCCTACACCCAAAATAGCAACTGTGCCACTCTCAGAATTAATTGTCGAAGTATTAAAGTTGAACCATCGCCAGTTGCCATTTTTGTGTCTTAATCGCACCTCAATGTCAGTCAGTTTTTCTCCAGTGGCAGCCCTTTGTAATGCTGCGGCGCTAGTTGCCAAATCTTCCGGTTTGGTAAACTCCGCCACAGAATGACCTTCTATTTCCTCTAGGCTGTATCCCATAATTGAGGTAACATTAGGCGAATGATAGGTAAAGATTCCATCTAGGTTAAGGACGAATATCAGGTCATTGGCATTTTCAACGATGCTACGGAACTTTAACTCGCTTTGCTGGAGGGCTGCTTGAGCGCGTTTGCGTTCTGTGGCATCAGTTCCTACTGAAAGAATTTCGATTAAGTTTCCTTGTGCATCTAATATGGGTTTATTTGCCCAGACTATCCAGACGCGATCGCCATTTTTGCATAAGTTCTCATTTTCGTTGAATAAATAGTTTTCTGGGTGTTGACAAATATCAACCATTAATGTCTGTAAGTCACGCCCAGAAGTCTCGGTTTCTGGAACAATTGTGCCGATGACATTATGCCCAATAATTTCATCTAAATCGAAGCCAAAAAGCCTTTGACCGTAGTCATTTAAAAATATAATATCACCGTTGCCGTCCCAACGCAGAATAATACAGTTGGCTGTTTGCACCAAATCTCGATACTGGACTTCGCTTTGGCGTAAGGCTTCTTCGGTGCGTTTGCGATCGCTAATATCGCGCACTACTGCTAAGATGTGTGGCTTACCGTTGTAAATGCAAGTCGTTCCTTTGACTTCCACATCTATTAAAGTACCATCTTTGCAGATATCAACTGCTTGCCCATAAAATTGCCCGCCAGCTCGCGTTGTTTCAACAAACTGTAGAAAAACTGAATGTGAGCTTGGGTGAATATAGACAGATGGATGTAAACTAAGAAATTCTTCATAAGAATAACCGTGCATCTGATAAGCCGCAGGGTTAACTTCAGCTACTTTTTCAGTTTCTATATCAGTAATAAATAGTCCATCATTGATTGCTTCAAAAATAGTCCGATATTGCAACTCACTTTGTCGTAGTGCTTCTTCTGCCCTTTGGCGTTGGGTAATATCGCGGAAACTCCACACTCTACCAATAATCTGTTCGCCAACGCGCTGAGGACAGGAATATCGCTCAAAGACTCTACCATCTTGCAGTTCTAAGCAATCGTAACTAACTACTTCCGGGTGTGAGTATAATTCTCGGACTCGTTTTAAAAACTGATCGGGGTCTTTTAGTTGGTTTGCTAAATACGCCAGTCGCTGAGGATGATCTGGTTCTGTCAAAAGTTCTGGTGGAATTGACCACATTTCTAAGAACTTTTGGTTATGAGTAGTAATATTACTTAAACTATCGACTACTAAGATACCGTCTTGAATCGATTCAAAGATAGCGCTTAATAAAGACAAAGAGTTTTCTAAGGCTACTTGAGTTTGTTTGCGTTCGCTCAAATCCCTTCCTAAAACCACTAGAGCCTTGCGTCTACCATCCTGGTGAAATAGGGGAGCTTTAATCATATCGACACTGCTCACTGTCCCATCAGGTCTAGGTATAATTTCTTCTACCCGATGCACACATCCCGACTGCCAAGCTTGCTCATCTGTTTCCTTGCAGTTGAGTAAAGCATCGTGATAAAAATTGCTAAATTCTGCCAGTTCGGAGTCTGTTTTACCTTGATAATCAACGCCTTGTATCTCTAAAAATTCTAGGTTAGCCTGGTTTGACAGCAACCATTTTCCCTCGCCGTCCTTTAAACAGATAATATCGGGTGTAGCATTAATTAATGTCTGCAATCGCTCTTCAATCTCTTGCAAAGATTCTTGAGTTTGTTTCGTTAGCGTGATATCCCGAATCACCAGTATTGCACATTGGTCGTCAGTCAGTTCGGTACAGCTACCAGAAATTTGTAGTGTTAAAGTTCGCTCACCCTGCTGGTACTGATAATTTGCTGTTTCATACTCCCCATTGAGTATCTGCACATCAGGATACGCCGCTTGTCCTGCTTGTGATAAGGGTAGCAAGTCAGTTAATTTTGCGCCGCAGATATTGTCGTGGGGTTGATTTACCAGGGATTCAAAATGAGAATTGCACCATTGAATGCGTCGGTCTTCTCCTACCCAGACTACAGCATCAGCGATCGCACCTAATGTTACTTCCATCTTGGTGAGGGTAGCTTGCAATTGCTTCACCTGCTCCAATTGTTTAGCGCTCATCACCCACTCCTTAATGTCTCCTGGTATAGATAAAACAACCTGGTATAGTGATTGTATCTATAGTTAATCGTTAAGATATTTAACCATAGCAAAACTACATACTGCCTTTAAATGTTACAGCAGCAATACGGTTATCAGCATCATTGAAGGTTAAAGGGGAAAGGGAAATGAGGAAAGGTTTTGAATACATCCTTCTTGAGGGTTAAAGGGGAAAGGGAAATGGGGAAAGGATTTGAATACATCCTTTACCCAATACTCAAAAAGCCTTCTTTCCTATTGCTTATTGCCTATTGCCTCTTGCCTTCTTACCCTCTAGCTCTGCTTCAACATAGAATTAGCAACTTGGTATAGAGATTGTAAGTTTAGTCCATCATTAGGATACTCAACCACAGCAAAGTTACAAGTTACCTGGAAGCGATCGCCATTTGAAGCTGTAAATACTTGCTGGCGAAGCTTAATTAAAATTTCACTGAGACGATGTTTGATGACAAGCTGCTCAGTGTCTACACTGACTTCTGTTTCAGTAAACCCAGAAATTCCCACCACAAATTCTCCATTACCCCAATAGCCCAATATTTCACCACTGCAAAATGCTGATTGGAATAGACGACTCCATCGTTGCAATACTTGATTACCAGCCTCATGGCCGTACTGGATATTAATTTGGCGTAAATCGCTAATATTCAAGATCACCAAGCAAAGCGATCGCTGATTTTTTTCGGCTTGGGCAATCAGGCGCTGTAAGTCGCGGCTAGACTGAAATTGATTTGACAATCCCGTTAAGGGATCTTTGGTAGAGAGTGACTGTAGTAGGCGGCTGCGTTCTAAGCGATGGGTAATCCTTACCAGCAATTCTGCCCCTACAACAGGTTTAACCACATAATCATCTCCCCCAGCAGCAAACACCTGCTGCACCGTTTCCATCTCTCGGTGAGCCGTCAGAAAGACGATTGGCAATTCCTGCCATTGGGGATCTGTGCGAACTGCCTGGCAAAGTTCTATACCACTAATTTGGGGCATTTCCACATCCAAAATTAACAAATCTGGTGCAGTAGATTGTAATACTTCCCAGAAACGTAGGGGATCGTCCAATCCGGTGATTCGCATTCCCCAAGGTTCTAACATTGGGCCTAGTGCTGCTAAGATAAACGGGTCATCATCAACGACTAATACATTTACTTTTAAAGAACGGGTAAACTGTAATATTTGTGAGGCAGTTTCCCAAACTTGACTTGCGGTGACAGGCTTGAGGAGAAAACCCCGCACTCCAGACTGAGCCAAAGTTACACGATCCACTAGTCGATCGGTGACAGCAAGTGCCAGAACAGGTATAGGAGGGGTGTGTGTTGCTAAGTCCAACATTAATGCTAAAGTTTCCTCTCGCTGACCGATCTCATCTACATTTAGCACTACTAAATCTGGTGATGTGGTTTGCAAGCAGTTTTTTGCACCTTCTAACGTCGTTATTTGCTGCCAACGCATTCCCATAGAATATGCTACTTGTTGCAACTGTGAACCTAGTTGTAAATCAGGGTCAATCAGCAGTAACTTAGAACTTATCTCTTCCTCAATCGAGGTAGCAGTTTGATCTACTAGCTTTTGTGCCATTAGATTTAACAATTCGCCTAACTCTTGTATCAGCGATCGCAGTCGGCGTTTTTGGGCTGCTAATAAATCCCCTTCTGTGGCTAAAATCTGTTCAATTTTCCGTGCTATTTGAGTTCCTGTTTCTTGCTCAAACATTCCCAAAACACCAGCTAGCTTGTGCGCTTCCCGTTCAGCCGAGTTACGTAATTCTATAGTTAGTGTGCCGCTAGAGAGTTCTGCTGCTGCTTGTTGCAATACCTCCATTCGCTGTGTCATTAACCCCTGGTATTGACTCCACAACCCATTCATTGCTTGCTTAAACTGCTGTTCAACGGATGGAGATGTATCAGTTGTGGAAGAATTTTGAACTGGATTTTTTTGAGTTATTTCTTGTTTGCTATTTCCACTACTAGTAGTTTTTTGGGATTTTAAGCGATATCCCAAACCATAAACGTTTTCAATCCAGTCTACGGCTCCAACTACTTTTAACTTGTGTCGTAACCCCTTAATATGAGACTTCACAGTTTCCTCTTGGGGTGGATCGTCAAAAGTCCAGAGATGTTCGATAATATCTCCCCGACTAAAAACCCGCAATGGATTCCGCAGTAATATCTCCAGCAGACTATATTCTTTAGGTGTTAAATCCAGAACTTGATTGTCGTATGTTACTTCGCAAATACTTGGATCTAAACGCAATGCTCCAACTTCTAGCACTGGAGGACGGGGAGTATCGCCGCGACGTAGCAAAGCGCGTACCCTTGCTTGCAGTTCTCTCAAATTTAAAGGTTTAATTAGATAATCATCTGCTCCAGCATCAAGTCCACGAATGCGATCGCTAGTTTCATCTTTTGCTGTGATCAATAAAATAGGAGTGGAACAGCCACTAGAACGTAAGCGCTGGCATAAAGTAATACCATCCAGCTTCGGCAGTACCACATCTGTTAATATCAGGTCGTAGTTTGTAGCTTGGGCATATTCCCAGCCAATTTGTCCGTCTTCTGCTATTTCAACAGCATAGTGTTGTTGGGTAAGAGACTGCAACAAAACACTTGCTAAAACTTCGTCATCTTCGATCAGCAAGATTCTCATCGCAACACTACCTTTTTTTGCATATAGAAATCCTATTGGGACTTAAACAAAAATTAGACCAAATTGGCTTTATAAGCAGTAAATACATCACGATGAACATCAAGCAATCGAAAAATTAACTTCAAGGACATTCGATTACCACAGGTTACAAACTGAAGCGATCGCAATTTCTGCAATGTGATGCAAAAAACGACATCCTTAATCAAGCAACAGGTTTTTTGCTGTACCCGCCACAAGAATAATAGCTATGCTTGATGTTTCAGTTTCTATATTGCTTATGGGTGAATATCATAACAGATAAGCACTATGTCGCTAGTCACTAATTAAAATTGTCGTGATAACTTTTATGAATTGGTTGATTACGATTTTTTAAAAAATTACTATTGCGGTTTTTCAGCACTGCTTGAATTTCTGAAATGATGGCGATCGCTATTTCTTCTGGTGTCTCTGCACCGATATCAATACCAACAGGACTATACAATCTATTTAATTGTTCACTAGTAGGAACTATCCCTTTGCTGGATAAATCTTGTAGCAATCTTTCTGTGCGATGCTTTGTTCCTAAAACGCCAATATAACGTGTAGGAGATGGTAGCATCATCTTTAAAATTTCTAGATCGTCAAGATAATTATGCGTCATCACTACAGCTATTGTTTGAACATCTATAAAAATCTGTTTATGTATAATGTCTCGATTGCTAAGGATCACATCACAACCTAGAGGAAATCGCGCTCTAGTTGTCTCATTAGCTCGACAATCAACTACAGTAACATCCCAACCTAATGCTTGAGCAAACTTTGCTACGGGTACAGCGCCATAACCCGCACCGAAGATTACTAAAGGTGTGGGTGGTTGAATGACTTCGATGAAAACTTCTGCACTGCCTAAAGGTAACTGATAGTTGTTGACGCTTGACTTTTGATTAACAAAGGCCGCTTGAACATCTGCACTCAAAGATTCAATTAAATTTGGATCTTTAATGTCAGTGACAATTTTACCATTTGGATAGAGCAGTAAGCGCGACCCAAGTTTTACATCTACCTCGCCTTCAAAAGCAAAGACTGTAGCAATGATACCCAAATGTTTTTTATGAAAGCACTCTTGTGTAAAAGCGATCGCATTGGGTATGCTTTTTCTCTCAAGCCGTTCGATGAGAACTTGTACTACCCCATTGCACCCCAAACCAAAACCCCAAAGAATATCTTCAGAGGCGGTGCGATCGTAAGTAACAAGAATTGGTTTGCCGTCTAACATTCGTTGCTGAGTATACTCAAATACGTCATTCTCTAAGCAACCAGCGCTGATTGTTCCGATCATCCGACCTGTATTTGTCATAAACATTTTAGCACCCGGTCGGCGATAGGTTGAACCTTGAGTTTTAACTACAGTGGCAAGAAAAGTGATTTCACCACTTTCTTGACTGGATTCAAAGCCTTCTAAGATTGCTTGTAATTCATTCATTTGATTGCTTATTTTTCTATTTATAGTAGTTTTGAAGCTTGAGGATATGATAGTGACAATGAAAACTAATAGAGTTTAGTTAAGGCTATAAATCAATACACTTCATTTAAGGATAATCGTAGGTTGGTTTGAGGAATGAAACCCAACATTTTCGGTAGTTTTTGACGCTAACTGAACTTTATTGAGCTATAACTATTTGTGAAAGTCAATTTTTTTAACGAACTGCTTGAAGATTTAATTTTATTTAAATGCAGAGGAGCGCAAAGGTAGGCGCAAGAAATTCGTTACAAATTAATGAAATGTTGTACTAAGTTAAATTAATGCGTTCCTCTGCAATGCCAATGCGTCCCTTTGCAATACTAATGCGTCTCTTTGCAATGCCAATGCGTCTTTTTGCAATGCCAATGCGTCCCTCTGCAATGCCAATGCATTCTTTTGTAATGCTAATGCGTCTCTCTGCATTTAAGAAACGCTTCAATTTTAATGAAGCATTCTAGGAGCGTGCCCACGAGTGGCATTAAGCCCTGATGATACACGAGGTAGAGAGATTGTTTTGCCTGTTTGTGCGGCTTCGTAAATCAAGGTTATTAGTTTTTGCTCTTGTGGTTTTTTAATGATGAAATTTGGGATTTATGGGGTGCTGGTTGGAGTTGGGGTGCTAGTTGGAGTGCTAGTTGGGCCGCTATTTGAAGTTCCACCAGGATTAACAATGGAACGAACTTCTTCCAAGTGTTTTTGGAGGGTTGGTAGCGCTTGAGCCGCAAATGCTTTCACATTTGGATCTTGTCCCTGTTGAGCTTCAGTTTGAAATGCCGCGACATCCTTTTCATGAGCTTGAAGCATCTGATTCAGATATTGGCGATCAAAATTAGTACCAGAAAGTTTGGATAAACGTTGCTTGATTTGCTGATTATTGCTACCGATACTAGTTGGCAGTGTGACACCTTTTTGAGCTGCCAACTGTTTGAGTTGTGCGTTGACCTGGCTATGATCTTGAACCATACGCTGTCCATATTGTTTGACTACATTGCTAGTTCCACGTTGTGATGCAAGTTGTCCTAATTGAACTTCTGCTAAACCATCTTGAGCCGCTTCAATGATAAATTGTCTATCTGAAGAACTGAGGTTATTTTGCCCTGATGCAGTTGGTGATACAGTTGGAGAAGCAGTTGGGGAAGCCGTTGGAGATGGACTTTCAGTTGCTTGCACAGACTGAGCAGATGGAACTTCTGATGTATTTTGGTCACGGAGAGTAGTTGGTGTGCAACCAGTTGCAACAGATAAAGCGATCGCTGCTAAACCAGTAGAAAATATTTTGAAGTTGGACATAATCAACGCTTTCCTTGAATAAAAGTGTATTTTGAAACGCAAAACTGTCGCGATCGGATAGTTAGGTGCGATCACTAATTTAATGACGAGTTAAAATCTAATATTTACCCCAGATAATCTGGATTCATTGCTGTAGTGTCGTTTTGCTTTAATCCCAAAGCGAAAGCAGTTTATTAAAAACTGCGTTTACCGATCTCTATAATTGCCTCCTACTAAGCAATAACAAGAATAAGCCGAATAGTATCACGACAATTTGGCATAGAGAATCTAACTAAGGTGTGTTTTGAAACTTACTCCGTAAGACGCATTCACAATGCAAGCCGATGTGTTGATAATGCAAGCCGATGTGTTAATAATGCAAGCCGATGTGTTAATAATGCAAGCCGATGTGTTAATAATGCAAGCCGATGTGTTAATAATGCAAGCCGATGTGTTAATAATGTAAGCCGATGTGTTAATAATGTAAGCCCATACATTCACAATGCAAGTTAATACATTCACAATGCAATGTAAACACACGAAATTTGACTGGCTGGGCCCGCTACGCTAACGTTTCACTACGCGCTTTTACGTCTATAAATTATTGTTCACCAAATATCTATTTAAATTTATCTTACTGATAGATTTTAAGTTGTAATGGGTACGTTAGATGTACACAATACTACTTATACATTTATGACTATCCAAGATACAACACGCCGTTTGCGTCCTCAAACTATTAGTCAAGATATTAGCTCATTCCACGGTTTGCAAACCGTCAGCACCTACAATACAACCCGTGTTGATGCGTCATCTGCAAAGTTACAGGAAGTTTATCAGGCGATGTTGATTTCTCAACAAGCCGAAATTGAGAAACTAGCTTTATACCGGGCTGCTGCTGATGCTGCCAGATTAGCAGAATGGGAATTTCATAATGCTGTATTAGCGATGAAAGAAGTCGTGCGCGGGCAATATGGCTCAGATAGCGATCAAGCCCAAGCAGTAGGATTGAAGAAAAAATCAGACCGCAAACGTCCTTCTCGTAAAAAGGCAGTTGCGATCACGTAACCGTCCGATGGAGTGCAGGGAAGGCAGGGGGCAGGGGGTAGGGGAGCAGAGGGAGATGAGGGAGACAAGGGGGAATTATTGAATAAGTCTCTTCCTCGTCTCTTGTTTATGCCCAATGCCCAATGCTTTACAGCAGTTTATCTAATGTAATTGGTAAATCACGAACGCGCCTACCTGTGGCATGATAAACAGCGTTAGCGATCGCCGCAGCAGTACCGGTAATCCCAATTTCCCCAATCCCCTTGACACCAAGCGGGTTGATATGTGGATCGTGTTCATCGACAAACAACACCTCAATATCAGGAACGTCTGCATTTACTGGTACGTGATATTCAGCTAAATCATGGTTGACAACACGTCCGAGATTCGGGTCTATAACCGTATGTTCCATCAGTGCCATACCGATACCGTAGACAATCCCACCAATGAGTTGACTGTTGGCTGTTTTGGCGTTGAGGATGCGTCCAACACCAAAGCTTCCCACCCAGCGCGTTACTCGCACTTCGCCGGAATCAGGGTTAACGCGGACTTCGGCAAATTGCGATCCAAATGCGTGCATTGAGAACTTCTTTTGTTCGTCTCCCAGCTTGGCATCTGCACGCGCTTCGATCATTTTCATTCCATGTCGTGCCAAGATTGCTTGATATGTTTCGCTTACAGACGATTTATTTTTTAAGAAAAAGCTACCATTTTGGGCAATTACATCTTCAGCGTTTGAACTATAAAGCGGCGATTTTTGATCGGCAAGTGCTAGTTGCAAAAGTTTACTACGAGCTTGATTGCCCGCTAAATGTACAGCCGAACTTACACTAGCTGCTGTTTGCGAACCACCGGAAATGGGAGTTTCTGGCATCTTAGTATCGCCTAGTTCAAAGCGAACTTTCTCAACTGCTAGACCAAGCGCATCAGCTGCAACTTGAGTCATGACAGTATAAGTACCCGTACCAATATCTTGAGAACCGCTTTGCACTACGGCTGTACCGTCTGCCATAATCTGAGCGATCGCTGATGCCGGAGAACGATTAGTAGGATAAGTTGCTGTTGCCATACCCCAACCAATCAAATAATTGCCGTCTCGCATCGAACGGGGTTGAGGATTACGCTTTTGCCAGCCAAACTTTTCTGCTCCTGTCTTGTAGCACTGGATGAGTGATTTGCTCGACCAAGGCAGTCCTTTACTAGGATCGACATCAGCATGGTTACGCAGCCGCAGTTCCACTGGATCGATATTGAGCGCATAAGCCAGTTCGTCCATTGCCGATTCTAAGGCGAACGATCCAGAAGCTTCACCTGGGGCACGCATATAGGTTGGTGTTCCCTGATCTAGCTGAACCAGACGATGGCTAGTTTCGATATTCGGGCAAGCGTAAATCATCCGAGCGCTTTTACCAACAGGTTCAATGAATTCATCAAAAGTTGAAGTCTGTGAAGTGCCAGTGTGTCGGAGTGCAGTTAATTTTCCGTCGCGGGTAGCACCCAAAGAAACCTGTTGAATTGTCTCTGGTCGGAAGCCGACAGGGCCATACATTTGTATCCGTCCCAGAACTAATTTGACTGGGCGATTTACCTGCCGTGCTGCGATCGCTGCTAGTGGTACGTGCGACCAAGCCGACCCTTTGCAACCAAAACCACCGCCCACAAAGTAAGACATAATACGGACTTTCTCAGGCTTAATTCCTAATACCTCCGCAACTTTTTGTTGAGTCGAAAAAATTCCCTGAGTTGCGTCATACAACAGCAGTTCATCGCCTTGCCAAACTGCTGTTGTGGCATGAGGCTCCATCGGATTGTGATTTTCCACTGGAGTGGTATAAGTTTGCTCGACGCGAACAGCAGCATTTACTAGTGCCTGCTTAACATTGCCGTGAGATGAATCGGGCGATTCCTCTCTAGGGATTTTACCTTTAGGAAAGTATGCCTTAGCGAGATTCTCCCGCATATTGATGGCAGGTTTTTCTTCGTCATAGCGAACTTGTACGAGTGAGGCAGCATACATCGCTCGTTCAAAGGTATCGGCAACGACGACACCAATATGCTGACCGCTATACAGCACAATGTTATCTTGTAACACTTGCACCTTATGACCGCCGCCCTTTTCTCCATCAGCTTTGGGCGCGTTGAGGTGGGTAATAACTGCTAATACACCCGGTACTTGCTCCGCCGCCTTTGTATCAATTTGGGCAATCTTCCCTTTAGCGATCGCACTTTGAATTGTGACTCCATAAGTCATTTTTGCGACTGGAAACTCTGCCGCATAACGTGCTTCACCCGTCACCTTCAGATGGCCATCAACTCGATTGAGTGGTTTGCCGACAACTATATTTGTATCATTTGTATTCATGCCATCCCCCCTACCGTTGTCAGCGCCTTAACAATGGTGCGTTTAGCCAGTTCGACCTTAAACCCGTTGTATTTTTGAGGTTTAGCTCCAGCAACGGCAGCATTTGCTGCTGCTTGGAATGCTGCCTGGTTTGCTGGCTGATTCACGAGGGCTTTTTCTGCATCGTAGGCACGCCAGGGTTTTGTCCCTACCCCACCAAGGGCAATGCGGGCCGAGCGAATAATCCCATTTTGAATATCTAGCGCCGCCGCCACTGATACCATTGCAAAAGCATAAGAAGCGCGATCGCGAACTTTTAAATAGTGCGATCGGGCTGCAAATGATGAAGCAGGTAAGTCAACGGCAACAATTAACTCTCCATGTTGGAGAACTGTCTCCCGTTCGGGTGTCTCGCCAGGGACAAGATGAAAATCTACAAGTGGAATACTCCGCTCTCCATTCGGCCCACGTGTTTGCACAACCGCATCAAGTGCCACCATTGCCACCGCCATATCAGAAGGATGAGTGGCAATACAGCGATCGCTACCGCCGAGAATTGCGTGAATCCGGTTGTAACCTTCAATTGCCGCACAACCGGAACCGGGAACGCGCTTATTGCAGGGCATGGAAGTATCGCGGAAGTAGTAACACCGGGTACGTTGTAGCAAATTTCCGCCCACTGTTGCCATGTTTCGCAGTTGCGGTGATGCCCCAGACAACAACGCTTCTGACAGCACAGGGTAACGCTGTTGAACTATCGCATCATAAGCAACGTCGCTATTGCGTGCCATTGCTCCAATCCGCAGATTGTTACTTTGCATTTCTATCTTGCTTAATGGGAGTGGGTTAATATCAACCAACTCTGTTGGCGTTTGCACATTCAACTTCATCAAATCGATTAGGCTAGTACCACCAGCAAGATACGAGGCTTCGGCATCTGGAGCCACCAACGCCACGGCATTTTCCGCTTGTCGCGCTTTTTGATAGTTAAAGGGCTGCATCTTTTTTTCCTTCTAAGACATCGCGGACAGCAGCCACGATATTTGGATAAGCACCACAACGGCAGATATTGCCGCTCATTAATTCCCGAATGTCGTCATCTGACTTAGCGTGTCCTTCGTTGACTAAACTCACCGCCGAACAAATTTGTCCCGGTGTGCAATAACCGCACTGAAATGCGTCGCGGGCAAGAAATGCGGCTTGCATCGGGTGCAGATTGTCTCCTTGCGCCAGACCTTCAATAGTTGTAATAGCAGCATCTGTGTGCATGATGGCAAAAGTCAGACAGGAGTTAATTCGCTGTCCATCAACCAGCACCGTACAAGCACCGCATTGACCGTGGTCACAACCTTTTTTACTGCCAGTTAGCCCTATGTATTCACGAAGTGCATCAAGTAAGGTGACACGCGGTTCAATTTGCAAACTATGTTTTGTTCCGTTCACCTGTAGTGTCACCTTCATAGTTTCAGATATCGAACTTTTCAGCATGGGGGTAGTTCTTTTTATCGGAGTTTGTGCCACAGTTTTCTCTGCAAAACTACTGAGCGTAGTCGCTACTGTACTGACGAGCATCAATTGGCTCAATCTACGCCGTCTTAGGCGAAACTTCATCTTTTTACTCCCTTCTGCTTTTGTTGAGTAATAATATTCAGTAATTCTTCTGGCTTAAATTCTTAGTAAAAATCATTTTTACCTTTTAAATATTTACCTCAAAATAACATTGTTAACAGAATACAATTTCATCTTGTTCTCGTCTCTCTATCAGAAGATTTATGTCCTAAGTATCATCCCTAGTTAAATAAGTTGGCACAATAAAATCAAACTATGTAAAGAAAAACGACCTAGGCTAAAACCCTCATATATATTGCCTGTTGCCTATTGCCTTATCCAACGACAATTATTTACGCCCACTTACTTATCATCCTGTTCTGGAACTAAGAATATTTTTATTTATTTGCTGTATCAATAATTGGAGGTTAGGGTTGAGTAGAATATTACTGCTCAACCTATGACATCCGAAATCGTACTTTGCTCAAAGAAGAATTCGTTGAATGTCGGTAAATCCTAATATAAAATCGAAAAGCTGAAATTATGAACACCCAAACAACAACCCAACTACCAATTCCCCCACACTTTAACCCCGACAAAGTAGGAGAGGTCTGGCGTGTACCTTACCAACAAATCGCTGTAACAGCTGAAACTTGGGTAAAAAAACATGGAATCAAACCAGCATCTTCAGACAAAAATCGTATTTGCTTATTGTTAATTGATCTTCAAAATACTTTTTGTATCCCCAGCTTTGAACTATTTGTAGGTGGAAAATCTGGGAATGAGGCGGTGAATGATAACGTCAGATTATGTGAGTTTATCTATCGCAACTTGGGAGTCATTACAAAAATTGTACCCACTCTAGATACCCATACAGCAACGCAAATCTTCCATCCTATCTTTTGGGTGAATGCTGGCGGAGAACATCCTACTCCAGCAGCAACTAATATCACTTTAGCAGATATCGAACAAGGTATCTGGAAAGTTAATCCAGCAGTTGCTGACAGTATTACTAATGGAGATTATGAATTATTAGAAAAACACGCTTATCATTACGTTAGAAAACTCAGCCAAGATGGTAAATATCCCCTCACAATTTGGCCTTATCATTCTATGTTGGGCGGTATTGGTCATGCTTTAGTTTCATCGGTGGAGGAAGCAATATTTTTCCACAGTATTGCTCGTCAAAGCCAAACACAATTTGAAATCAAGGGTGAAAATCCTTTAACAGAAAACTATTCGATCTTACGTCCAGAGGTGTTGGAAGATTTTGAACAACGTCCACTTGGTCAAAAAAATACCCGTTTGATTAAGCAACTTTTAGAATTTGATACTGTTATTATTGGTGGTCAAGCTAAAAGTCATTGCGTCGCCTGGACAATTGACGATTTATTAACAGAAATTAAACAGGTAGATGCTACCCTTGCTCAAAAAATCTATCTCTTAGAAGATTGCACTTCTCCCGTTGTTGTTCCAAATATTGTGGACTACACAGAACAGGCAGATGCAGCATTTGCAAGGTTTGCAGAGGCAGGAATGCACATCATAAAATCTAGCGAATTTGGGAATTGGGCATAGGACATAGGGAATTGGGAATTGAGAAGAGGACTTGGGGACAAGGAGAATTGGGGACAAGGGGAAAGACTTGTTTCAAGTTCTCACCCCTTGTCCCGTTGTCCCTCTGCTTCCTCTGCTCCCTGATTTTCCCACTTCTTCATTTCTTCAAATAACCCTTTGGGTCTTGTGCTACCCAACCCAGAGATGAGCTAGAACGCACTTCAAAGTGGAGATGCGGTTGAGTGGAAGTTGGTTTTCCACTAGTGCCTACTGTTCCTAGTGAGTCTCCTTTTTTTATTTGCTGACCAACAGTAACCTTGATGGTATCAAGTTGGGCGTAGCGGCTTTGAAGCCCGCCACTGTGGTTAATGATGACCAACTTGCCATAAGAACCTTGGTCATTAGCAAAGGCTACGGTTCCAGGAGCGATCGCTAATACATTACTCCCAACTGGTGCTAATAAGTCAACACCACTGTGGAAAAAAACTTCACCTGTCGCCGGATTAATTTGCCATCCATAAGCTAATCCTACATTTGCAACTTGTGCCAAGGGATATCCAGAAAGGGATGCACGGTTTGGCGTACCTGCATCAGTAGGTAAAGGGGACTTAGTTACAACACCATTGGGCGACCAATTTACCCCCGGAACAAACACAATTCTGGGGTCTTGTTGGCAGCCATTCACCTCAAAAAGGCTATCAGCACGAACTTTGTATTGTGCTGCCACTTGTCGCCAAGTTTGACCGCGAGGTACTTCAACTACAATCCCATTGTAGGGAGGAATTTGAAGCACACTACCAACGGCTACGACCGCGCCATTCTGCAAAGCTGGATTCATGCCAATAATAGTTGTAGGTATGAGATTGTAGCGCTGCGCTATGCTCTCCAAAGTTTCGCCACGAACAACTTTATGGCGTTGGAAGCGAGATAGGGCTGGAATCGGGCAACCACCTACAGCAGCGTTAGCACTGTTCAAGTTTGGCAGTATGCTTACTAGGCTCAAGGTGCTAACTAGGCTACAGAGAAACAGTTGACGAAAGGGTAAAGTCATGTATACAGATCAAGAGCGCATTAACTTTAAATTTTAGATGGAGAGTGTGGGAAGTGGGGAGATCGGGGAGCAGGGGAGCAAAGGGAGCAGGGGAAGCAAAGGGAGCAAGGGGGAAATAACCAATTCCCAATTCCCAATGCCCAATGCTTAATTCCTCGTAAATTGATCTGTCCACTTGCCGTTAGCTTGACTACACTTAGAAATTAGCAACTGCATTGTTGTCCTTAAGCAGAATTGTTATGAAGTTATCTTTAAAGCAACTAGGTGTTTATTTGTTCTTAGTGGTATTTGGCTGTGGTGCAGGTTTGTTTGGCAGTCGCTATCTCCTACTACAAAATTCCTCATTCCAACAGTTAAGAAATGTGACAATGGCTTTGCCTCCAGAATCTGTAGTGCCAAATTCTCCTAATGGAGCAATTGGGGCTACTGGAGGCGATAATGTGAATTTTATTGCGACGGCAGTGCAAAAAGTTGGCCCGGCTGTGGTGCGAATTAATGCCACTCGCAAAGTTGCCAATCCCATCTCTGACGCATTAAAAAATCCGCTCTTGCGGCGATTTTTTGGAGAGGATGAGCAACCAATTCCCGAAGAACGGATTGAGCGCGGTACAGGATCGGGATTTATTTTGAGCGAGGATGGGGAATTACTCACTAACGCTCATGTAGTAGCAGATACAGATACAGTACAAGTCACCCTCAAGGATGGTCGAAGTTTAGAGGGCAAGGTGGTAGGAGTTGATTCTGTGACAGATGTGGCAGTGGTGAAAATAAAAGCGAATCATTTGCCAACTGTGAAACTGGGCAATTCGCAAAACTTAATACCAGGACAGTGGGCGATCGCAATTGGCAACCCTCTAGGTTTAGATAATACTGTCACTATCGGCATTATCAGCGCTACCGATCGCACCAGTACTCAAGTTGGTGTACCAGATAAGCGAGTCAGCTTTATCCAAACTGATGCTGCAATTAACCCTGGTAATTCCGGTGGTCCCTTATTAAACGCTCAAGGCGAAGTGATTGGTGTTAATACTGCCATCCGCGCTGATGCTCAAGGACTCGGTTTTGCGATCCCCATTGAAACCGCCGCCCGCATTGCCAATGAACTTTTTACCAAAGGGCGTGTAGAACATCCCTTCTTAGGTGTTGAAATGGCAGACCTTTCTGCCATCAAAAAACAGCAGATTAATCAAGAAAATCAACTGAACATTCAGCAGGATGTTGGCATTGTGATTAAAGGAGTTACAGGCGATTCCCCAGCCAAGCGCGGAGGATTGCTTCCTGGAGACGTGATTCAAAAAGTTAACGGTAAACCAGTTAAAACCTCGGCCCAAGTTCAAAAGCTGGTAGAGTCCAGCAAAGTTGGGGACATAATAGCTATCGAGGTCAATCGTAGCGGGAAAATTCAAACCTTCAAAGTACAATCAGGAGCTTATCCTGAAAGGAAGTAGTCAATAGTCCCAGAATGTTTGACTATTGACTATTGACCATTAGACAAATGCTCTAACTGCATTCTTTGTTCCATCTGGCGCAGAAAATACCCCGTCATCATGGCCGACGCTAGAAGCCCAGCTAAGTTATCCCGATCTGTTGTAATTTGCACGTTGAAATTTTCTGCCGGGAGCATTCCCACTAGCCCTTGGACATTTTGCGAGATGATTTGTTTAATTTCAGGGCTGGCGGATTGAGCAATCCTCGCTAGAACATCAGGAGACTGATGTTGTAGATATTTGAGTAACTGATTGGGGTATTCCTCAGCGTGGTCGGAAAGAAGTTGATTGGGGTGTTCCTCGGAGTTGTCATTTAAAAAGTCAGGATTAAACACCATTGGCAGTTTTATTTAGCTTAATTGCTAACTCTACTCTAAACCATAGTACAAGGCTAGCGCATTCACCACGGGTATAAGTCATTGGGGATTGGGGATTGGGGATTGGGTATTGGGGATTGGGGAATGGGGAGTAGGGATTGGGTATTGGGAATTGGCATGAAGAAGAGACAAGGAAGAGACTTATTTCAATAACTCCCCCTTGTCCTCCTTGTCTCCCTCATCTTCCCCATTCCCCATTCCCTATTCCCCACTCCCTACTCCCTTTAGTTCTAGTTCTAGTTCTAGTTCTAGTTGTTCTTCCTTTTGGTTGTTAGAAAGTATTTGTGGGAGTTGTTCGATTTGGAAATACTGATGGAATTTTGGGGTTACTTGGAGTGAGTAGGAGCGAGAATCGCTGTCTCGGCGTTTGCGGATAAAACCAAGTTCTACGAGTTCGGGAACGTGTTGATATACTCCTGAACCGCGCAAGTTAATTAAGTCGCTCTGGAGTATAGGACTATTAAGGGCGATCGCAGCTAAAGTCCGCAATGCACCTACACCCAATTCTACTGGTATCATCGTTTGCACTAAATCCTGAAAATCAGACCGTAGTTGCAAACTGTAACCATCAGGGGTTTCTATTACCTCTAGGGCGCTATCTCGGTGGGCATAATTGTCCATGAGTTCAATTATGCCTTCTTTGACAGTGGCGCGATCGCACGCTGCATACTCGGCGATTTCGCCGAGCGACAAGGGTTTACCCTTTAAATAGAGAATTGCTTCTATCTTCGTCGCTGTGGCTGTAATCATTTAGTCATTAGTCATTAGTCATTGGTCATTAGTCATTAGTCATTGGTCATTAGTACATGACAACTAATAATCAACAAGTGTGTGGCATTATATCGTAAATTGTCAAAATATTGTTTGATACTCTCAAATTGGGAATGGGGCATGGGGCATGGGGCATTGGGCATAGCTCAAGAATCAATAGTTCTTCTTCCCCTACTCCCCCTGCCCTTTCAAGGGTAGGTATTTTGTATTTGATCATTTTTTGGCTATTTCAGCCGATGCTTAAATCCTGAAATGACCAAACCACGTTAAACAATTGAGAATTTTCTCAACTATTTTTGAGATTCTAAAAAACCTACCCTTGAAAGCTCCCCCTGCCTCCCCTGCTCCCCCTGCTCCCTGCCCTCCATTCCCCATTCCCCATTCCTTAAAATCCTCTAGTTGTGAGAATAAATTCTGCGATCGCTAAATCTTGTGGAGTCGTCACTTTTAAATTTGTCTCCTCTCCCTCGACAATTCGGACTTTGATGCCGCACTTTTCAAATAAAGCGGCATCGTCAGTTACTTCCCAACCTTGACGGACACCTTCGGCGTGACACTGTTTCAACAACTTGACATCAAATCCTTGGGGAGTTTGTGCCGCCCACAATTTTTGTCTGTCGGGTGTTTCTTGAATTATGCCTTGTTCATCGACAACTTTGATGGTGTCTTTGACCGGTACACCAGCAATTAAACCGGGGCAGTGGCGAATGGCTTGGGCACAAGAGTTAAATAAATCTGGTGTGGCGAGACATCTAGCGCCATCGTGAATCAACACTTGTTCTGCGACTAGTGGCAAAGCCTGCAAGCCGTTGTAAACAGATTCTTGACGCGTGGAGCCGCCTTGAATCAATTGCACTGGTTTAGTGAGCTTGAGATCGGCGAGAATTGCTCTGAAGTCTGGCCAATCGGTAGGCTGAGAAATAATCCCGATCCAACTGATTGTATTGGCGGCTTCTGCGGCTAATAGAGTCCAAGCAATAATTGGTTGCGATCGCACTTTCAGCAGGAGTTTATTGCGGTTACTACCCATTCTTTTTCCGATTCCCGCAGATGGAATTAGTAAATACACAGAATTCCTCAATCTTTAAGCTATATATTTTCCCCTAAAATAGGGAGCGAGTAAGCGTCAATAAATATTATGCGAGTAGTAGCCCTTGTACCTGGCGGAATTGGCGACCAAATTCTCTTCTTTCCGACTCTAGATGACCTGAAGCGCAATTACCCTGACGCTCAAATAGATGTCGTTGTTGAACCCCGGTCAAAGGCTGCCTACCGAGTGAGCAAGTCAGTTCACGAGGTGCTGAACTTTGATTTTAACGACCGTAATAGTCTGGCAGATTGGGGTAACTTGGTGGGGACAATTCGCGATCGCGAATACGATGTTGTCATTGTTGTTAAGCAAATTTGGTTGCTTAGTCTTTTGCTCTGGTTGACGGGAATTCCCATACGTATTGGCTACAAAGGCAATGGTTCGGTTTTTCTGACCCACGCTGTGCCATTTAAAGCATCCCAGTATGCGGCGGCAGTATATCACGATTTGCTGCAACCATTGGAAATAAATAGTCCTGTCCCAGAGTTAGCAGTAAATGTGCCCAAACCAGATATTGAGTGGGCACAAAAAGAACAGAAACGCTTAGGAGTGCATGAAACAGGCTATATCTTGATTCATGGCGGTTCTGGCCAGTTATCTCAGGCTAAAGAACTGGATAAAATCTACCCTGTCGAAAGTTGGCATCAAATTATTCAAGGTTTCCAAGATAAGCAGCCTGACCTGCCTGTGGTGGTTGTTAAGGGAATCGGCGATGAACAGTTTGTGCGATCGCTTCTGGGGTCTTCTCCAGATATCAAGGTGACTGCCCCAGATGATATTGGCAAGTTAACTGCTATGATCGCCGGGGCAAATTTGATGTTGTCTACTGATAGTCCGGCACTACAACTGAGTGTTGCAGTCCAAACCTATACCATTGCCCTATTTGGGGCCACCGATCCAGCTAAGTTGTTGCCGAAAAACGATAAATTCCTGGCTATTGCATCCCCCACGGGAAAAACAGCGGATGTTTCACCAAACGCAGTTTTAGAGAAAATCTGGGGTGGCTAAACCAGCAGTTTGTCCCAATTTCTGCAATTAGTCTATTGGATATCTAATGTAGTCATCCGTTTGTTGAATGACCGCAAAACCTGGTTGTGACAGCTAGATTTTGCGGTTATTTCAGTATTGAAGAAGAATACAGAAGTCAGAATGGGCTAAACGCCCCGCTACCGCTAACAGAAGTCAGAATCAAGACGTTCTCTATGAGACGCTACGCTATCCACCAGTCGCTTAACCCTGTTCTGAATTCTGGCTCCTGACTCCTGAATTCTTATTAAAATATCTCAAAAAAAGCATCATCTAATTCATAACCCAGCATTTGAGCCATAGACTTTAACCGCGAGAGGCTGGGGATATCCTGCTGTTTGAGCCAATCACCTAAAACAAAGATTTTGTGCATCAAAAATATTTCTAAGGCTTCAGGATTGTACTGAATGCCATCTTGAGAACTGAACTGGTGTGGTACTAGCATGGCGGCATAACGAGCAAATTCTCCAGCTTTCCAATCTAGTAAAAATGCTAACCAGGGGTATTTGGCATCTAGGCGCACAAACCACAGCCGTATTTCTGGAATTTCTGAGAGTTCTCGTGGATCGCCAGGTTCGAGATCGTAATTGATATCAAAGCGTAGCTGCTGTTCATGGGATGCGGCCCCATCTTGCAGCAGTTGTTCAATCACCGTTGAGGCAGGCGAAAGATCCAGATTGTTAATGAAGTCATTATTGAGTGCGATCGCAATTGTCTTTGACTCAGCAGCCACTTTCTTTTTGCTCAACTTTAGGATCGACAATCTACAGTAGCAGCTTTCAGGGATTGACGCTACATTGACTTTGAGAAATTAATTGGTATTTACTAATACTTTTTTGCTAATAATTTTGGTCAACCTATACAAGGTTTAGAAATAAATCTGACCTTCTCAAATTTATTTGATACTTTTACTTAGTTTTTGCTGTTTATAAAAAATATCTATCTATTGCTAGATTTGATATCATCCGCTAGCGATACCTGCGGCGGACTACACTTACGTTAGTCACGTGTATCGGATCTTTCTATAGTTAAATATTACTTTCATGACTGCGATAAATACCCATGTTTAACTAAAAAATTACTACATAGGTTACATATAGGACTCATATTTGATTTTTGAATAAACTCCGTACAACTCAAAAAGCCTTCTTTCCTCTTGCTTATTGCCTCTAGGCAACACCTGCCCCAAAGTGGACATTTCCAGCAATTTTAAGTTAAAGTTGTAATGAGTTTGTTTTAGATTAAGGTCTGACAAAGTAGCCATCAGCAAGCAAAAAATAGATCGTTATTTATCGCCACCTGTTACTTCCGAAGCATCACAAGCCAAAACATAAGTACAGGTAGAACAATGGTGTGCAATATTATTGCATATATTAAATAACCAATAAAAATTGAAGTGGGAAAATTCCCTTAACAGTTAACAAGCTGTAATATGCAAAAACAAACAATTTCAACAAAACCAATTCGTTCTCTAGAAGATGCGCTAGATAGGTGTCAAATCCTGGGTATGCGCGTCAGTCGTCAGCGTCGCTTTATTCTGGAATTACTTTGGCAAGCAAATGAACATCTTTCTGCTAGAGAGATTTACGATCGCTTGAACCAAGAAGGTAAAGAGATCGGACATACCTCTGTTTATCAAAATTTAGAAGCATTATCCAGTCAAGGCATTATTGAATGTATTGAACGCTGTGATGGGCGTTTGTATGGCAATATCAGTGACTCTCACAGTCATATTAACTGTGTGGATACAAATCAAATTCTTGATGTTCATGTGGAACTACCAGAAGATTTGCTTCGCAAAATTGAAGAAGAAACAGGAGTGCGAATTACTGACTACAGTATTAACTTTGTTGGCTACCGTAACCCTGAAGAAGGGTAGGGAGTAGGGGGAGGCAGGGGAGGCAGGGGAGCAGGGGAGGCAGGGGGAGAATTCGTAACTCCTAACTCTTCACTCAGCACTCGGAACTGTTTTGCCCAAAGCCCTATTGCTCAATAGAATTATTGCCAAAAACTGTTTCATCATCGACATCATCATCATAGAAACCCACGGGTAAAATTGTGCCTTCGGAGCTTTCAATTAGTCCGCTTGCAGGGGGTTTATTCCAATTTTTATCTGTGTTTGGCGTAACTTGGATGGTGTTTAAGAAGGGTTGCTGCGATCGCAAATTTTTCAGTCTTTGAAACGACTCTTTAGAGAACAAGGCACCATTATCAGCAGCTAATTTTTTGCCAGCCTCAGGAAGGATGGCATCAAAGAAGCAAGCTTTGGTGAGATCGGCTGAATTAAGATTTGCTCCCGTAAGGTTAGCTTGTTGAAGATTTGCGCCTGTCAGGTTTGCCTGTTCGAGGTTTACGTCTGTAAGGTTAGCTTGTTGAAGGTTTGCGCCTGTCAGATTAGCCTGTTGCAAATTGGCTCCAGCTAAATTAGTCCCAATTAACTCCGCATTGGATAAGTTTGTCTGCTCAAGATTTATCCCAGTTAACATTACTTGCAACAAAGAGGCTCCCGATAAATTGAGTCCAGCCAGAGACTTGATTCGGGTTGCAAAGGCACTTTTGTGGAGAACGTTTGTTCTAGCAATTAGCGCACTTAAAGCTTCTGGATTGAATTCTGTTAAATTGAGCGGATTCCCACAAGGCCAAAAAGGGATTTTGGTTTCTCGATAGCAAGCACAAAGCAATAAAAATACATTTAATCCCACCGCAGCATTGACTTGCTCAACATTCACCGGGTTTTGTAGTGCGTGGAAATGAGTCCAAGCTTTGTGGGCTATCCCTTCATCTAACCAATAGCCTTGACAGTAAGCACGCCAGAAAGACAAAAGACGTTGAAACAAAACTTCAAAAGAAAACTTGTGCTTTTGTTCACGGCGTAAAATTGCGATCGCCAATTCTTCAATTTCCTGGCTCAGTATCCCATAACCGAGTAAATTGTAAATATGCTGGGCAACGCTACTGGGAGAATCAACTACAAAAGTGAGGGAACCATAAGCCTCATTTTGGCACTGAGTTAATAATTTCAACTCAGCAGTCACAGCCTTAGCACAAAGAAATTCTCCTAACTTAATATGCGAAAACTCAATTAAACTAGTTTTCTCTGAGCTTTCTAAGTCCCGAATTTTAAAATAAAATCCTGGTAAATTGTTAAATTCACCAGCCAAATTAATTTGATGACGTTGTGAGTGTAAAATTTTCAGAGCGATCGCTTGCATTTGATCGAGTAAATCTTGAGGATGATTATTAGCAAGTAAATTAGCGATCGCTTCTGGAGTCCGGTGGATATGAGCCGATCCTGAGCGCAGCAGCATCGTTTTAATCCCACCAGTTAGCGGATAGCCCAACAACCATCGACTTAAGCGATGATAAATTTCCCATACCACAGAAGACTTTGGGGTATTAACAGCTAGTTGTAATACTTCATCATTTAGCAGTCCTTCGCGGTGTAAAATCCCCAATAAATGCAACATTAGGGGTTGACGAACAAGGGTAGATAATTCTGGAAACCTTGATTGACTGGCAAATAAGCCTGACTGTTTTAAGAATGTAAAGAAATTTTGAGCGATCGCCAATGATTGTACTTTTGCCCACTGCTGAAACCATTGTTTGAATTCGTCCACGTCGAACGGTTGAATGATAATTCGCTTCAATGATAGGGGGATCTCTGGGGCGATTTCCTGTAATGTTGTTGAGCGGCTCGTTAATACAATTTTGTGTCTATGTTGAGATTGGAAGTTCAGTAGTTGCTGAACAAAAATTGCTTTTGCCCTTACCCCATAAGCAGAAGGGGGCAGTTCATCCAAACCATCCAGCAGCAACAGACAAGGAATATTTTCTTGCTCTAACCAGGTTGAAAGATTAACATTAAAAGCAGAATTTAGAGTTTCGATTAAAGTTTTGCCATATTTTACATCCCTTAACCTAATTACTATAGGCATCCAAATAGGGTAAACTTCTTGCGCTATCTCTGCTGCCCAAAGTTGGCAAAAACTGGTTTTTCCAAAACCAGGTTCCGACTCAATGACAGCGATCGTTTCTAAATCAGCTAGCTGTTGCTGCGCCCATGTTTTTAAATCAACTGACTTAACAGCTTTTTTATCCACATCAGAAATACTTTCCTCTATTGGTAAGCCTTTTTGTGGCACATAGATATCCTTGAGAGCAAAGGATTCTATAAGTAAAGGCAGACTGAGGTTTTTAATCAAACTTGCCCGGTAATGTTCTCGATGCAAGTCAATTTTCTCACCAACTGTAGAACCAGCTTCTGGAGCGATAAAACTGGGGGCTAATGAAATTCCCAAACGGAAAAACTTTTGCAGTTGGGCTAAAGGGGCAGCATTTTCAGTAACCACTACGAGTATGTCACCAGGAAGTGAGTGAACTAAACGCTGTGTTAAGAGTTTAACTTCATATTCTTCTGCACCATTGGCAACAAACCAAGCGATGACAGCATGATTTATTTGTTGCACCAGTAAAGAATCTGCAATCAGAGACAGTGCTTGTTCGGCTTGTGTATCAGTTAATTTACCTGGGCTGAGAGTTTTCAGCAATCCTTGCAGTTGCGAATCTTGGAGGATGAGTTTACCAACGTCTTCTTTAAGTACTTGTGCTTGGATTGGTATACTTGCCCGATCTAACCACGGTCTTTTTAGGCTTGCTTCCTGCTCTAGAATTGCTTGCAAAGCCTGGAGATAGGCAATTTGGAACGCTAGCCATGTGCCCTCATTACGTTTTAACGGTTTTTTTTGGCTGAGGCTACGCAACAGGTTTTGTGTTAACTGCGAAATCAGACTGATTTCTTCCCAAACAATCCCTAAAGGCAGTTCTAAAACCTCTACCAAGGTACAGATATCAAAAGGCATGAGGCTTTTGACTTCCATATCCTGAACAATCCGGTAGGCAATACCTGCCAATTGCCCCGCCGAAAATCCTCTGATTTGATTGATTGCGATATAGCGTTCTGCTAACCAGTTCCGAATACTCAAGTTCATTTAATTACACAGTGACAGCTGCTTATGGCAATTATGATCGATTTATTCAGTTTGCGAAAACAGGTAACAATAGGTGGAGACAAAGTTTTGTATCAAAGCTGTTTTCTGATTGGTAAAAAACAGTGCTTGTGTAATTGAGTAGACTATGAGCGATCGCCCTTTAAAATTATTGTTATTCGACCAAGACCCAATTTTTCGTCTGGGATTACGGGTAGCTTTGGAAGCAATTCCTAACCTGGAAGTAACAGGAGTAGTAGAAACTGATACCACTGCCTTGCAGATTTTAGCAGAAATTGCCCAAGAAGACCCTAAACAGGTGAATTTGGTGGTTTTGGAATTCGGTAATGGTCGCTCCATCACCAGCCAGCAGCTAGGTTTACAATTCTGTCGGCAACTCAAAGCCTTATATCCCAACCTGCCAATTCTGCTTCTTAGTTCTGTGCAAGAGCAAGGACTGCTATTAGCGGCCAAATCTATTGGTGTAAATGGCTACTGCCCCAAGGGTACACCACTTCCTGAGTTAGTCGCTGCTATGCAAGAAGTTGCAGATGGTGGTGAATATTGGTTTCGAAACACGGAAGCAATCACAACTCCTCACTCCTCACTCCCTAGTAGAGATGCGATTAATCGCGTCTCCCCCAACTCCCCACTCCCTTTTTATAGACAGCGAAATAATTTACGTTTGTCAGGAATTGGTTACATTGAAGCTACCCTAGCCGCAGTCACAGCACAATTACAAGTTCCTGGATTAGCAGTATTAGATCGGGCAGTTTTAGCTGGACAGAGGCGAGAACTGCTAGCGGCTCGTTGGTTGCTAAATCGGTTGTTAGTTTCATCACAAGAAAGGCAAGAGGAAGATATTCCGGTTGCTGATGAGCCACCTCTTACCCCTTCATTGAGTAGTGCCATTCAGCCACGGCAAACTGTTTTACCTTTACTTAGTCTAGGAACACTACAATTTAACTTGTTTGCATCTTGCATTACCAAGCTTCAATTTCCTTTACGAAATGTCACAGATGTCCCTTTAGAAATTGACATCTTTCGTGAAGATAAAAAGCGGGAATTGCTTTATCTTATCCTGCAAAAATTGACTGAGCAGTTGGATGAACTGCGTGCTTCTCAACTCGACGTGAATCAATTATATGAGGTAAAAAATATCTTATTGCGCGATTTATGGGAAGTAGCAATTACAGATTTTTTTGGGAAATTTTCTCGAATCAAAATAGGGAATCAAAACATAGAAATTGTTAATTTTTTGCTGCAAAATCTAGAAGCTGTGCAAAGAGATATTCTCAACAAGATTCCGCTAGTTTTTGAGTTATATTCTTATTTAATATTTCAAACGGAATTGAGAATTGATAATACGTCATATCCTGTATTAGGCACTGAAGCAAAGTCCCAAGCATTAATGATTTTAGAGAACTTGTTGATTCAGGTAGCGAATGGAGTAGTACAACCACTGTTAAATTCGTTAGCAGATGTGGAAATCATGAAGCAAAATTTATATTGCAGGGAATTTATTTCCACCAGAGAAATTGAACGTTTTAGAAATGATTTATCGTGGAAGTATCGTCTAATTAATTATATAGAGGAGCCGAAAGCAGTTTTTGAAAGTCGCTATGATCTATTTGTTATTGCCCCTCGTGGTATTGCCAAAACTTCAGTTTATGCTCCTCGGAATCAGGAGTTAGCAAAACTTTCTAATATTCCTTTAATAGTAACTTTACTTTTAGAATTTAGTGATGCGATCGCACCGCGTTTAAAATCACTATTATCTTTTTTAGGTAGCGGTATAGTCTTCATCCTTACCCAAATAATTGGTCGTGGCTTAGGTTTAATCGGTCGTGGTATTCTTCAAGGTATTGGTAGCGTTTCGTTACTAGAAAAAAATCTGAGACGAAATAGCGATCGCACTAAGTGAAGAAGGAAGGGAGCAGGGGAGGCAGGGAAAGAAGAACTATTGATTCTTCAGCCATACCCAATGCCCCATGCCCAATTCCCATGACAAATGACCAATGACCAATGACAAATGACAAACAATGACTTTATCGGGCTAGCAATTTCTTATATTTACGCGATTAGTCTACTTGTGCTTGGCGAGGGACTGCGTAGGCTGTTTGATGTAAAGCCGGATTTGACCCGCAAGGTAATCCATATTGGTGCAGGGATGTGGGTTTTCGGTGTCCTGCGATTATTTAATCACTGGGAAATCGGAATTATACCTTTTGCCACCTTTATAGGACTTAACTACCTGTTCTACCGCTACCGATTCATTGGGGCAATGGATACTCAGGATAGCTCACCTGGTACTGTTTATTTCGCTATCTCAGTGACATTGCTTTTCGGACTACTGTGGCGACCAGACGGGCCAGTAGATAGCGTTGCGATCGCTGTTGCTGGGATAATGGCGATGACCTGGGGTGATGCACTAGCAGCATTAATTGGTAGACGTTTCGGGCAGCATAAATACCAAGTAGGAAATTCAGTGCGTTCCTGGGAAGGTTCGGCAGTAATGTTTGTGGCGAGTACGGTAGTGATTTTATTAGTGCTGTTGCTGCTACCTGGTTCATCACTGAGTCCCCTAGGAACACCTTTAAGTTTAGGGTTGGCATTGTTGATGGCGGTGGTAGCTGCTACTTGCGCCACCCTAGTAGAGGCAGTCTCACCCCACGGCACAGATAACCTCAGTGTGCCTTTAGTCACGGCTGGCGTAGTGTGGGTAATAAAACAAAATCTTCACCTGTTCTCTTAGAATTTTCAAAATTCCGTGTTCAAAGGTGCAACTTCCGTGTTCAAAGGTGCAAATTCCGTGTTCAAAGGTGCAAATTCCGTGTTCAAAGGTGCAACTTCCGAGTTCAAAGGTGCAACTTCCGAGTTCAAAGGTGCAACTTCCGTGTTCAGAGGCTCAACTTCCGTGTTCAGAGGCTCAACTTCCGAGTTCAAAGGTGTAACTTCCGAGTTCAAAGGTGTAACTTCCGTGTTCAAAGGCTCAACTTCCGTGTTCAAAGGCTCAACTTCCGTGTTCAGAGCTAGACGTAGCGACTGTCTTAAAAGTCAAGCGATCGTGAACAAAAAACCGGGACTGTGAACATTGACGCAACAGGGGAACGCTGCGCTAGATTCGGTGGTGGCTGGTA
>NZ_JACJSH010000036.1:0-78182 GCF_014698055.1 Nostoc sp. FACHB-133
GATTGGTGTGCGCTCGGAGGTAGTGAAAAAGATATCATTGACCTGAGCAACATCAAACTTGGCGACCCCATCCCTTTCACCCAAGGTATTCTGTTCTGCACCTACTCAACTCTACGTTCTCAAAAGAACGGCAAAAGTCGGCTTAAGCAAATTGTTGACTGGGCAGGTAAGGATTTTGAGGGAACAATCGCCTATGACGAGTGTCACGCGATGGGTAACGCAATGGCGCAAGAGGGTAAACTGGGCATGGTTGCAGCATCCCAGCAAGGCATTGTTGGGCTGCGGTTGCAAAACGCATTACCGCAGGCAAGAGTTGTCTATGTCTCCGCGACTGGAGCGACGAAGGTTTCTAACCTATCTTATGCAAATCGTCTGGGGCTTTGGCAGACGGGCGACTTTCCGTTTACCTCCCGTGAGGATTTTGTGGAATCCATTGAGGGCGGTGGTATCGCTGCGATGGAAGTGGTCGCCAGGGATCTCAAGGCTTTGGGACTGTATCTGGCGCGGAGCCTTTCATTCGAGGGAGTTGAGTATCAAACTCTCTACATTGATTTAACGCCCACGCAGGAACGGATTTACAATAGCTACTCCGATGCTTTTCAGGTTATTCATAATAATTTAGAAAAAGCGTTAGAAGCTTGTAATATCTCTGGCGCAAAAACGTACAATCGTGCTGCTAAGATGTCTGCCAACTCGCAGTTTGAGTCACACAAGCAAAGATTCTTCAATCATCTGCTGACAGGGATGAAATGCCCTACCCTGATCAAAGCGATTGAGCAGGATCTATCCCTTGGTCTTGCAATTGTCATTCAAATAGTTTCGACTAATGAAGAACTTTTGAAACGACGACTTGATGAAGTTCCGGCTTCGGAATGGAAGGATCTCAATCTTGACTTGACCCCACGAGAATATGTGATGGACTACTTAATGAGTGCTTTCCCTGTTCATCTGCATTCCATCCATTCTGGCGTTGATGGAGAAGAAAGATCCGAGCCAGTCTTTGATGCCGATGGTTCTCCAGTTATTTCACAAGAAGCTGTAGCTTTGAGAGATACTCTAGTTGATCGACTAGCAAGCCTTGACCCAATCCCTGGCGCATTAGAACAATTGCTGTGGCACTTTGGGCACAAACAAATTGCCGAAGTTACAGGTCGTAGCAAACGAGTTCTGAAAGATGAATCTGGACGTTTGTTCGTTGATTCACGGGGTAGTGGCGCGAATATTGCTGAAACTGCTGCATTCATGCAGGGTGACAAACAAATCCTCATCTTCAGTGACGCTGGTGCGACAGGCAGAAGTTATCACGCTGATCTAAATGCTGCGAATCGTCGGCGGCGATCGCATTATTTGTTAGAAGCCGGCTGGAGAGCAGACAACGCAATTCAAGGGCTTGGGCGATCGCATCGTACAAACCAAGCATCAGCACCCGTGTTTAGACCTGTTACCACTAACGTCATTGGTGAACGCCGATTCATCAGCACTATTGCTCGACGGCTGGATAGCTTGGGCGCACTCACAAGGGGGCAAAGGCAAACCGGAGGCAATGGGATATTTTCAAACAAAGATAACCTTGAGTCAAACTACGCCGAATATGCACTGTATGAACTGTTCAAGCAGATATTCCAAGGTCGATTTTATGAAGTCCCTTTAGGAAAGTTTGAGCAAATGACTGGATTGTGCTTAACTTCTCATGAAGGCGGCATGAAAATCGACCTCCCACCCCTACGTCAATTCCTCAATCGACTACTGGCTTTACGAATTGATATGCAAAACATGATTTTCGAGAGGTTTGAACTACTCTTGAGCCAGCAGATTGAAGCAGCGATCGCGGCTGGTGTCTATGAGATGGGTGTGGAGACTTTACGGGCTGAACGGTTTACTGTTGAGAGCCAGGAAGCTGTATATACTCATCCTGTTACTGGTAGCGTCACCAATTACTTGAAAGTGGAACGCACCCAAAGAAACAACATCAGAACTGCTGACGAGATGTTAGAGTTCGCAACTCAATATCAAGGAAAGCTCATGATCAACTCCAAGTCAGGCAATGCTGCTGTGTCAATTCCAACACATAGTATATACGACTCTGAGGGTGGAGTTGTCCCAAGAGTTTTGCTGATTCGCCCACAGAAAGAAACTCGCCTACCAGTCCAAGACTTGGAATCTTCCACATGGGGGCAAGTTTCTATTGATGCGTTTACTGCTGCTTGGTCTACTGAAGTAAACGAATTACCCAAGTTCACAACCGATTACCTGCATTTGGTAACTGGTATTCTCCTACCCATCTGGAAAATCCTACCACAGCAGAATAGTCGAGTATTCCGCTTGCAAACCAGCGATGGACAAAAGATTCTCGGTCGGGTGGTGAATGCTAATGATATTAAGTCGGTGGCTGAACAACTCGGACTGAAGGATAAGCTGTTAAGCCCACAGGAGTTAGTCTCTTTAGTGCTAAACGAAGGCTATTCCCAGCAGTTACCGGGTGGCGTAACCTTGCGACGTTCTTTCGTTGCTAATGAACCTCGTATAGAACTGGTTAATGCTATCTCACTGGCAGAGCGACTCTTAGCTGTTGGATGTTTTACCGAGATCATCAACTGGAAAAAGCGGGTATTCATTCCGGTTTCAGACAAAGCCCCAGCTATTCTAGCGGCTGTGATTGAAATCTTGGGATAATTTCCAACCTCAAAGACCCAGATTTAGTGTCTGGGTCTTTTTATACCCTCAAAAAATTAATAATCGCTTTGGCAAGCGCTCCGCGAGGGATTGATGAAATTCTTGGGGAGAAAGCAATTGTGCTTTGAACGATAAATTGGCCAAAAAATGAATCATAACCTGACCAAAAGTTGTAACTTAAAGGATAAAGTGACCGTTTTCTAAGCATAAAGTGGCCGCAGAACAGAACCTATGACACAAGCGTATTTGAAAGAATTGAATGCGATCGCCTGTAAACTATGACGAAAGTACGGCGACGCAAAAATAAGCATTCCAGGTTTTTAGGGCGGCCACTTTATCCTTTAATTCCGGCCATCTTTTCCTTTAAGTGACAAAAGTTTACGTAATCTCAAGGCTTTGAAACAATCAACATCTCATGCTATGAATCAAATAATGACCGCAAGTTTAAAATGTGCATCATAACGCGACCAAAAGTTTAATTTCAACATTATTAAATTTAGGAGTATTCAAACACTTCAATTTCATTCTAAATTTGGAACTTTGGTACTCAGATATGGTTTAAAGCGGTCATGATATGGTTCAAAACTATATTTTTATCTATATTTGAGTTAACGCTGATATTTGTTTATTGCGATCGCTCTGTTTGTACGAAAGGCGATCGCCAAAATAGCTTTTCCCAAGTAAAAATGATAATCACGGAGAAGTGGGTAGTTGCGCGTCGCGCAACTACCCACTTCTCCCCTCTACGCGATAATCATTACCAAATAAATTTCCTATATATAAAAACAGAAGTATATATTGGCCACTTAGTTTGTGAACCATAAAGTGGCAATTATTGCCATTTTATGGTTCAAGTCACAGCAATCATGGCTAAGAAAGAATTTGCAGCCGCCCAAGCTGTTGAGTTGTACATCGGCAGCTATCGGTTTGATGCTATCAGGATAGAGCAGACGAAAGAGTACCGCATGTCTCAAAATCAAATCCTTTCAATAATTGGTATCAATCGTAACTGGCTAATCACGTTACCTTTTAAAGCACCCAAAGTCTATCAAAACCTTGTAGAACAAGGACTAAATCATGTTACCCTTTATGCTGAATATACTGTGAATGGCGTGGGAACCCGTGCTGAAACGATATCAGTAAAGGATGCCAGAATAATCTGGCGCTATTTCGACACGAAAAGAAATGCACAAGCTCGGAGGTTAATTGATGCCTTATCTGAAGATTCACTCATCAGCAGATTCGAGCAAGTTTGGGGAGAGTCGCGGACAGTTGAGCAACGGCGCATAGACGATTCTCGCATCCTTGATACCCCGCGTCCTTGGACAAAACTTTTTGAAACTGAGTTTGAGGAGAATCTAGCACGGATAAGCAAGCTACATAAAAAGCACATACAAAACGGCAAATATTATTGGGAGTTTGTTTACAACTGGATGACTCCAGAAGAAAAAGCCAAGCTCGATATCGTTAATCCAATTTTGCCTAACGGGAGGAGGAAGTACAAAATACACCAAATGCTGTCGAAAGAAACAAAGGAGAGGTTATCTCCTCACGTTATATCAGTCCTGGTTCTGATGAAGTCGGCTAACTCGGTGGCAGAACTGAGGCGGCTGGTGCAGAGGCAGTACGGAATTGATCAGCCTAATCTGTTTGATGGTTGGAATGTGGAATAGTTGAGACGTAAGTTACGCGGTAAGCTGACAACGGCTTACCGCAATCACCAAAGTCTGGCGGCTTCTACGATCCGTTTTAAACCTAACTTCCACCATATTTTTGCATCATTGCCAAAGTACGCCGTACTAATCCAGCACGTTTGCGTTTAGCTAATCGTACTTTGGCATCTGCTAGAACTTTTGACTTCAAGTTAGGTTTTTCTTGTAACAAAGCGATCGCAGCTTCAATTAAAATTTCTGGTGTAATATCGTTGCTATCACATAATTTAACTAAATCTTCTCTAATTCCCTGCTCTAAATGAACAGCCAAGCGTTTGCCAACAGTAGGAAGGTTATTTAGTTCTGTCTCTAATCCTGATAAATCTTCAGATGTAGCAGATGTCGTAGATGTATCTATTTCAGTTTCAGGTATTTCATCATCAACTTCAACCAGTGGTTTACTCTCTGGAGTAGAGCGTTTATTGCTTAAAGATGGATCACGAGGAGCTACCTTAACTCGTGATTTAGATGTAAGCATAGAGCGAATATCATTAGCGTCACTCATAACGTTTTATTTTAACCTTTTAATTTTTTCGACTATTACTTCAATTGGATATGCTAAGTCATCCTGGTGCATCTGATGCAAAGTCAGCCCTTTATTAATGGCTTGTTTAAACTTTTCTGACTCTCGAATCGATGGCAGTACCAGATCAGACTCTAACCATTGGGTACTTATCTGTTTCATTGACTCAATATTACTTTCGCTTTCTGTTGTGCGACGTAAGCCTACCCATCGATCACGAAAAGGAATTACACCAAGAATTTCACCATTAAATGCTTCCTGATCATCCCGAAGTTCAGTAATTAGCTCTAGTGTGCGTATTAGAGACTGTAAGCCTTTTACAGAAGTTTCAATTGGAATCATTAAAGCGTCGCTTGCACCAATCACTGTCAAACAAATTTGCGATCGCTGCGGAGGAGCGTCAACAATACAATAGTCAAATAGTTTAGCGACTGAAGCTAGGCGTTTTTTGAGCGTAAAAGCACCTGTTCCACTACTAGCAAGATAGTCTTGTACGTTATCGAGTGCGTCATCAGAAGGAATTAAAAACAAATTGTCGTATTGTGTCTTATAAATTCCGTCTTCTGTATTAACCTGTTTTTTTAGGACTTCTAGGAGTGTTGGACTGTCTGGCTCTACTGTATGCCCCAGGAAAGTCGTTAAGCTACTTTGAGGATCAGCATCAACCAGCAAAACAGTGTGTCCTTGAAAAGCTAGTAATCTTGCTACGAACAAGACTACTGTAGTTTTTCCCTGGCCCCCAGCCAAAGATATAGAGCTGACAGTGTGCATTTTGAAAAACCTGAACTTTGTCCATGCTGTAAAGTTGCAACACATTATACATAACACATTGACTTTTTGAGTAAATACATAATTAAAAAAATGCAACCTTGTTAAGTTGAATATTTATCTAAATCCAAAGTTGCACTTTTGAAAACTTGACTAAATGTAAAACTGCATTTTTGAAAAATTTCAAACTTGTAAAGATGCAGCATTTAAATTAAAGTCCATAACCCTTACTGTTACAGAGTTATTTAGAACACGGGTATACATGAAATCCACTGGTAGACTACCCAAGCCACAACAACCTAAGCCTAACAATTCAGGTTCCAACCAAACCAGATCCTTGCCATAAATCAGAGGGACAGTCGCTAAATATAACTGATGAGCCAGCCAGTAGAGTTGACCCAAAATGTACTGTCGGCGATCGCCAATGATGACTCGCCACGTCCACACTCGGCACAGCACTCACAAAAAACCCGTGGTGGAAACTCAAAATCCTCAGAGCGCTGGAGGCATTCTGATCTAAATTAATTTTTACTGCGTTGATAGAAAACATTTCAAAAAAATGTGGGGGCTATATGGGGGCTATATGTACCCCAAGATTATTTAAAGGCTTGAGCAAAGTTTGACCCCTAAGCGGGGGCTTTGTGGGGGCTTTGTGGGGTATATTCGACTGGTTGAGATTTTACCCCATTTAGCCCCCAAGAGGTTATGATAAGCTCTTGAGTCTGGAGACGCTTTACTTTATAAGGGACTTGCTATTTTGTTTTCATCAAGGTTGGATTAGCCACACAACAAATAGCTTTCACGCCGATTACTACTGAGTCGAACAAACTTCCTTCAATGACTTCAACTCCATTTGCACAAGACAAAGAAGAAGATTCTGAACCGGAAACCTTCAGCCTTGACTTTGATTTATAGCCGAATGGCACGCTTGATAACGGCAAATTCCTGTATTTATAAGGCTTTTGGGTGTGGGGTGTAGTAATGCTCATGCCAGCGTTGTGTAGCAAAGAAGTTTATTTATGTTTGCACTCATATTTATTTTTCTTGATTTTTTTCCTACACTCTACCCCCAACAAGATAGTCAGCACAAAGTTATTCTTCCTCCTCCTCGTCATATTCATAATCTGCATAATCCTTCCCGTGTTGTTCGTACCAGAGGCGTTCTTCCTCTTGAGCCGCCTCTCGCTGTTTCCTTTTCCGCTCTGCCATCTCTGCTTCTAGGCGTTCTTGCGCTAATTTCTCTTTCTCAATTCTTTCTTTCAAAAGCCTTTCTCGCTCTTGGGTTTCTTGCTCTACCCTCTCCCTCTCAAGTCTGATTAATCGCTGCTCAACTCGTCCACAGTAAAAATCTAATGCTTTACCCGTCGCTGCTCCGGTAACTGTACCACCCACTAGAAATATGAGTCCGGTTCTCCAGCCTTCAATTGGGCCACCGCTCCACTGCAAGCTTTGTTGATTGAACCATACCAGCACAGAGAAGACAAAAATTCCAACTACTGTATTGATGAGCGCAAAAACTCTTGGTGTCATCTCAGTCTGTCGCAGTATTAGCCACTGCCCCAGCCAAAGTATTGCACCGAAAATCACCGCAGCGATCGCACTCATAACCAAATGATCTGGATATCTGAACGGATCTAGTACCATATTAATAATTAATGGTATAAATATCAGCGCACAGAGCAAAAAGCCAATTAATAAGCCCACAACACTTATCAAGCTCCAGTAGCGACCGAGATAACCAAGGCGGAATTCCAATATCCACTCTTGTACGGGAAGCATTGTAATGTAAAACGCGATTCCTGCACTGACGTAATCGAGCATTGGCAGTTGTTTTACCTTTATATTTAGCGTATTTGGCATAACCGTGCCAAAACGGACAAGAAAGATACTAACCTAAGATGAATTGAAGCGATTATTGCTGAAAGGTTTCTCGCTCTTTGCGATCACCTGGGCATGAGCGGTCATAACATCGCTCTCTGGAAAGGGATTTACCTTTTTACTGGTTGTCGCGTATCAAAAGCACTAACCTGGCTTAGGGGTCGATGTCGATGAGCAGAAAGCGATGACCCAATTGCGCTATTTGGTAGCCCAGCTTTTGGATAAAGGTGGTTTTGGCAACACCTCCTGCCTGATTAAAAACTGCCATGATTCGGCTCATAAGTGAGTTGGCTTAAGCTAAACCATTACAATTAAAGATAACTGTTGATGCGTCAATCAATACTCTTTATTTAGAGATGGGGCTACTGTTTTCTGAAAATTTTCTAAAATTGATTGCTACAGCCAAGGGATACCAATAGTTTTGAGAGCCAGTGCTGTGCATCTCTATCGCGCGGTCAGGGCTGGAGAAGCAGAAAACCGGGTTAAGAGATATTACATGAGTAATACAAGCATTTTTAGAAGCTGAAACCTTCAGTTTATCGTTGAGTAATGACTCAATGATCAGCAGAGCGTCAATGATCTTCGTTATCAGGATAATCCTTATCTAATAAGGCTTTTAAGCTTATCCCGGTTTTCAGTTCGCCTGCTACTCAAGCACCGATTATCAGCAGCAGCTACGAGCGATCGCAGTTTTTCCTTGGCTTGAATATCGAAAGTTTGGATCGGTGCTTTACTCTATTGCAATTGATACTTGCACTTATGTTTGATTTTATTCTTTTAAAAAGATTTTGTCTTTAATGATGAGTCGGCGACCACACTAATCTTCTATCAGTCTTGGATCGGGAATACCCCAGAGTCGTTCAGCTTTATCTATAGGATCTTCATATTCTGGTTCATATCCATAGTAATCCGATACACTTTGCGGCTTAAAACCCGAAATTTTCTCAAAATTAAAATAATGTTGCTTTTGTCGTCTACAGTCAAATCTCTCTAATGACTTCCAAGGCATTTCGTTGGATGTTTCTGAATCCCATGCCTTTTCAAAGGGAGCGGTGGAATATTCCTCGTCATCCTTGTATTTCCTGGCATACAATGTTGCAATTTTATTTTTGGCAATTTGAAGTTGCATATTCTTATCTAATCTATTGAATTCATCCGAGCCATACTCTACAATTCCGGCGAAGAAGGTTCTAATATAAACCCAAGGCATTTTTATCCAGTCATAGCCTAAAACTCGTCCATCATGATATTCGACAACCACATCACTTCCACCAGGTATGTGTGAAAGTATGTTTGTTCGATATCTACGGTCAACCCACAATATCAGATGAGCGAGACGTTGTGGCAAACCTATGTAAACTCGTTCAGGTTCGATAGACCTTATTGGGTTTTGTCTTACCAAAATATCTGGAATATTAGACTCCCTTCGAGATGTTATAACCTCATTAGGAATTGTGGGAATTAATAAACTCGCCAATTTCTCTAAGCTGAATTGCTCTTGATTTTTTAGAGATGTCAGCCTATTAGAAATTTCTTGCACTTCATGTTCGTCAACAAAAGCTTTTACTAAATGCTCTCCACTTAATTTTTGGAAAAGTAACAATCCTATTAATTTAAAAACTTTTTTAGATTCTATCTCTTGATATCCTGTTACAACTTTTTCCTGCTCATGGCAAAAAAAACTTTGTAAAGCTTCCAGGTTTAAGCGTGACTGTGTATTAAATTCATTTTCTAAATCGCTTAAATCATCTAATCTCCTTAGAGCAAAGGGGGCATCCTTAAAAGGGGTGATGTTAAAACTAAAATTTCCAGTTAAAGCATCGTCAATAGCATATATCTGTTGAGTAGATTTAGGCTTGAGAATACAGTTTTTATCGATAAATAATTCTTTCGTGGCAGGCTTTACCATAATCGTGGATTCAGAACTAATCGCCAAATTGTTATAAGCCTGAAGTGTTGCAGTCGTATTTCGCACAAACATGGGATCAATACCCAGCATCTCAGCTATTTCAGTTTCTGTCGGAGAAGGAATAATATCAAGAGCAGATCGCAAGACAAATTCCTCAAATATATCTACCTTACGGGGTTCACTTACTGTTACTTGTAAGGTTGTTTGATTCAGGCTGTAGCGAAGATAGCCTCCTCCTATGAATGAAAGTTGATCTTGTGATTGAAATTGTTCTACTAATTTATTTAATTGAGAATCAATTGGTAGGTCAGAGAAGACTGGAGACATCTATAAAACCTCTATAACGCTCGACAACGTTTGATACTTCTTGGTAGATGGGAATGCTTGTAAAAAGCTTGTGACATCCCACAATTACCAGTAATTCTTTTGCCCTAGAAAAGGCTACATTAACCCGTTCAGGTGTTTCAGCAAATCCAACTCTTCCTTCGTGGTTATTACGAACCATGCTAACAATGACAACAGCTTTTTCCATTCCCTGAAATCTATCAACTGTTCCAGTGCGAATATCAAGGTTAGGAAAACGGTGTTCACGGGAAATGCGTCTATCAATAAGTCTCAACTGAGCGCCATAGAAGGTGATAATACCTATCTCTTTTTTGGATTCACCGTTAGCAACTTTGGCAGCCCAGGTTGCGTTCATCTGCTTGCACAATTTTTCTATACAATCAACTTCCTTCTCGTTTTCATAAGAAGTTCCTGTTCGGTTTTCTCTAAAATTTGGATCAGAAGGTATTCTGACCCAAATTATATGCTGATCTTCCCTAATAAGTTTACCTGCTAAATTATGTGCGCGTTGGTTGTCAGGATCGGAAAGTCCACAGGTTAATCCGCCATCACCCTCATTATAAAACTGGTTGATTGCTTCCATAATCTGAGGGTGCATCCGATACTGGATATTCAGCCTTCGCGTTATCCCTGTTTGTCCATTTATCGCTGCTTCAAATTGAAGCTTAAACCACGAATCTTCTAAAAATTGCACACTATCTCTAGGAATTGAAAGTTCTTCGGCTATTTCATCTAAATTTCCTTCATCAAGGATAGGTGGTAACTGGCGATAATCGCCAATCATTACGATTTTTTTGCCTTTAAGTGCCGGGATTAGCAATTCTGGAGGTGTACTTTTACTGACTTCATCAATAATTACAACATCAAATTGGCTGAATTTTTGAGAAAAATTCCATTTGGCTGCTTTGATGCAGGTAATTCCCACAACATTAACATTCTCTAAATATTTTCGGCTGATTGATTCCAGGTCTTCCTCTGATGGTTGGCGTAATCTGGCAATCCAATTTTGCATGGTATACTCATATTGTTCAAGGTAAAACGAGGCTTTAGCTAGGTGATATTTCCAAGGTTCAAAATGTTGTTGAACACTTGTTAAAAAATCAGAGTTGAATAATTCTGTAGTAGGAATATCTGTTTTTAGGGAATTTGGAATAGACTGCCAAACGTTTTGCCACCAATTCCTTTGATTGTTTAAATTTTCTTGCAATATTTGTATCTCTTGATGGCGTTCAGCAATCTGGTTGTCTAATTCTGTGATCGCCTGAACAATCTGTTTTATCTGGTGCTGTAATTCATCTAATTGAAGTTGGAAATAATCGTTAATCTGAAAAAGTACAACAAATGGAGATTGAGTCTTCTGTAAGTTATTTTGATGTGTTTCTAATTGATTAATTTTTATGTTGTTTTGAGATTGCAATTCATTCAGTAATATCTGAGATTTTGTTGTAATTTCAATAAGATATTTTGCTGTAATACTATTCAACTTTAGTTCAATATCGCTAGGCTTGTTTTGCTCTATTAAAATTTCATATTGCTGTTTAATCGCCTCTACTTGTAGCGCAGTTTTATAATGATATTGAGGTTCTTGAGATTGGTTGGACTGGCGAATAATCCTTTGGGTAATTTGTAAAAGTTGGCTGATATTTTGCAACGGTTGGGTACTGTCAATACTAGATTTGAGTTGATTAACACACAAAGAAATATGCGCCGCGCTGAGGTTTTGATCGGCTAGAGAATTTTTTGTCTGGAAAAGTAACCAATAGATGCGGTTAGCGACTTTGCAGATTTCATCCCAATCCATACACTGGGTAATTAGTTGGTTAATTTCCCGCAGTAGGCGATCGCAAGTGTCTTTCCAAGGTAAGTTGTCAGATTGAGCTTCCTTTGCAAGCGACAGCCCTATTCTAGGCAAGTAAATCAAGTCTTCTGTAACAAATAGGCGCTGTTGTAAGGACTGCTTAAATAAGTTATAAATATTAGAGTTGGCATCCCTTGTCCATTCGCTCAGTTCATCGAGTGCTATTGCTATTTCAGACTGACGAGTTTTTAAATTTTGAAGTGTTTTTGCCCGCTCTGCCAAAAACATACTGTTAGATTCTAGTATATTATTTAACTGATTTTTTAGTAAATTAATTTGTTGATTTCGCGTTTCTAAAATTTCGTGTTCACTGTTTTTCTTAAAACGGACTACTGCTAGTTGGGTTTGGCAATCTATCAGTTTTTGATGCTCTAGTGGAAAGTTTACTTCAGCTTCTAAATAAGCTCTGAATTTTTCTAATGATGTCAGTAGTGGGCGCAAACCTTGAACAATTTGCTGCTGTTCCGATAGACGGTTTTCACAGTCAACAGCCGTATTTTCCAACCACCTGTCAATCACCCTGTGGGCTAAAAAAGGCTCTCCTTCTCTACCAACTCTGCTGCCTGCATCTCCCTCTCGCAGAGGACGCAATAGTGGGTGGTGAGCTAATCGACTCAGAGCGTTGTCTACTGCAAGGTTAGCTTGAGACGCAATCAGTGTGCGCCCTCCCCGACGTGCAACTTGATAACAAATTTCAGCAATTACTGTAGTTTTGCCTGTTCCTGGTGGCCCTTGTATTAAAACCAAATCTTCAGCAGCTAACACTGCTTCTACCGCCGCTATTTGAGTTTTATTAGCCTCAGAAAGCAACAAGTCTGCCTTTGAAAGTCGGGAACTCTCAGGTAGCGGTCTGGCTTTAGCGGCATCAAAGAAAAACTCCCCCAAATAACGATTTTGGGTGTGACCAAACTGCAAGTTTTCTAAAGCTTGTTTTTGCCAGCGAATCTGAGTAAGGCTACCAACATCTTCAAAAGACAAAAATCCTGTAACGGGCAACGCAAAATCTTCTCTGTTTAAGGAATCAGCTACGTCAGTATTTAGCTGTACTTTTATCTGGTTGCTACTGCTTTCGACTGTTTCGATTTCTCCCAATCTTTGCCCACGCCGATGATCTCCTAAGTCACTAGAGGTTCTAAACAACTGAACAAATTCGTTTATAGCCCGTCTTGCTCGTTGCCAAAACTCGTCTGGAGTCAGGGACACTAAACCATTACCTGTTGCTAAATCAACATTAAGGGTAAACGTGATATGCCTTTGGGATTCAGGATGGTTATGTCCAACAAAAGGCACAGAAAATTGTCTTTGATTAGCTGTACGGCTTTGAATGGCTAAATATTGTCTCCAACCTCTGATCTGATCACTGGTAGGTACATGAGAGCCGCAGACTGGCATTGTTATTATCTGTGCAAATACTTCTTGCGGAATGCCGATATCTTCGGGCAAGAGACGAATAAGCCAAGCTGAAGAAAAGGCATCTATCTGTCCTTGTTCCGGATCTACTAAATTAATTCCCCTTAACCCTAAACAGCCGCTACCGTCTTTACGCACACTTACCCATACCTGTAATGTTTGCTGCCGTTCTTGCAGTTTGCTGGGAAGTTGAAAATCATCGTTGTCTGTTGCTATAGTTAGCTCCCAAATTTCGTATTCAGGTTGTGGCGCTTCTCTCTGTCTGCGAATATAGAACAGACAAGGCTCTGACCCTAGAAGCTCAGAGATTAGCTCGTCGGCACGATTGTACCGATCTCTAAACTCAGGATAGGCATCAAGTGCATCTGAACCTTCGATTTGGCAAATAAAGCGATCACTTGCCCCATTTATGTAACGATAACCCCAAGTTTCAGACATCACCTTATCTCATAATTTAAATAACCTATACTAGACCTGTTCAAGAATTAGCTTTTAACCCTTGCTTTATAAGGCTTCTAGGGTAATTTTTGCATAAGTCTACTAGTCAACTGGATTTAATCTTACTGACCCACCTATTTTTAGTTTTTATCTGTAGTAAATGGCATCTAATTATACAAAGCTAATTGTTACTTGATTTTGGCTTACATTTACACGGGTGTCCACCGAGATTTCTACAAAATGAAGAATACTAAGCTTTTGTTGTTGACCAAGGGCAGGTGATCGCTTCTAGAGGAGAGTGCCAGAGCGATTGCCAGTCTGGAACAAAAACATGGATTTAACATCATGAAGCACTTAGTAGCTACCTGATTGGAGGAGGAGATAATGGGAGAAGCGAAACGCCGCTCTATGTTAGACCCCAATTGGGCAAGATCAGCAAGATTCACTCAGCGCAACAAACCAAAAATTACCTACTCGTCATAAATCATCAACGTTCTGGATTCAGATATATTGTTCCGTATCTACCTTTCCTTGATTTAAAAACATTGGCAGTGTTTGTTGAACCCTCGAGGACGGGTGGGTAATGCACTTAATTTGTTTGCATCTAAAATTGTCCTGGCTATCTCATGACCAGTCTTTCTACAAAATACAGGTCTATTAAATTTTGGTTCTAAATTCTGCCGCCATTGTCCATGTTTATAGCGTAGCCATATAAATCCTAATCTAAAAATAAGGTTCTTCAGTACTTAACTAATAATTAAAATGCCAATTCAATAAGCATCTTACTCTAAAATTATTAAAGTTTCTGAACCCATAAGCGGAACGCTTAATTAGCTTGAGTTTGTTATTGATGCCTTCAACAGCACCACTTGTTGTCTTATTATCAAAGTAAGCTACTATCTCCTCATCAAACCAGCGAATAAAAGTATTGTTGCTATTTGGGAAATATTTTTTAGCTTTTGATAGCCATATACCTAGTTTCGTAATTAGGATTAAATAGTAATGCTTGCTCAAAACATTGAATTACCGCCTCTATGTTCCCGGCTTTGAGATATTCTAAACCTTGATTGCAAAAAACTTGTGCTTCTAATAAATTAATTATTTTCATAACTCATTTATTATTTATATTTCTGGTGAAATTTATCAAAATCTAGCTCTGTAATTCTACATCCTGCTCTTTCTTTTGAGCCAAAGCTTTATCTACTTGAGTATTCGCATTCTCGAAAGTTTGTAACACTTCTGAAGTTACTTTGTTAATTTGCACTTTGCCTGCTTCCAGGCTCAAAATTACATCGCCGTTTTTGTGGGCTAAAGCTAAATTTTTGGTTTGGGCATTGAAGCTCAAATCGTAAGTTTTTCCATTGACGAACGTAAAACCGTCAGATGCAGGTTGCCCCCAGACCATACCCACCTTCTGAGCAATTTGGGTGAGTCGGCTAACTGCTTCTAAGTCTTGCTTATCCTTGGACATTGCCGCTGTTGCTTGGGGTGATAGCTGTCCACTAGTCTTAAAAGAATTGGCAACTTCTACAATCCCTTGCTTGTAGGCTTCCGGCTTGCCTAGTTTATCAACAGCACTGTACCACTGTCTCAAGTCATCAATAGTTACAGATGAATTTTGAACTTCTTGGGTGGATGTCACTTGGCTTTGTGCTTGCCCAAACGGAATTATCTTCCCATCCACAAAATCACCCAACGGTTCGACATGAAGTCCCCACACTTGGGGCTTCCCGGTAAACAACTCACTTAATGCTTTGGCAGAGTGCTTCTCCATATTCGCCCACTGCTGCTGATACTCGTGGTCAGCAATCATTTGTTGTGAGATTTGGTATTGTTTACCAACTCGAAAAGCAACTTGTTTGCCGGAGCCTGTGGCTAGAGCAATATCCCCCTCTTTAAATCCATACTGTTTGTAAGGCTCATAAGCTCTAGTAGTGTGAGTTCTGCCGTATCCGCGCATGGCATCAATGCAAGTATTTACAGGTAGTGGGTTCGGCTCACCATGCATCATTAAAGGGTAGTTCATGGGAATTGGTTTACCTTTGATGACAGGAGGGGCGACATTTTGAATATCTTGGGGTGGAGTGGAATGTCGGCTTTGCTCCTTCTGGGATTGTGCTGTTTGTTCTGGTGGTTTCAAAAACTGCGGTCGTGTGGCGAGGGAATTAACCCTTTGTTGATACTCACTATCCGTTTCAATCACAGCCCCAAATTTCTTGGCCATGCTCTCTAAAGTTTTGGCAGGGATGGAGCTATCAACCAAGTTAAATACAGCTAGACCTTTTTTAGTTTCCCTGATAACATCTTCTATTGGTACTTGCTGCCATTCAAGTTTTTGAGCAGTTAACCATTTTGTCACAGTCTCAGCTTTCTGGTTGTCAACAGCCAAGCCCATGACTCCGAGTTTTTTATTTGATTCTGTCGAAAATAAGAAAGTAGGACGTTCTTTAATATGATGTAGAATTTTCGCACTACTCTCAATCATCTCTTGTTGTTGAGGATTAACTGATTGAGTCCCAAAAGCCTGAAATTCCTTCGTCCAAATAGTAGGATATTCAACGGTATTAGGGTCAATTTGAGCGCAAATCACAGAGAAATTACTTTGAATAATAGCGTCGGCGTGTGTAAGTTTTCCGGTTTTGAGCAATCCAAGTTGTCTGAGCGCGTCTTTGTCTTTTTTGAAGTGCAATACTCCCAAGGGTTCACCATTCAAAAATACAGCATCTCTAGTTTTAGAAGCTGAGGTTTCGATACTCAGTTTTCGGTAATCTTGATCATTGAATGTCTGACCAGAAAAATCATAAAAGTTAATTTTATTAATTTTGAGAAGATTCCCATTGGGAGATTCACCCAGAACAAAAGCTTGATCTCCAGTTTCGGAGATAGAAGTAAGTTTTAACTTTAGAGGATTACCATTTTTGAGATAATCAATTTGTTTCAACTGTTGGACAGAATCACTGTCTAACTCACCCAGGGTCAAAGCATCAATTTTGATTTTTACTGTTTTATCAGTCACTGGCACAGTGCCAAATTCTAAGTTTACGGGTTCGTCGTTAAAAACAAGTCCTGCATAAGAGAAGTTCTTGAGTTCACGGATAGTAATTTCAACCGGCTCGTTTCCTGGTAGTCCAATAGTTGCTGATGCTGTGGCAGGTTCTACCTCAACCATACAAGAGAGCGCTTTCGTACCAATGGGAAGCTGTGCAGTTCTGGTTTCAAGCATGGCGAATTCCTTATATTCGCCGTCACTATCCTGGACAAACATTAGCCTGGAAACGTGGCGTTCATGCCCGACTGGGTGGTGGCTAGCCCTAATTTCTATCGGGTGTTTTTCGGTGGGATTCCAGTCTCGACCTAAAAATTGATTCGCTTCATTATTCAGTGTGACTAACTTCGGTTCGGTAAATTGCAATTTATCTAAGCGAGAGATAATCTCATTAGGGAAAGCAGCGAAGGCGAAATTGGAAACTTTTTTAGCGATCGCTTGGGGGTTTGCATTTTCTTTTCTTGCAACTTCGAGTTCATCCTGGCGGGATGCACAGATGTTCCAAGCGGCGGCGGATAGAGCAAGTTTTTCTGACTCTGGGATAGAGGTATAAAATGCGAGAGCCGCCTCTTGTGCCTTGTCGAAAAGTAATTTAGTTTGGCTTCTAGTAAGTTCTGGTTTTAGTTCTAGGAGTTTAGCTCCCTGCATGGTCATCCCCGATTTGAGGTTGTGGTCAGTCACAGATTGTTGGCTAACTGTCCCCAGGTTGCGGTAAGCGGGTTTTCCATCTTTCCCAACCTCGCCATCTATCTGTGCAACTGCTAGTAATTTGTGGGGGCGTTCTTTAGTTCGCCATTTCTCTGGTATTTCGTCTAGGCGAATGTTCAACGTTTGGGCTTTCCAAATCAGAGGATGTTCGTAATGGGTGAGATTGGTAATTTCGAGTTGGCAAGACTGTGGAGTTTGGATGATTGCTGATGGCCCTTTCTCGGTTTCCCGCCGTCGCTCCATACGTACCGCAGCGTTGAATTTCTGATCAAACTCGTACTTGGCGGCGATCGCTGCAAATTTTTGCTGTGGTGTAAATTCCACTCCTTTGAATAAGTCTTTAAACTGGACGATAGGACGCGACTCTAACTGTGATTCTTGGAAATATTTATTGGTTTGGCTAATTAATAATTCTACTGGCGAGTAGCCCTTTGGTGTTATCCCCGTGTTTAAATAAACTGACGAAGATTTCTTATCTTTAATATAATTAACATCACGATACAAATAGCGGCTGTTTTCCCTGATTAAATCCATCTCAGGTTTTTTAGCGCTTTTGAATAAATCAACTGCTATTTGGTTTTGATAACACCCCTCACCAATCATTTCTCGGTACATCAGGCGGTTAACATACATCGCCTGCTGAATAATCTCTGGCGTTCTGTTAGGATTCTTTGCTAGAGCTACAACAGATTGCATGAAAGGCTTGTACTCTGCTCTAATTGGTTTGGGCTTCTCGCTATACTCCTGTTCAAATAAACTTTGGTAATGGCTAGAAACTTGGTCTAAATAAGTTGATTGTTGTTCTAAAGTACCGTAAGTTTTAAGTACCTCAATTTCCGATTCTAATGCTTCCAGTGCTGTCACTTGATTGTTGATTATGCCCACGCTGATGCTATCGCTCATGTGGATAGCGATTTTTTCAAATGGGGGTTGGGTTCCATCGGTGGGTTCATAAAATGATTGTTTTTTGAGCTTAACCGTGGGCGAATAAGCGTTTTGGGGAAGATTTCTTCGCTCTGCCTCTGCTGTCAGATTAGGATATAAGCTGGCTCTTGCTACACCAATGCAATCACCATCGTAGTCTCGTGCTTGGCGTTCTGATTCGGTTTCTGCTGGATCGATAAAATCAACATCAATCCCTCGTGCTTCTAACTCTGTAATTCTGGCTTGTATGCGCTTGTGGTCTTCGTCATTGACTACAATTATGCCTTCTAAGGGTTCACCGTCTGGCCCTAGTCGATCCTCAACATATTTATTATTAGAAACACATAAACCATTAGAATTTAAAAAAGGAGAACGGAAGTTAAGAACTTTTTCTTGCTCATCAAGCCAAGGGACACAAATTTCACCATTTTTGAGTTCCTTGGATGGAATAATCATCCCTCGGTCAAAAGTAAGCGTTTTCCCCAAAGCGATATCTCGCCATTGACTCTGTACAAACCGACTTAATTCCTGTTTAACTTTTTCCGTTTCTAATAACTGCTGATGACCAAGTAAGTCAGCTTTGATGAGCTTGTACATGAACAAGTCATCTTTAGTACTCTCGTCATCTAATTCCTCATCTGCATTTAAGTCATCATTTGTTCCTGAATTTTTAATATTTGGTTCAAGGCTAGTGACTTCTCCTATTTTTAATTTACCTTGGTTCAATGATTCTTTGCGTTTTTCGTATTTTTCACAATAGTCAGCAGCAACAATTCTAGGATCATCTTGAATAAAGGCTAGTTTCTCAGCTTGTAGCTCTAATTCTTCGGCAAAATCTTTAATTCCTTGGGGAAAAGATGCCAAGAGTTGGGAGATAGACATCTGGCCTTGCTGAGATTGTCCTTTTTCAGCCAACCAAATATTTTGCTGATATAATCCTGGCTTAATTTGAGGTTTAGTCGCCCCTGCTGGTCTATCCTTATCTGTTCCTTTGAAACTACTTACAGGGAGAATTATATCGATTTTGGGTTCATTATTTGAGTCTGCGTACTTTATCTCATCTAGTTTGTATGGTCGGAGTGTTCCTTTACCAAAGCGGTATTTAGTAGTATCTTCTCCATTTCCTTCCTTCCAGCCAAATCGATGCTGGATAACACGGTAGCTTTTATCTTGCTGTGATTCTCTTGAAGTGAGCAAGTCATAAAGTTGTGTTGAAATCTGTCCATAACAATCGCCAACTAGTTTATATGCCAAATCATTTGATAATATCCCTCCATTTTCACCCCGATTATCAGTAGAATCATCTACTACTAGAATATTTAGCTTTTCATGAATCGCATTTTTACAAGCTCCAAGAAATATCGAACCATAAGCCCCACGGTCTTTACTATCTGGACAAATTTTTTGAATTTTTTCTAAGCATTCTTTTTCTCCATAAAGTAAGCGACTTTTAGAAGATAATAGTAAGATATGTCCATCTGGATGATTCTTTAAATCTTCGTCTGTACTGTATTCATCTGAGTGCCCAAATGAGAATTCTTTATCAGGGAAGTAAGATTCTAGTAAAGTATTACTGAGCTTTTCGGTTAAAATAGTTTTACGGTCATCTGTATAAATCCATTGATTAAGCCTGGGGTCAAAATGTTTTAATTCCAGTGTCATGAGTTTAAAAAGTTAATGAAAATTAGTTAATATTTTGGGAGGTTTATATGTCAAGAATTAAGCGTTGGATAAATATGCATAAAAAAGAATTCAATGCAAATGGGACATTAAAAGACGAAGCCCGACAAGAAATGTTATCTAAAGGTGAAGATCCCGGAGCAATAGATAGTTATGCTCGTAGAGTAAAAGTAGGGTATGACGAGTGGAAACGCCTGGACGAGACTGATCCAGAGCCGTGGCCAGTGTATACAGCTTATGATTTCTTCACTGAACAAGAGAAAAGGGAATTTAACCCTGATGGTTCTCTCAAACCTGAATATTTAGAATACGCTCGAAAAATTGGGATCAGTGAAGGTGCGCTGGAAGAACAAGAACGTCGCAAGAAAATAGAAGTTGATGGTTACAACAAAGTGTCTGCTAAATACGCAGAACAAGGTATTAATTTTGGTGCATGGCAAATGAGAGGAAGGATTGAAGATAGCAGAACATACGTCCAACGTCGTCAGCAGATGGAGCAAGACCTGCGTAACTTTGAGGATGTTGACAGTTTACCTTTCGACAAGGACACAGCATATTAGGCGGGAGCGATGCCAAGTGAGTGATAATATAAGCTGAAAGCATTATTAAACAAAGCTCTCAGCTTTTTAATGGCATCCTTTTATATCTGCAATTGCTCCCCTTGGACTGAGCATAGCCTCTCCAAGAGTTGTATTGCGACTGGGCGAAAAAGCGGATTGTTTGGTTAATTGGCTTGCCGTTCTATAGCTGGAGGGATTACCCCAGGAGATCGCACAACTGATTTGTTGGAAGCGGCGGCAAGGAACGCAAACATTCCTAGAATGGCAAAGGACGTAATAATCACTTGCTGTACGGATGCAAAGACCGACTTTTCTTTCTCCTTTTGGACAGTAATGCGATTGAGATTCTGTTGAAATGCCGAGAAATAAAAATAATTCAACACTTTCTCACACAGGGCAGGGTCTTCACCTATCTGTACTTTCTGGCACAGGAGAATTTCTAGATGCTCTCGGCGGCGATCGCTTGTAGACAAATCGCGCTCGTCCCACAGTTTTGCCTGGGTTGTATCTAAAGGTCTATTAATACCTAATATAGTCATAAATATGTCCTCATTTAATTGTTGGGTTAGTTGAGGGAACAGGCGTAATTGGCTTATCGATTACACCCTAGTGTGCTTTTTGAAAAATGGAACTCGTATCTAACTTAAGAAGTTTAAATATGCTTTCAAAAAAGAACTAGCAACTTGAGTACTGAAAAAATCAAAGCTCAGGTTGCTAGTAAAGTTTGAGAATATATGCTATATTTCCCAATCCAAATCTTCAGTTGGAGATGGAGATAAAACCTGTGCCTTGGGTGGTGGCTGGGGTGTATCCGGCTGCAATGGATTTGTCCCATCCTGAAATAAAACAGTCGCCAGAGTCCGCCCATCTGAGTCAATGTCACTTGCTAGGAAATACTCTAAAACCTGCGGTGTAGCACCATCAATTGCTGCTTGTGCCAATAAGCTTTTAATGAATTGCGGGGATGCCTCACTATCAGCCAGAATCTTTAAGGTCTGTTCGGCATCTTGGACGGTCATCTGAGAAATATTTTTTACACCCGCTTCTTCCCAGACATCGCCAAAATACTGACGATATTGCTGATTGAAGTCTTGCTCTTGGGCGAAACGGGCTAATTCTTGTACTTGTAATTGTGTCGTCTCTGACATATCAATTGACTAAGGTTAATTGTTCGCGTTTATTGTTTGACTCAACCATCTTGAGCAATTGTTGATTAAGCGGAGGGAAACACCATTCAAAGCCAAACCCTTGCATTTATTGGCTTTGGCGATGTTAGACAGAATGTCTGTCTAACATCAGACAGCATTTGTACAACAACATAGATTCGTTACAAGCCCTGTCTTTTCACTCTGGCTTGCATTGGTCGGAGTTCCAAGCTCAGTCCAATACCGTCTTCACTACATCCAACACCCTACCCCCAACACCCTATTTTTGGCTTGTAGTGATATAACCGTTCCTTTGCCAAATCTCCATGTCCGGTTTAGAACTCTTGAATGGTTGAACATAATAATCAGGAACTAGGGGTTTGTCTTGGCGGTCATAGCTCAATTCATGATCCAAAAACTTGATATGGCTAATATGGGATGCCCAAGCATCGGCTATCCTATCACCTAATCCCATTGTGTCTAAATATTTAGGTAGTTCCATTCCGCCATTCCAACAAATGGGGATGCCTTCACCATCAAAATGTTCGGTTAGCTCTTGGCGTACAAACGATGCTGTCCCACCACAAACTAAAATTTCATCCATAAGAGCAATATTTCTCAACCAGCGCCATAAAGCACGGCAGTACTCTTTGCGAACTATCGGCAAAATCCGACAAAACAACTCTACATCAGCATTGATTTCTTCAATTTTGGTTTTGCGCGATAGAAACCGCAGTGCATCAAAATTGTTATTCGTGGTTTCGGCTAAAGCTGAAATTAGGCGTAAGTCATCTTTTGATAAACCTACAGCAGTACGTTCTACAAACTGATGCACTACCCAATTCATCCCTAAATCTGTAGATTCAGCTTTTATTGCATTCCCCTTGTGCGACAAAATAAAACTGGCATTACGATAGCCTAACATCAGCATTCCTATACTCTTTTGGAAATAGTTTATGTTGACGTTGCGACTGCGATATGCCATGATACCCGCCCCTTCTGGACTGACATCAAAGCTACGTAATTTCGCTTTTAACCTCCCTGTTGGCGTGATTATTCCTGTTTTTAAGTTCTGTGCTAGTTTTGCTCTGAGCGTTTGCCCATCCGATGCTTCTCCCACTGGCAACAACAAATGTACATATAGCTCTATATCTGGGTTTTTCACTCCCAGCCGCCGAATTGCCAACCATAACATAGCTGCTACTTTCGGTAAGGCATATTGATATTTCAAATCTCTAATAGCTGATGTCCCCGCGAACATACTTTTGGCTAATGCTCCCAAAACATAGTATTCTGACCCAATTCCTATCCACACCGTCGTATCTTGTACGAGTTGATTTGACAAATATTCTATTGACTCTACCCCTAAATCCGCTATTTCTGGTTCCATTGCTAAAACTATTGGAACCCCATCTGGATAAATCTGTGCTATCCCCTTCTGGCAACTTGTCCCTAAATCAATAGTTATCGCAACTTTTGTGTAGTCTTTAGAATTATTCTTTTTATTCATCTTCAGCCCCCCTCAAGGTTTGTCCCAGCCAAACATCCGCTTAATATCGGTCATCTCTTGATAGTTTTGCGAGTCAAGAAATTCATCGTTATCGTCATCGTCTTCATCTTCTTCATCAGTAGAACTTATTTGTCCATTTCCCGAAGTAATCCCTAAGACAGATAGACTATCTGATGCCACTATGTTTGATGCTTGCATTGATATATTTGATGTCACCACTAGTGGGTCTGGTGCTATCCCGCAAGTTCTCCGAATCATACTAATTTGTGCTTCTAGTTGACTAATTGCCCAAATGCCAATCTGTCTTAATTCTTCTCCCCTCAGTCCCGAAGAAAACAAGGCTAGAGGTAGCCAGTGGTTTTTTAGCGTTGCTGTTATAACTTGCGAATAATCTGCTTCTAAACCAAATGGATTTGATCTTATGTAGCCAACTACTTTTCCATCTAAACTATCTTTCGGGCGCTTAATCGAAACTCTTATTTGTTCTATCTCTGCCATATTTTATGCTTCTCACACAGGTAATGCAGATATTGAAAATTATGACACTTTATTTTTAATACTGCTGAACTTTATTTTTCTTAAAATTTAGTTTCAACACTTTTCGTCTTGAGGAACTTCAATTTCACTTTTTTATCTATGAAGCAATCTTGAAGTACTTAAATTTTATTTCTACTTGTCCATTTAATCATTTTTTTTAGACTTCATAATGCAATTCCTTCAAAATATTGAATCTACACTATTTAAGTCGGGTTTATTTGATTTTTAAGTACACTCTTTGTCAAAATAAATACTATCAATTTGGACGGCCAAAAGGACAAGAAACGCCGTTTTCTGTCCCTTTGGCCGTCCTCACACAAGCCCAAATTGGAAATATCTAGATTTCATGACTTTCCTTTGGACGGCCAAAAGGACAAGAAACGCCGTTTTCTGTCCTCTTGGCCGTCCACTGTTTTTGCATTTTTTCTCTTGAAAGCCTTATCATTAATCAGCTACAGCCACTTTTTTGCCATGTTTTTATTCTCAATAAGCTTGGGTCTTATTGAGAATGTGTACTACAATCTTGTTGATTTTGCACTACAAAAACTCCCAAAAATTCTGAATTAGCTTTGAAAATCTTGAGTAATTCTCAAAAAATTCTGAATTAGCTTTGAAAACCTTGAGTAATTCTCAAAAAATTCTGTGAGCAGCCTATTCATTCTCATTAATTAAGGCTTGTTGACAACAAAATAACCCGAAAGCCTTGCTATTGCGTGGTTTTTTAGTCCCAGTCACAGAAAGTCGGGTGTTCTCTACTTAGGTTAAAATTGTATTAACAGTTACTATACTACTAAGGGAATCTTGGGGATAGCGGGAGAATTGCCTGTAAAATGCCTCAGAACTGCTGTAGGGTGGCTTAAGATAGTCGTACTTACTACGGTTATTTGCCCATTTTCGCATCTGAGCGATTTGGCTTTAAAATAGGCGTGAAACCGAGAAAAAACAGCAAGAATTTGAGTGATATTTGTTTCTCAGTCAGTCAGCCCAAAAACTTGTATTTCCAAATTTTAGCGTAAAGAAAAAATGGCATACGCGATCGCGCGATTAAAAAAATTAAAGCGGGGTAACATATCAGGGAGTGCATCTCACACTGCACGAGAAAGAGAAACCCCTAATGCAGATCCCACTCAAAAAAATATTCGGTTCATCGGTAGCCTCAACCCAGAGGAACGACTAGAGGATTTAGTCTTAGCCAAGATAGGGGACTCGGAGCAGAAGCGGAAGATTCGCACTGATGCGGTGTACTGCGTGGAGTTACTGTTGAGTGCATCGCCCAGTTATTTCCGTCCCAACTGCCCCACTCAAGCCGGTTACTATGAACCACAAAAGCTGGATGAATGGCTAGAAGCGACTCATCAGTGGTTAGCGGATGAATATGGCAATCGCATTGTCCGCGCCGAGTTGCATTTAGATGAAGCCACACCCCATATTCACGCTTATTTTGTGCCTTTGGATGATCAAGGACAGCTACGGTGCAATCATTTCTTTGACGGGCGGCAGAAAATCCAACAATTTCAAGATTCTTACTACCAGACAATGCGGTTAATTGGGTTGGAGCGCGGTATTAAAGGAAGCAGAGCAAAGCACCAGGACATCAAGGATTTTTACCGCATAGTGGAGGAGGGGCGGGATTTAGAAGTTGATGAGCTAAGTACAGCGCAATTGAAAGCCAAAGCTGCCGACCGAGACAGGGCGAATCAGCGTAAGGAAGAGATGGAAGCTACAGCCAAAGCTCTTGCACTTGACAATGAACAGTTACGGCGGCGGATAGAGCAATTGGAGCAAGATAATCAATCAATTAAAAAACTTACCGAATGGTCAACTGATTTAGCTTTGGATGATGTTGCTTGGGAGTTAGGACTGTGGCGTAAAGGGAATGAATGGGTAGGAGGAAACCACATCATTAATATAGATGGCTCTAAATTTAGCGACCTTGCTCCCGGTTCTCATTTTGAAGGTAATGATGCAATTGATTTGGTGAAACACGTTAATCAATGCAACCAAACAACTGCGATCGCATGGCTGGGGGAAAGATTTGGTGAAGTCGGCGCAAAACGTGCAGCGATGGCTCATGCTCAAAAAGTTACGGCTGACATTATCCAAACTCAACCAGCACCCCAATTCACCCCACCTGTTGAGGATAAAGCTAATTGGTCAGGTGTTGAACATTACCTAACTCAGAAACGAGGCATACCCTCTGATTGCGTACAAATGTTACATAACCAAGGACTAGTTTATGCCGACTCAAAAGCAAATGTAGTGTTTGTGATGCGGGATCTCAACGGAAAGACCAAAGGAGCATTTTTAGAAGGGGCAGTTAATAATTTCTCTGGTTATGAGTTAGGTACTGTTCGCCGTGATAGCTGGTTTTACTTTACTTTGGGGAAAAAGCCTAACGAACAAACTAGTACTGTCGTGCTGTCTTTTTCTCCCATTGATGCCATTTCAGTAGCCATGCTGGAATATCTCTTTAAAGGAATACCAGAAAACAGAACAGTTTACATGGCAGCAGATGACACTTCAAATTTACCTGTTGAAAGATTACGTAATGTTCCTTGTGTACAGGTAGCTTTTAGTCAACCAACAGTGGCACGGGCTGTTAAAGAACTGCTGCCACACTCGACTCAACTCAAGTGCGAAAGTCGGGATTGGAATACGCAGTTAATCAATTTCTCCCATCAATTACAACAACGTTATTCACAACAAAAACACGAAGAATTAGAGCTATAGTTGCAAAAAAGTCAAGCTCCTCTAGTACCGATTTTTTCAGTACCAAAGTAGCTAGTAAAGAGTTTTAGCTATCAATAATATTGGGGTGAAATTTAACTAAAGCCCTAATGAATAATGAGTTAACAAAGCAAATATTTGGATTAATTAAGCTTAACAATAAGCTGATTGCTGTCGAGTCTCCATTGCAAGAAAGGGTCAGGCTGCTCATCAATCTAGCCAGTGAATGCCAGCAATACAATATTAACTGTTACCTGTGGACGCTGGAGGATGATGCGCTACAGCAGTTATCTACTAATGAGGAGGGATTAAGTTTACAAAGAGTTGACCAGTATCAGGCGATCGCCAAGAATCGACGTGAACATTACTTTGAAATTCTGCGATTCTGGAAAACTACCCATTTACAAGGGATTCTCATACTAGAGGGCATATTCCCTTGGCTGGGAGAGTCTACCACTGACCCCGATTTCTTTCTGACTTCCGAGTGGATTAAGTCAGCCCTGATTAACCTGAAGCTGTACAATTGCCATGCTAACAAAGCAGCGATTCTCTTAGGGTCAAACGCCACCGTGTCATCTGACATTGCCCCCGAAGTTCCTACCATTGTGCAACAATTGCCAGCTATAGAGGAAATAAGCAGTTATTTATCCCAAGTATTACCTGATTACAGCCGCAGCGATATTCATGCGACAGCGAACGCTGGCTTAGGCATGTACTTGGCAGACATTAACTATGGAATCAGACAAGCAATCGCAAATCATGAAATTACACTGGATGAGTTAGTAGAAAAACTGTCCGCTTACAAAATTGACCTATTTAAGCGAATTTATAATATTCAATTTCTCCAACCTCCAAGCACTCCTATCGGGGGGCTGGAACTGATGCAGCAAGCGTTTAAAACTTATAAGCGCCTTCTATCCTCATTGGCTAAAGCTTACAATCTTCGTTTACCCAAGGGGATTTTATTAATCGGCCCACCGGGAACAGGAAAATCTTACTCCGCTAAAGCAAGTTCTGCACAATTGGGGCTACCTCTGATTATCTTGGAGTGGGGTAGTTTCCGCAGTTACGGTAATTTGGCTGAATATAAACTCAAGAGTTTACTCGCACTCGTAGACCGAATCAATCGTTTAATTTTATACCTTGATGACTTTGATAAGGGATTCGCCGGGGATGATGATTTATCTAAACGCCTCGCTGGTATGCTTTTGACCTGGATGCAAGAACGTACTAGTGAGGTTTTAATTATCGCTTCGGCTAACAATATTCAATGGCTACCACCAGAGCTAACCAGAAGTGGGCGCTTCGACGAGATTTTTAAGGTGGATCTCCCAAATTACGGCGAACGGCACGAAATATTCAAGATTCACTTGGCCCGTTTCGATCCTCGTTTCCGCGATCGGGGCGATGGGTACAGCGAAGAAGAATGGAAAAGGTTACTCAAAGCCACGCAGCGATGTGTCGGGGCGGAGATTCAAGCCATTGTTGAACGTGCCGCCATCTCTACTTTCTGTCAAATGTTTGGCGACGATGTTTCTCCCCTTCAAGAACTACCACCACTAGGAATTACATTATCGGCATTGCTGGCTGCAAGGCAGAGTATGAATCCTCTGGCCATCCGCGAAGCTGACCGAGTTGAAAGTATGCGTAACATTGCGGCTTTGCATGGCCTTCCATCTAGCCCGATTGATTCATCTATATATAGTCTCGGCAATGTTGATATTTTTGGTGAAATATGAAAACTTTAAAAATTAATTCTGAAAAGGATTTATATGTTGCTGCTTTCAAGTTACTGAACATACTAGGCCCTGTTGCTGGAGTATTTATTATCATTGGCACTGTGGCGCTGGGTTACGTCCAAACTCGTCCCCAGGATTTACCAGTTACGCACCTTCTCACGAAAGGCAATCGCACATTTAAGCTCTCAGTCGCCTCTACACCAGAGCAATTAGAGAAAGGGCTGAAATTTCGAGCATCCTTAAACGGCTCACGCGGAATGTTATTCAACCTGGGCAGAGAAATTTACGACGTGCCTTTTTGGATGTACAAGGTAAATTTTCCTTTAGACATCTTTTATCTTAAGGACAATGTGGTGACAACTGCGGTTTACAATGCCCAACCGTGTTACAAAACCCCTTGTCCCATCTACAAGGGGAAAGTTGCCTCCCAAGTGCTAGAGCTAGTAAAAGGCACTGCCAATATCAAGGTTGGCGATCGGCTTAACATCCAACCGTTATCAGTTTTGCCTAAGAATAATATCAGTGTTGACAGAGGCAATTCTTTGAGAATCAAAAATAATCGCTAGTAATTGTATAACGTATTTTTGAAAAATCAAGAAACCATAGTACTGAAAAAAACAGTACCTAAATAGCTTCGTGTGTTGAATCAAATATGGCAATCTATTTATGGGAAGAGTATGGACATATTGGGAATTTGATCATCCTTTGGGTAACACGGTGCGAGTAATCTCTACCCCACTAGGGTTAGAGATATTTGCCGAAGATGTGTTCAACGTCGTTGCAGCAGAATTAAATAACGAAAAAATAGTACTGATGAATATTCACAGTCAAGAACGTTATGTAGTTATTGAAGAAGAGGTAGTAAAAGTAAAAACTTTAAATTTTACAGCCATCAATACCTTAAAGACGATTGTAAAAGCGGACTTGATTAATAAATTTCTGCATTGGGTACGAATTAAAATTCGACCAATATTTCAAAGACAGTACTTGTAAAAAAAATTAGTCAATATCAAAAGGAAGAAGAATGATGACTATTAAGATAGCCAACGATAATAACCGAAATACTAGCAACAATCTGGCAGATCAACTCTTTAGTAATACACCGTTTAACAATATAGCACCCAAGAATGTGACAGAAGAAAACACTAGTAATACAGATCCCGACAGCCCAGTGCCCGACAATATAGCACCCAAGAATGTGACAGAAGAAAACACTAGTAATACAGATCCCGATAGCACAGTACTTGACAATGTACCACCCAAGAATGTGACAGAAGAAAACATTGGTAATACAGAGTTAGATAGCCTAGCACCCGACAATATAGCACTTAACAATGCGACAGAAGAAAACACTAGTAATACACAGTCTAATAATCCAGTATCCGAAAAGAATAATAAGAATAACAACAATAAAAATAATCCAGAACAACTAAGAAGATTAGTAATGGTGACAGGAGATAAAGGAGGTGTTGGTAAGTCAACGTTTGCCAGAGGTTTAGCGCAAACTTACATAGATAACGCAGTAAAATTTGTCGGGTTAGACGCGGATAATTCTAATCCACACTTGATCAGATTTTATGAGAAAGCTGCAAATATTCAACGTTTAGATATATCTAATTCAGATAAATTGGACGAATTTGTAGATAATTTAAAAGAATTAGTCTATCCCAAATCAAAAGAATCTGGGAAATATCGAGATTCACAATCTTTGATACTACTAGAAACGCCATCACAATTTCTGCCAACTTTAAAAATTTTAATAACCGAGATGGGGTTTTTAGATGTAGTAAATAATAAATGTAAGATGCAGGTAACTATAGTAATAGTTATTAGTACAATAATTGATTGTATAACTCAACTACTAGAACTATATAGTTTCTGCGGCGATCGCGTTGATTATGTAATAGTAAAAAACTTGTTTTATGGAGAGACAGAACAGTTTACTTTTTATAATAGTTCCGAAGAAATAAAAGTAATTGAACAGCAAGTAAAAGCAACAGGGCATGATTTCACAAGTATAAATATGCCAAAATTAGCGAAAAAATCCTACGATTATTTAGATGTGAAAAATTTGACATTTAGACAAGGACTTGAACAAGATGAATATCCGTCTGTATTTGGTAGAGTCTTAAGCTGGCTGAACAATTTTAAAGGGCAAATAAAGCCAAAAAAAGATTTATTTGGCATAGAGAAGATTTTATCTGAATAGGAATAAAGATGTCAAAAAGAATGATTATAACTGTAGGAGATGCGCGGGTGGGTAAGTCTACAGTTATCAAGCTATTGCTAGAAATGTTCGCCCAACAAGGAAAACGGATAAAGGTTTATAACCAAGAATCATTCCCTGTATTTCAAGCTTATGAACATATAGCAACCATTAAGAAGTTTAATTTATCAAATGACGATGCTGATGCAATAGCAGATGACTTAAATCATCCTGAGTTAGATGTGATAATTGTTGATATGCCCGGACAAGATATTGAAAAAGTAATTCAATATATCGAGAGTGCTAGCTTATTTGAGGTTGTAGTAAAATTTGGTTGGAATTTAACATTTCTTCAACCTATTTCTCACAGGGAAGACTGTATATATTACTTAAATGCAATCATCCAGAACGCGACCAATAACGCTAACTACGTGGTAGTGAAAAATTACCATTTTGCGCCAGATTTTAGAGAATATGAGGAGAAGATGCGGAAAAAGCTGTTAATCATAGGAGGGACAGAAGTAGAATTAATGGCTCTACATCGGAATCATTATCAAGCAATGGAAAAGGCTGATAAACCATATTCACAAGTTTGCCAGGATTTCTCAATAATTTTATTTTGGAGAAGCTTCATTTTTCAGTGGATTAAAAAGTTTCATCATTCAGTGATGAATAACGATTTGGCTATTAAATATCTAGGGCTTGATTGATGACACTACAAGACACACTACAAGGTTATTCCCCATCAGAACAAAAACGCATAGTTGAAGGGGCATATCAATTAGGAATTACACCAGACGATCCAGTTTTTAGGATGATGGCGACACTGGGCAGATATGAAGAAACGATCATAGACCTCCAGGCAAGAATGGAGGCAATGATAGAAGCATGGGCGGCACTGATAGACCAAAAACTGGAGAAAACAAGCAAACAAGCCGAGTCAATGCATTATACAGTTGTGTCAAATGCTGTACGTGATGAGATCAAAAAAAGCAAGCCCACCGGCACAGGTATGAAAGTGCAGGCAGGCTGGGGATTGGGCACAGTATCTCTTGTGTGTGGATTAGTCGCGGCTGGCAGTACCTTGCTGGGTTCGCTGACCACATGGAATCTGGTGCAAAATATAGGAACGAATCAGTCAGTAGTAGTATCACGTAACGAGATAAAGATTCTTCAATGGGCAAAATCCCAAGAGGGTAAGCAAATGTATCAAATAATCTTGAAGAATCAAGCAGCAATTGAAGCCTGTCAAACACAGCAGAGTAAAACCCAGGGCTATTGTTTAATTCAAGTAGGTAAGTAAGTAGCTAACCTACTTTCAAGTAATCTTGTTCGATGTATCCAAGTTTACTAGCTTCAATCAGAGCATTGACGCGATCCTTGACATCTAACTTCGCAAAAATCTTGTTAATATGGCCTTTAACGGTACTTTCAGTAATAAATAACCGCTCGGCAATCAGCTTATTAGAAGAACCATCTGCCATCAAAGAGATAATTTGCATTTCAGTGGCACTAAGATGATCTTGGTAACTCTTCCCCTTAATTTTCTGCTGGAAGAAAAAATTATGTCGGCTAATATCAGGGTCAAAAAAAGACTTGTTATCGTAGAATGTGGTTTTAATTGCTTCTAAAATCAGAGGAACATTATTCTTTTTGAGAATGTAAGAATCAGCGCCGGCATTTAAAGCTGATTGAACAGTGCCTTGAGAAGAATGGGAAGAAAGGACAACAATTTTAGTCTTGCTATTGACTTTGACCTCTTTGATCACTTCTAGCCCCGATATGTCGGGTAAACCAATATCCACCAAAATCACATCGGGATTTAATTCCTTAACTAAATTAATCCCTTCAATGCCAGTACGAGCAACGCCGACCATTTCCATATCTGGTTGTTGATTGATAGCAGTAGTGATCCCCAACCTAATGAGTTCTTCATCCTCAATGAGCGTTAATCGAATCATAGATCACTTCGATTATAAGATGACTCAATATTTATAGCATAGTTGTTGGTGTTAAGCCTTTTACTTTTTATGTCTGTAATATAAAATAAAAGTAAGAAAAATTTTTCCAGATAAATGAAAAAAACTTTAGTACTAAAGTTGGATTGGATATTTTTTTTTATAACTAAAATAAAAGTATTCTCAAATCTTGCAGACATAATTAGCACTTATTCATAAAAGTAGCCCAAATCACTATCTGTCGTTGGAAACATAGTTATGCAACAGGAAGTTTTAAGCATATTAGGTTTGTTACATGATGTTTCAAACAACTATCAAGGAGCATCGTTAGTTTTGAATCAGATAATTGATGGTGCTTATGGACAGTCTTTAGAAGAGATCAAACCGTTGCTGATAGCTTTACAACAAACGCATGAGCGAGGGGTGAGTTTGATTCAATCTAAAAGAACTGCTTTTTTTGAACTAAATCCAGTGACAGAGGAGCAGTTTGATATGTTAAGTTTTTTACAAAATAATTATTCTCGATTCAAACCAATAGCGCAGTATCATTCCTTGAATCTCCACTATGAAACTCAATCATCGTATAAGCATGGAACGCAAGTACGGGGTGACGGCATAAGTATTGACAGAATGTTGTGTAATCTTGTGACAAATGCTATTAAGTACACTCTTGCCGGAGATATCTTTTTAAGATTGCTCAATCAAGAAGATGATTTAATTATTGAGATTGAAGATACCGGCTGTGGAATTGCCACCGAACAGCTATCAAATATATTTATTCCGTTTTGGAGAGCGCCCCAGAGTAGGTTATCTGATCAGGCGGGCAGAGGAATGGGATTGTATATTGCCTGGATGGTGGCTTATGCTCACGGACTCAGTATGAGGGTAGATTCAGTAGCCAAACAAGGAACCAAATTCACCATTATATTTCCTTACAAAGATGACGGGATCTATGGGGGTGATGGTAGGATGTTGCCCAAATCACCAAAACAAGTCGGAAGTCGGAGTTCGGAAGTCGGAAGTTTTGAGTTTAAAAAGGTTTGAAGCTCCTAATTTTAATCATGGAGAAAGATCAGAATTATGGTGAGACAAGAATAAGTATGAAGTGTGAGATCGAAAGTCGGAAGTTTTGAGTTTAATTTCTGACTTCCGACTTCTGACTTCCGACTTCCGACTTCTAAAAGAGGTTACAAGATGCGTTACCTATATGATGTGAAACTTTGGGACAGGATTGAAACAGGAGTGGAATTTCTAATTTTTGTGGCTTTGATGATAGCGGCAATTATCAAACTGGGGCACAACGATTTTTTACAAGTATTGTTTTACATAGTATTAGCTGTCATCATCTCACCCTGGTCACAATTCGAGCGGGTGACTAAGCGATATGTTTTAGTAAGCGCGTACATTCTTGGGTTGTTTGTTGGGTATTTTAGTTAGTCTAACTCTGGGCCGTCAGAAGATCGCTCGTTTTGTTGTTGCTGTGGTGGTGGCTGTTGCTGTTGCACTCTTATATCAAAGTTGATCAGCTTTTGTGTTTCTTGTGGTGAAAGGTGATTGTGTATTACTTTGTATTCTTCGTTAGTATCTACTTTATAAGCACTAAAAGCCGATTGATTATCACTTTTGCGCCAAACAGTCAGACGCTGCATACCTTCTCTCATCAACAAATTTAATTGATAAGCCATGCCTTCATAGACTCGACCGCCAATAGTATCTTGTCCCTTTGTAACGATAATATTCATTAGTGCAGGAATGAGAGACTTTTTAGCAACCTCATTATTTTCAGTTTCAACCGATTTTGACTGTTGACTGTCAACAAAAGGCAGTTTGCGCCCTTTAGTTTCTAATATCTGCTGTGAGAATGTCTTTTTCTTTTCATTGATTAAATCTTCAACTCTTGTTGAGTTGTTTATATCAGGTGTTTCCTCGGATTTATTTAAACCAAATTTTTGAGCGTATTCTTGGTAGTATTTTTCCTTAAGGGATTGCCTGTAATCTTCAGTAGTTTGAGCATTTCGGGACAGGTCTAGAGTATTTCTCACCTCACCAATAAGATTTTCGCGCTGTGTGGGCTCTAGTGCGGGGGTTATTGACGGTGAAGGTGGGTGTTTCTCCATCATCAGTGCCAGTCTGTAGGCCATTTGGTTGTCAGAAAAGCCACTGTTGCGGTTGATGATAGTGATGGTTTCGGCTACTGAGCTAGATTGCATAGGTATTACCAAAGAAGAATTCAGGAGTCAGGAGCCAGAATTCAGAATTGAATTCTGAATCGATTTAGTAGATAGTGCCGGCGGCAAGCGAGTGCGTGTACCCCTACGGGGATCTTGCTACGCTTTTAGCGTCTCTTAGATAGCGTCTGAATCATGGTCTAAAGCCCCCGACAAACTCTTGGAGATGCTGCGCGAACAGACATGGAGTATTCTGACTCCTGAATTCTGACTTCTGACTCCTTTTCATAATTCTAATTCCTCTGAATTAGTAGTAGGTTGTTGCGGAGTGTGAGATTTTTGGGAATGTACTTCAACCTTGGGCGTATAAGTATTGTTAATAACCTGGCTACGAGTCTTAAGCAAATCCTGAATCACATCATTCAAAGGAGGGAGTGAGATATTCGTTTGCCCAATGTTCTGCTGCTCGAATTGACTTTGAAGGAGAATTTTCTGGTAAAGTTCACGTTGCTCCCCAATAGTCAGCTTGCCAGTTAAGACAAGTTTTTCCCGTAAAGGGTTGTTGTACTGATTGGCAACACTAGACCAAGTTTTATTCGTTTCTAAATCGTGCCAATGAGAGGCGATGTCAGGATGGAGAGACACGGGTGTATCACGTTTTGGGTCAGAATAAAACTGTGGCTGTGCTTCTTTTTGAACGTGCGATCGCAAATCATTAACAATGTGGGCTAATGGTGGAAGCACAATATCAGTACGCCCATTGTGATTAATTTCACTCCAGGCAAGATTTTGAATCTGCTGGTAAAGTTCACGCTGTTCACCAACAGTTAATTTTCCAGTTTGCTGAATTTTAGATTGAAATTCTAAATGTCCTTGCGCTACAGTCTCATGACTTGAACCATCTTTTTCTAACTGCTCCCAATATTGTTTTAAAACTGGATGTAGTGGTAGCACAGCGTTATCTAAGTTAGAAGAAAAATTGGGTCGTTTTGTTGGTTGTGATGGTGTTGTGCCGTTAGGTGTTGATGTAGTTGAGTGTGATACAGCGTTCTGTTGTTTTGGAGAATTAGAGCTTACTCCTTGTGGGTTTGATTGTGTCTTGCGATCTGGTGCGTTGGGCGTAGATTGAGTAGATTGGTGTGACTGATCATCGTTTAAATTACGGTTAATTTCGGGGTGAACGGGCAAGTCGATGTCACGGGTGTCTGTCGAGTTGCCAAATAATGCTTTGTAATTAATATGCAGTTTTTGAGCCAACAGTCTTAACTTCTCCAAATCAGCTTCAGTGATAGCCATCCCTTGGACTTGATGAGTCATACCAGTGTCAGTTTTCTCAAACTGAAAGCGAACAGCTTCCCGATTTGTACCATTGTGTTCAGTTTTGAGTAATTGCAGAGTAGATGTATTGTCACTAGTTTGCCGAAAAATAATCCGGTAATTGCCCAAGGTTAAATCGTCTTTCTCGAAGCTAGTAATACTTTGTGTGAGTATTTTTAATACCTCGTTTTCTTTGAAACTTTCTAAAATATTGTGTGTGCCTTTAGGAGAGACTGAACCAACGACAGAAGCTATTTTGCGAGGGTCTTCATCAACAGAGGGCAATTCTTTACCAGCTTTCAGGTAGTCAGCCACTAACAAAAACTCCTGCCTTTCAATAGGCAGAATGTTAATTTGTTTTTCTTGCCAAATTTTTGGCTCAGACTCTATTTCTGTGTAAGAAAGTTTAATATTGCCTACATGTCCCCATTTATCAGCTTGAAAAGTCATTAACTCTACATCATCATGGCGACGATAGATACTGTATTTATCAGCACCATGATTCTTGATTACAAAAGCATCAGCATGGTAGATTTTGCCACTAGTCTGCTGTTGTTCATCTTTCGCCTCAACACCATACTTTTTTAACAAAGTATAAGCAGCAAAAGCTATTTGTTTATTCTCGCTAGCTTCTAGGCGCTTTCTAAAAAAATTAGGCTCATAAACTGTAACATTTGCTTTTTTAGCCCAAGAAGAACTAGTTACAGGAGTTTCAGTTGGTTGGGCTAGCTCTGGGGCAACATCTATATGGATAATGTCTGAATCAATAACTTTTATATCTATAATCTGTGAACTAGGGTCAATAGGTGATTTAGCACGACTTTTTTTAAATATACCAATGTTTGCTTCTAATTCGGGATCATCTATCACAGTAGAGTCTCCTTTTTGTTGATCAATTTTTTTGACTGTGCCATCCTTGAGCTTGATAGTAAAACGTAAATTATCAAGTTGATTTTGATGCCACTCCTCTAGAGATATAGCCCCGGCAGATAACTTTTCAAAAGCTTCTTTTCCTTGTGAAACTATAAAATCATCTACACCTTTATCCGACCCTGGCAGCGTTACTACTTTCACGACAGCACCAAATTCTTGTAATAAGCTTCCTGTTTTCCAAATATCTCTTTGGATATTGAGCTTAGTTTCAGGCTTCGTTTCATAATCAAAGCAGATTTTGATTTCTCTACCAGAAGTTGCGAAAACAGCTAACTCATCAGCCAGATAGGAATCACCAATTTTCTTGCCCCACTCGTTTTTAGGTGAGCGATAGCCGGAGGAAATTCCCGGTAGTCCGATGGCTGCGTGACCTTGGCTTAACAGACTAGCCGCCTTCTTCGCCCCCTCTGTAATGACGAGTGGAATATTGTGTTTATACACACAATACCAAAAACCATTCAAGCGATCGCTATCGGTGGGGTTTACTCCAGCTTTTGAGTAAATATTTTGGGCAATCACGCCTGGGACATCTAGCAAGAAAATACTCAAATCAACTGATGGTGGATGCTCATATTTAATGAACTTGCCTTCAACCGCAACAGTGAACCCATCTTTTTTCACGGTTTTGGGTCTGGGGCGGTTTGGCTTATAACATCCCCATTCTTTAATTTGAGGTTGCTCACCAGGGGGAAGATTAGCAAATGTGCGCGGGTCTACTCCTGAATTACACCACCACCCACCTGCATCTAGATGGGAATAGAGTTCTAAAAGCCTAATAGAGAGGCTACCTGTATTTGTACGTGAGAGTTTGTCGCTGATCATCAGCCGTTCCCAAGCTTCATGTTCCCCACCGACATAGCTAAAATGAAGACTAGAGAAGTTGAGATGTGCAATTTCTGGTGCGATCGCGCTGCCTACTACGAGTTCGTGCCAATGTTGCGGATCAATATGTTCTGGGTGAGGCGGGATATGTTGAGTATTTTGTCGCTCAAGTTTTTTACTACTTATGCCATTGTTGGCGCTTTCAACTGTAAAAAAAACATTTCTCTGGATGGAAGCATTTAAATCTAAATTTTCTTGGTCTTTAATAGGTAGATATTCCTGGGGATTTTGAGAATCGAATGGTATAGTTAAAAACTCAACAGATGTGGCAGAAGGCGGAAGAATTAAGGGGGAATTGGGGTTGGGTAAAACTGGAGGTAAATCAGGAGCAGGAGAAAAATTAGGTGGTGTTATATCATTACTACCGGGGAGAAGTTTAGGCAATAAATATGCCATTATCTCTTCTACTTGTTCTATTGACTCATCTGTTACACCTTCAAAGTTATTTTTAGACCATTTCCAGCCACCATCCTCATCAGGAGTAAGAAAATAAGTTTCTTCTCCTATTTCGATTCGACATTTTAAATCAATAGCTGATTCGATTGATTTGTAAATAAACTCTCCTAAAGGATAAATAAAAGCTCTAATAAAATGCTGACTAGCTTTAGCGTAAGCAGAAGTGAGTTGCAAATGTCGTTCATCAAACATATTTTTTGTTAATTATTTATACACTGTGCCTAAGAATTCAGGAGTCAGTATTCAGGAGTCAGAACAGTAGAAGAACCAGAAACTCATTTGACTCAAAAATGTACTCGGAATATCAAACCTTTTATAAATTCTGTTAGCGTAGCGGGGCGCAGCCCATTCTGACTCCTGAATTCTGACTTCTTACCACTGTGCCTTGTGCTGTACTCTTGTTTAAGAACAACAGTTGCATCGGATCTGCAAATATTTATTGTTAGCAGGGTTTTCTAAGATCCGAGAACAAGATTGACGTAAAACCTCATATTGTTGCCAGTTAGCCCCCAAGTATTTGATATCAATGAGCTTACCTTGGGGAGTAACCCGATTAAAAACAATATGAATGTAAACATTACTTGGATTAATATCAAAAAAGCAAATGTACTGCAAATCATGCCAGCCAATACCGTGAATATATTGATTAACAATTTGAATACACAATTGTTGATTTAGGTTAATATAAATATTTTTCAAACTTATGACAATATAGATTCCCAAACTCTTAAGTCTTGGTCTAGTCCCAGACAAGGTATTAAAATCATCAATGATTTGAGTTAGAGTCAGATTAATGTCAATGAAACTACCATTAGCAAGAATATACTGTTGAGATAAAGTTTTAATTAAGTCAAAATTATCAATCTTCACTTCTTCAATAGTCATTTTCATAATCTTAAAACCCGATATCAGAAGGAACTTGGTCTTGATTAACCATACTGCCAACGTTTTTTGATGTCAGACCGGGATTATTAGAAACAGCTTGAGGATTTTGGGGAATGGGAAAGCGTAACTCAACTTGCTTAACTCGCAAAGCTAAATCTTGCTGTGAGGGAAATTTCTGCGTACTTCTCCTAGCTAGTAAACTAACAATTCTCGCCCATTTAAGTTGATTGTATTTCTCAATATTTTTGAGAGTCTGAGAAATTTTAATAGTTTTCAACAGTGGAACTGAACCTTCTTTTTTATTAGCATAAGTTGGGTTAATGAAAACGCATTTACCAGCAATTAACTTCAGAAATTGAGCCGGTTCAAAAAGCTTTCTCGTTTTCTCTTGGTCGCTGATGCTCGTGCTATTATTTTTACTACCAGTAGAACGGCTTTTTTGCTTGTACTTAATCTCTTCATCACCTAAGAAGCTGGAGAATAATTGCGCCGACTCGTTTTCACCAGGATTAAAAATGAATTTAGTGCTGCAAGCGCCAAGGATAGCTTTAGCAATATCTTTACCGTAGTTCTTCTCAAGCTGCCCCATATTTTGGAAGCCGATAATACCACAGAAGCCCTCAGAACGAGATTCGTTGAGCCATCTGTACAGGTCAGGTAAGTAAATCGAGGGTAATTCATCCAGTGCAACGATGAGTGGATCAAGTCGCTTTTTGGCAATGTTACGGGCGATGGTCATGTGTAAAATGCTGGTCATGAGAGGCCCTACTGCATCTCGGCGCTCTCTATCCAACCCAAAGATAATCATTTGCTTACCTTTAATTTCTAAAGGTAAAGTCGTCTTTCCAATGAAGCAGCCTAGTGTGTTTTTGGCCATAAAGCGAGTAAACATAATACTGGCAGTTGCAACAATCCCGGCAACGGTTTTTTCACTAGCTGCGGAACTGAACAGTTGCCCAAAGGCAATTTTTACCCAAGGATTGAGAGAAGCAGCCATCAGGCGTTTGACCATTTGTTCGCTAGAAAGTATCGCGGCGCAAGTCATAACATCTGCTAATTGACCGAACTCTTTAGCTAACATTAGAATTGCCTGAGTCAGCTGATCACCAGACGGGCCGAAGAAACCATCTTCAGTTGAATTGCCCAGAAGTCGAAAATTCTTATTGATGACGGTTGAAATTTGTCGGGACGATTCGGCATCACTACTATCCCGGAGAAAATCTAAAGGATTGCAGACTTCAGATTCAGGGAATCCCGGTGCAAAGATGTGAACATCATAGCCCTTGTATTTAGCATAGGCAGCAACTTTCGCTTGAGATGGGTATTTGAAGTCATAAACTATACATGGAAATTCCTGATCAATTGCCGAGTAAATCATCGGATTAATGGCGCTGAATGTTTTACCACTACCAGGAGCGCCGATGACTGCCGTACCTCTTTGCACATCAGGGATATAGAAAGTAGTGCCACCACCTTTTCCCTGATGCTTACCAATGTAAAGTGCCGCACTATCACATTGGGGATTGGCAATTTGCAAGATGGCTTTTTTCTGAGCAGTAGCAGTTTCTTTACCACTACCCCAATAACTGGTAGCGATTTTCTTTTTGTTACCATCGCCAAAAAACACCCTCATCAAAATATAAGCACCAAGTAAGGACAAAACTGTTAGTCCATTGGGGGTGAATAATTGATGAGTATAGTTGCCAATTGCATCTGAAGGATTTTGTAATTGCTCAAATCGAAATCCTTGAGGATTAGCGCTATTTATTTTGAAAGATTTGCTCATATTTAGGGTAGAGAATTAGGTTGACCAAGCCCCAAAGGGGCAGGGTGTAGGGTGTGGGGTGTGGGGTATAGGGGAAGAAATAGCCTCAATAACCAGTGGGTCACTTGCCCCCACCAATACCGTCTTCCCTACACCCAACACCCTACCCCCAACACCCTATTCTGGTTGACCAAGAACGATAGGGTCTTTCTCTTGGTACTCAATAAAAGGTACAGGCCCTATAAAGTATGGACTGCAAGTGCGACCAATGAAGGGTATAGTTTTGCAGATGCGGAAAAACATAGTAGTCTCCACCTTTCCACTGTCTTCATAAATATTCCAAACAACTTGCTTAAAGCTGGAACCAAAGGGGTTTCGACCAGTAGGCTCTTTACCATCATTAAGAGCTTTTAAAATGCCAAATCCACCATTAACCTTTTGGAATTTCCCGGATATCCACTGTGTTCCAGTAGTCTTACCAATGCCGGACATTTCCGTATGAGCGCAATTATTTTGTAGACAGGGAACATTAAAGCCATCTTGGTAGCTACCAGATATGGAGCGGGTACGGTTAGCTTCAATATCTCCCAATGGCAGATCAACTTTGGCAACAAATGAAAGGTCAAGTGTTCGTAGTCCTGGCAAATTATCCCATGTCAAAGTTGATAGCCCAGGTACTCCATTAATTTTGGAGTCTTGCCAATTCCCAAATCTATTTATAGATGTGTTTTCAATGTCGGAAATAGATGTTAGTGAGTAATTTTTTAAATTTATTACTCTTCCTAATGGAACGTCACGTAAACGAGAATCTCGGCTGGTGTTACCTATTGTGCCCCCAGTAATTCCAAATCTTCTCAAAAAATCGCTCACAGGTTTAACACTTGTAACATTTCTATTACCTAAGCCAGGAATCGCTTCCGTTAAAGATGGTAAAGTTTGCCATTGAGTTAATTGAAAATCATCTAATGTTAAGCCACTTAAATTGATTCCCTGTATTGAAGCTATGGTTGAGAGATTTAGATTTTCTATTGCTAATTGAGGTGTTTCAAAATCTCCCAGTTCCATAAACTCGCTAATGCTCTGTCCTGCCGTCCAAGTTCTAGTTTCTGTACCTCTTGTGCCTGGGTAGGTAACACTGCTACTTACAGAAATAATCATGTCGCTGAATTTCAAACGCGACCAATCAGGAGTAAACCCATTAGGAGAATTGATAACGGGTACTTGTGCTGAAGCCTTGGGCAGCAAAAAGCCTACAACTTGATTCAATAGCCCATATCTTATGAAACTATGAATCAATAAGCTACCTACTAAACCCAAAAAAATGAAGTAACGTAAGGCGTTTTTATTGGGTCGTAAAGATGATTTCATAAGCCATTACCTTGCGTTAAATTATCAGAACTCTTACTCAAAGCAATTAATTTGTTAACTAACTCTTGAGAGACAGAAGCCTTATTAGCAGCAGTAGAAATGTTATCACCTGATTGTAAATAACCGATTAACTTTTGCAAGCGCTGGTGTAGTTCATCTTGCTGAAGAATCCATCCACTTTTAATAGCGACAACAATCCCGCCTCGAATTTGATTAATTGTTTGCTGTGTTTTAACTAATGATTGCAATTGAGGCTTTGGGGTTATTTGTTCTCGTGCCACATCATTCTGAATTGTCACCTGACTATATTTAGGAGTGCCATTACTTGTTGCTAGTCGAAAACTGTAAGTCTTGCGTTCACCAGAGGATGACTGCGTAACTACTGTTAACAAAGTGGTAGATGTTTGCGGTATTCCGGGAATGTTTACTCTCTTGATCCGCCGCAGATGAATCAGCCCAGCACCGGGGTTAGAGCAATTCTCTTCCAGTCCCTCTAAGCAACCATCTGTGTCAAGCAGGATTTGCGATGGGTCGTCTAACCAAACCTTTTTAATTGTCTCGCCAATTTCATAGAAAGAAATGGCTACCCCGTGACCATTCCAAACGTTGATAGTTTGTAAAATTGCACCTTGACCACTAGCTTGAGTTTGTTTGATGGTGCGAACGACTGGTGCGGCAATTGTGGATAGTGGTATACAAGCAACTGTTAGAGCCAACGGTATACCAATCAAAAACTTTTTCATGGCAACTCTAAAGAGCGATTTACATTAAAGGTAACTTTGGTTCCCTGTGGAATAAACCAAGTATTAGGGCGAGAAGTAATTTCTTCATTCTTACGTTGATTGCGTTGACTAAGATTTTGACTGATGTTACCAAAAAAACCTTCTACTAACGCACCAGTAAGATTGCGCTGATTGCCACTACTACGTCTGCGAATCCTGCCTGTGAATTCATCAGAAATTTCTTCTTCACTATCCGGTTGGTTCATAATCTCCCCAACCTTCCCTAATGCAGACACAGCACCGCCAAACAAGTCATTTCGTGCAATCTCGCCACCCCTGTCTTGAAATCTCTGAGCCAAAAGGGGTTTACCACCAACTCCTGTCACGGAAATCGCACCCGCAGAAATCGGATATTCTGTATTATCTTTGATGATCGCTCTAACCGACGCGACAGCGTAACTGCCGCCATCAACCGAACCTAACTCGACTGCAAATATTGTTCCCGAAGGGATTGCCACTTGCCCATAGTTATCGCGTAAATCCTCTTGCAGTCTAGCAACAGACCTAGTGTTATTAGAGGTTAGTGTTTGTGTCTGTGTCTGCCCTGAATTATTAACTGTGGTTTGAACTAATGGGGTAACAATCACACCACTAGCAAAAGTGCCAACGGTAAGGTAGCGAGTTTGTTTACCTTGGAGAATTTGGCTTTCTTGAGGTAAATAATTATTAGCTAAAGTAATCTTGTTAACTTTAGAAGTTGCTTGCCACCTGGGGCGGATCTTTTCAATCGACTCGCTTGAGTTTTGCGGCGTGGTTTGGTCAAAATTATTTGTATCTGTTTGTTCATTTTGTTCATTCGGTTGATTTTGAATTGCTTGAGCTTGGGATTGAGCCGGATCTAATGAAGATTGTTTGCTGCTGCTAGCTTCGGCGTATGCGATTTTGCCGTAAGAACCGATGCCTCGGAGTTTGTTCAATTGTTCAAGGGGATCTAGGGGCGTTACTGTCCGTGCAGATATAGAGGATCTTGGAGAAAAACTCGTGCGTGTTGGTGGCTGAGTATAGTTCCTAATCGGTTGTGGTGCAGTCTGAGTTACGCGACGTGGTTGTGTATTTTGAACAGAACGTGGCGCAGGTTGTGGAGATGGTGGGTTAGATGGCACGACCTTTTGGTTTACTGAAACTGGTACTGGTGCTGGTTGGTCAAATTTATTTTTGTTAATGCGACCTAACTCATCTTCTTGATCCGACAGAGCAAGTTTTGCACGCGCATCACCGTCTCCATCATCACTTTGCCCTGCTTGTTCAGTGGTGGGTATTTCCTGCGTTTTCAGACCAATCTTTGGTGCTGGTGCGGGATTGAAAATGCCATTGAGCATCAAAAATATCGCTAAAAATCCAACTCCAAAAGGGACAGCAATTATTGCTAGTCTTGACCAAGGAGAAGTGACAATTGTGTGCTTAGTCGCTACTAATAAACTTTCCGGTTCTGGTGCTTTATTACCATTAGTTTTATTAACATCATCTATTTCAAGCAAATCCTCTAAAGTCGATACAGACCCATTTTTATTATTCTCTTTACTCATTTTCTTTTGCCCAAATCTAAATCGACAATTTCGGTAATTTCTAATCCGGCCTTCCTTGCCGAATAAATTTTCTTAGACAGTTCACTAGTATTAGCTGGGATATACTCTGGATTAGAAATTGATGAAAGTGTAATGGTTTTATTAAAAGTAATCCCTTTGCCGGAATTATCACTACGTTCAAAAGTTACCAGCGTCCCAATAAAATCTATTTCCCATTTTCCATCTCTGAGTTGCCGTGGCTGTGAAATAAATCTAGGGATTAAAGATACTTGCGTATCACCATTAAATATGTTCGTGGGAGTAATTGAAGCTAATTTTTTCAGAAATGCGGCTCTAAATCCTCCATTTTCACTCAACGCAAAGGCAGCATCATAAGCTTTACTTGTGACTCGACTATTAGATTTATTATTATTTTTGCCTACTTCTACCCCAGTATCTTGCTTAGTTATTGGCTCACCTTTTTCATTGAAAACTTGTACTATTCCATCCCAATTAAACATCTTAATGAAGGTATCAGAAATAAACTTTTTAATTACTTCATCAGAGCGTTTTTGAGGGTCTACTGCTCTAGCGGAAATCGTCTCACCTGATGATAATTGTACCAGGGCTAATTGCTTTTGATTTAGTATGCTGATTGCCCCATAATTGAGAAATTGTAATAAGAGGGAAAATCCCGCCATTGAAAACCCAACTAAAGAGATTATTCCAACTCGTGTTGTCACGGATTTGTTGTAACTAAGTAGTTGTAATGGTTCTCTGGGTTGAGTTTTACTTTTTTGATTCAGCATAGGTTTTATTGTCAGAATTCAGGAGTCAGAATTCAGGAATCAGAATGTTAGAGAAGAAGAGTGAATTATTTTCAATCAATGGAAGAGTTATGCACTCATTGCTTTTAAATTCTGGCTTCTGAATCCTGAGTGCTGAATTCTTACGTTTTATTTAGCTAATTTCCCGACTAAACTACCACCTTTAGTAGCAACACCTTTAGCAACCTCAATGGCAATCCCACTGTAAGTTTCAGCAGCTTTATTGATTTGAAGTAAAACAGAAATGCCACCACCAGCTGCTAAACCTGTAGCTAAGAATGGCGCAATTATACCAATTGTAAATAGAAAGAACATTGGCTGATAAGATTTAGATTCAGCGACTAATTGCCCGGCGAAACCAACAATGATATTGAAGCAGAGCTTGCCAAAACCTATACTGAAATATCCGACTAACCAACTGTAGATTGATTTAGCTCCGTAAGGTAGCAGAGAACCACCAACAGCTATAGGCCCCAGCAGTGCTGTTACAAGCATAGTTAGTTCAATTCCCCATTGATAAGCCCCATTCATTCCGACTAAAATTATCGTAACTATGTCAGTAACAGCAGACCCAACAAAAGCATTAATGGGAGATAAAATTAAATCAATTCCATTTGCTTGACCATCTTTCACATCATTAAAAGCATCGATAGCGCCATCAATTGCATCTACAAACCAAGAAAAAGCCCCATTATTTTTGTTAAACTTATCTGGATATTTTTGGGTTAAATCTTCTTTAGCTTGATTCAAACAGTTGATTTGTTCTTGTTGACTTAAAGATGAATTTCTACATTTATTTACAGCAATACCAATAGCGCTACGTGCTGCTTCAGTTCCCAATGCACTTTCATACGCTTGCTTGAGGTCAATTCCTGCCGCCGCTTCGCTAAGAACTATATTATTTACATTATTAATATAGTTTCTAATCCCCAAAGTTGACTTGCCTAGTACATCCCCCTTATTACTGAGCAAAAGAATTACTATTAACGGCCAAATAAAGTCTGTATAAGCTCTTTGTTCTTCCCCCGCCATCATTTTTTTTGTCCATTCAACGACGAAGAAAGTTAGTGTTGCTATAGCAAATAAAGCTCCGACTGTACAAACTGCTGAATAAACACCACCTGTAATAGTTTCGTTCCAAAGCTCATCAAATCCTTGCGCTATTGAAGCTGCATTTTCTTTGGCTAAATCAGCTAAATCACCACCATCTATTTGGGCTAATAAAAACATGATTTGAATCCTTGCTCAATACAGTAATTTTGAAAGATATTTGAACGCTAGTTGATTGTTTGTATAGGAGGTAAAAGCTCTTGTAACTTTACCTCCTACTGTGTTTCTATACTTTTTTAATCAGTCAGCAGAAGTAGGATCTAGCCGTGCATTAAGTACCACTTCATGCACTAGAGACAATCTGCCATCTTCTTGGGAATTCTCCTTTTGCCTTTGGGAATCAAGATGCTCCGCTACTTGCGTTAGCATCAAGTTAGAGTAAGCATTGTCCTGTCGGGCTAATAGCGAATCAGTACGTTGTTCTGCTAACATCGACACAATTAGCGCATTCTGAGACGCGATCGCTTTGAGAACATTCTGTGAAGCATCCATACTCTGCGCCTCATCAGCAATACCTTTTGCTTGCTGGGCGATTTGTGCAGTAGTATCAATTTTTTCTTGAGTTTGCTGCTGTCCTTTTTCGCTGACCACGCTAGCGACAGAAGCCAAAGCTAGCTCACGTGAGAGCTTCTGTGCTTTTTCTTGGGCGACAGGATAAGAATAATCATCCTTAAGTGAATCCTTCAATTGATCAGCCGAAGCAATTGGGTCAGGCGCACCCAATTGTCCGATAGAACTATCAATTGCAGCTGACGCGTTTTCTTTAATGTCTGCCCAAGCACTGTTAATCTCATCAGATGCCCAGGCTTGAATTTCACCAACTTCACTTTGAAGATCCGAAACCAATGAATTGATAAAATCGTTAATACTGAAACCATAACTAGGTGCAGCAATAAATAAACTGACAAAAGTCGCAGAAGCTATCGCACTAAGAGTTAATTTCTTCATGATCGGTTTCATATTAAGCAACCTGTTTGATTTGTGAGCGGGAAATCAAATGTTTAGCCAAGTCTGACAACTCTTCCCCCCGAATCATTCTGATATAATCCTCACTAAATTTGACTAAACCAAGCAGAGGATTATCTTGATAGTGTTTGAGAAACAAACTGCGTAATTCCTGCTCATTGGGATTATTAGCAACTGAGGCTAATAAACAGTAGGCGGGATAATAGCGGCAGAAAGTAAGCTTGCCATTATCATCAAGCAGCCACTGAGAGTAAATCCCCGACTTTTTTGGATAAAAAGCTTCCGTACTATTGACCCTGATGATTTCAATAGGATATTTAAAGCGAACAATGAACGGGTCAACGGCTGATGATTGAATCCTGCCTACTAAACGTGTAGTGATATTGGCAAATATCTTCTGTGCAGATGCACTCTGATATATAGTCTCTGGTTCTTGGGCAGAGATAATGACGCGGATACCAGACTTAGCACCATTGGCACACAATCGCCCAATCAACTCCGCTATCGCATCGAATTGAAATAAGATTGGTGCTTCATCAAGGAAGAAGATCGAAGCTTTTGATGATAATGCGCGACGTAATGCAGCAGCATAAGCACTAAGAGCGAGTATGGCAGCATCAGCTTCACTCGATAAATTACGTAAAGCGAATACTAGTAATTTGGCATTAGTTCTAAAACTAGATGGGCGTGAGATTGATTGTCCTACCCTGGTACTCAACCAATAATTTATTCTCAGCCTGATTTGCTCTAAGGCTTCGGAAATCTCTTGACTCTTACTAGCAATAGAATCTAATTGTATAAAAGCTGGAGAACAAAAATTATAAAAATCTTTGAGTGTTGGAGTCTCGCTCCATTCTTTAGTCCCAAATCCAAAATGTATTGCTGACTTGTAGCGCGATTTAATTTCATCATCATTAAAAAATGTTTTTAAAGCTAAAGCAATGATTGACTCAATATTGGTGGTAATTGTTGGGCTGACACCAATCATGCTCGTCCCCATCACCATTGTCATCAGCACTGATTTAAGAAATTCCTTAAAATCGTTCAATCGCTCATTTCTCAGTTCTGCATCCAGAGAGCGCAAATCAGGTAGTTCAAAAAGATTGTTTGATTCTTTGGAGATGTCAAAGTATGCCCCATCTTCACCAAGTAGATTAGTGTAGTCGGTGAATGTAGAAGTACCATCTGGCTTGGGATAGTCTAGTGCCACTACCGGAATATCTTGTGCTAGCGCCGGGGTAAGAATACCTGCCACCAGTACAGATTTACCTGAACGAGTTGCGCCGAAGACTGCCAAATTCTTGTGGTTTTGGTACAAGTCTAAATGTACTGGTGTGCCCCCTTCTTCTGCGATTAACTCAAAGCCAGTGCGATCGCCTGTGGCAGTCCTGATCAATGGCATCAGCCCTGGTGCTTCCGAACTAAAATATGGCAGTCGGCGGTTAAAAGGCTTGGTTAACAACGGCTCCCAAACAAATGGGCAACACTGCAACCATGTCTTCCAAGCGTATTCAATCTCCCGGTCTACTACTGCCGGACGCAGAAAATAACTAGCCAGATATCGGCAAGCCTCATCTAATTCTCTTATAGTCTTGCGGTGAACGAGAAAAGCGACTGCGGTATGCACTACTACACTACCTTTATATATTGTCTTCTGCGCCTCTACCGCTTCTTCAATATTCATCCCTGACTTGACATCAATATTTCCTTTATCTGTAGATAAAGAAGTGCTGGTAATTGATTGCTTGGTAATGCGTTGAAGATTTGTTTTAGAAATAGCTTGATTTGCCTTTGTTAGCTGACAAATCACCTCTGTATCAGAAATACTATCTCTAGAGATTAATTCCCATAGATATCGCAGTTGGGCTTGTTCGTCATACCATCCCCCTGGCTTTTGGCTGAAGTTGAGCGCCCCAATATATTTATTTTGGATTTTTACCCATTTCCTATCAAAGAATGGCACAGACTCCTCATTCTCTAACATCTGGTGGCGGATGTGAAAATCACTAGTTTGAGTTTCTACTAGCCCGTTGACGGAATCTATCTTTAGAGGATTAGGAATTGCTGGTGGCGATGACAAATTGAATTGCTGCCAAATCATTTCCCATATTTCTTGGGCACTCAGCACCCTAATCCCAAGTTTCATTTTATTACTTAGTATGGCTGACCATTGCAAAAAACCATTGCTAAAGGAATTTTGGAGGATATTTTCAATTCTGGTATTGTTATGGGCATGAATTTCTCCAGTAAAAGAAAACCAACCTTTTTCTAATTTTCTGATAATCGATTCGATAAAATCATCAGAACGTTCATCATCATCAATAACAGTGTACGTACACCATAGCCGGAGAAACTTATTTTTTCTAGTGCCACTTTGAGTTAATTCTTTAACTCGCAATCTCTCACTACGAATCAATAGCTTTAACTGATCTTGAGAACAAGTTGACTCTAAAGAAGATAGTTCCTTTTGTCTATAATAATCCGAGGTAAAAGACCCTAAGTGTATTGTAAGACTTTCGCCTTCGGGAATTTCTTTTAGTCCGGCTTCTATGCCTTCAAAGATCGGTAGCATTTGTGATGATTCTAAATTCGGATGAATCCCTAAACAATCAAAACAGAATTTGATTTGAATATTTTCACCTTTTTTGAGAATTAATGCGCCTACACCCTGCCTACCTCCTAAGTTGAGGTCACAAATGCCCCCTAAATGGATAATATCTTCAAAGGGAGTGAGCATTTTCACAACACTAATCTGCTCATTTTCTAATGCGACTTTACCTAATTTATCTTTAGCCTTATTAGAAGATTTTGGCATAACTTTACCAATAACTGAAATTTCACTAGAACTCAGAACTTATTTCTCTTCCGACTTACAACTTCCGACTTCCGACTTCTGACTTCTGTTTCTGTTGTATTGATTGAAATCTCATATATCCCCTACTAATCCGAGGGACGCTGACGAACTTACCGAAAAAGTCTTTATTTGTAGAAATTGTCCACCATGTTGCCCATCCCCAAGCAATACTTAATCCTGTACCTAACCAACTTGTTTTCAGTAGATAATTAAAGATAAATACATTGACTACTGCTATTAATGTCCAGGCAAATATTTGGTCGGCAGGGAATGGCCCTAGTCTTGGTCTTTCTCCTAAAATCCGATTTACTGTCCGAAAATCATGTTTTTTTGACATACTTATTGATTTAATCAAGAGTTATCAGCTATTAATCCAAATGCGTATTTATCAATAACGGATAACTCATAAAGTTTTTTTTACTGAACAATCAAAGCAGTAATTAAATCTCCAACAAAAACTGCCATAACTATGATTAATGGAGTTCTTGCTAGTGTCTGCCAGTCTTCATCATTTCGGGCAGATTGAATAATCCGAACTAAACTGATCCCAACATATAATAGGAATAAAGCTCTCAATACATTGAAAAAAAGCGCGATAACTGCTGCTGTTTGTCCATTGCCGGCATTACCAAAAGTGGTGGTCATCCAAGTTTGAGCATTATTGAAGAACTGAGCATTAGCTGGAGCCGCCGCAAAATCAATTAGGCAAATTACTGCTAACAGCGCAAACAACACAGCATAGAGATTAACTCCATACTTTCGTTGTACTTTATCGAAGTTAGTAAATAATGCTTGTGACTGTTTCGGCAAGGCAATGACGATGGCAGACGCAATCATAAATCCACCCATCAATATATTGTGGATGGACATCTCTGCTATCATCAACACACCAGTCACACCCATGAGTGTAAGTGTGCTTTTTGTCGCCCTCTCATTCTTTGGAGAAGGTGAGAGGGTTGCTGTTGCCGAAGCGGAAAAACTTTCTAGATATTCGTAGTCAGTACGCATCTGCTTTCGTTCTCCTGAACGATCTCTTGAGGGATAGGCACATTCTTGAATAAGTCAACCCCAAAATCCACAAACTCTGGTACTGAAAAAAACAGAACTGTAGTACTGTATAAACATTTCTAACAGCAATCATCTACGTAGATAAAAATCTCTTTCTTGTATTATCAGTCTTTGTGCTTGATATAATCACATCCTTAATCATTATTTAGTATAAATATTTGTGCAAACTCTTCAGTAAGTGCCAAATAGGGGGGATTGACTATTGGCTAGCTTTATGATTTAACATATCGAAATTAGCTTTAACAAAGTTTGGGGATTTAAGTTAAGAGCCTAATTAAAATCCCCGTTACAAAACTGTACTTCCGTTAGCGTAGCGGTAGCGAGTCTGCGAGCGTCCTTCCGACTTCCGACTTCCGACTTGTTTAAGTATCCCTACTCTCCATAAATTGAACTTTACCTTCGATACCTCACCATGTTTTGCATCATCACTAAAAACTGTTAAAACTTGAGTGCATGTATAGAACAAATATGTATAATACTTGCAGCTTGTAATTCAGCATTTGTTAGAAGTAGATATTTGGTCAAGCAAGGAAATTGAGAATTAATTTTCATAATCATTTGTTGGAGCATTTATGAGTACAAGAAAAATATTTACAGCACTTGTTTCAATAGGTGTAGCACTATGCTTAGGAGCTTGCCAGTCTGAAAGAGACTTGGTGGCTCACGCAGAGAATGACTTAAAACCGGCTTATGCGGCGGCAACTGATGAGCAAAGCCAAAAAGATAAGGAAGTACAGGAGCAAATAAGGCAATATGTAGAAGAGACACCTAACTTATATAGAATAACTTGGAAGGTATGCGGAGATTATAGAAGTCGTCTTCGGGATGGAGTAAGATGTAGCGAAACTAAAATTCCCAAAACTAAAGGATATGTTGATCCCGTTTACGTCTGGGCAGCTAATGGGGTGCAGTTTGTTAATAAGCAACACTTTGTTAATAGCTATTGGGCTACAGGATTGTTTGTCAAGTCTAAAGGATGCTTGAACTCAGGTAAGCCAGGACAAGAGCAATTTTATAATGTAAAAAATTTCACCAGAGATAAAACGAATGCTGTTCCTACCGCAGCAAACGTGAAGATTGAAGCTCTGTCAAAGCAGGAAAAACAAACAGTAGTAGAACTTGCCTTCAAGGACGCAGAAGTAGAAAATTATGCGCTGAAAAATTTTGGTGTGTCAGCAACCACAGGATTAATACCCACTGGGAAAACTTGCTTAACATTAGACGAATGGAAGAAGACGCAATCGTAAACATCAGGCACAGTCGCTTCCTTGGATCGCAGTTCAGTCGCGGCAACTTCCTCTATCTCCACCACAACCAACCAACGCAAGTATTGTCTTATTCTTTCTTAGATAAAGAAAATAATTTAACTTGTTGACCCCTTGTCCCCTGCAAGCGGTAAGTTAACTTTAACCCCAGTTGGTCTAACAACAACCCCAACAGCCTCTCTTGGTTTGGGGTCAGAGGGAACAGTGAAACCCAAAATTTTTGATGTGAGCAGCGCAGTCAACAGCGATCGCCGTTTTTAAGTTAATTCAGCCAGTAAATAGTTTTGCTCACGCACATCAGTTATTTAGCAAAATTTTGTAGTTTTTTATACTTAAGTTTTGCAGTCATTGATTACTTCATGCTTATACTAAGGGATGGCGTAACCGCAAGAGCGTAGCTGATCGCTCTATGAAAATCGCAATTTGCCGACCATTGGTCGGCAAAAACTTAATTATGATTCTGAAAAACTAATCCTTTATATGAGCCAAGATCGAGGGTGTTAAAAGGAGCGGGAATTTGCAGAACACTATGCCATACGATGTCTGTACCTTCCCTTATGCCCTCTGTATTACTGTATTTTTGTAATCTAAAACACCTTGTATTACGCAATTATTATTACTGTAGGCAGCGCTATGCAGTAAAACTTTCTGCATTATACTCATCTAGGTAAATAGGCTAAATGAACCTAACATAAGCTTATTCGTTTACCTAGACAAGTATCATGATACAGCACGGGGATTTCGTTCGATGTTAAAGTTGTATTTTTAACTGTATAATTTACGACCTCATAAACTAACTCGCAATCAGCTAAAGTCCCTTCGGCCATCAGGGAGCATCTTGGCGTTCACCCTGAAAATTGATTCAGGACAAGTTCGGAATCAATTGCAGAACAGTTTGAGTTTTTGGCACGCAAGTTTTACCCATTTCTTGAAGAATTTTTTATAGAGGAATCAAACCACTCTCAAAAAATAAACTAAAAATGACTCTATAGTTTTATGGCTTGATAGCGATTAAATAGCGGGCTATTCCGATAAGCTTGATTTGGCATGAAAGCAACAGAAGCAGGGAAGAATTTTGTACAAGTTTCTTAAAATAATCACCTTTGCCCGTTTTCTCTAACCCAAACCTACACCTGTAATATTTGTGTAGTGAACTGTTAGGAGTATGCTCTTTATCCCGTTTTATTATTTGTTAACTATAAAGTCATCTTCAGTTTATTTTTTTCACCGATTTTTAGGTTTTTCTTTTAAAGGTGTATTTTTAGGGGGAACCACAAAAAAAGATACCAGCCGTGTTCTTAATTGCTTGTTGTGTGCTGTGGATCTGGTGGATCTTACTTTCGTATCTTTATGAGCGGGTAAGTGCCTTACCACCCAAATCGGGAAAATTGACTTGCATGAAGATGAAGCGATCACTTACTCCCGGATTTCTCACCACACCTCGAATGGAGGAGTAATGAGTAGTGAGTAAGGAGTAAGGAGTAAAATTTTTAACTTATTACTCATTCCCCGGACAAAACCTTTTGTTGCCTATTCCCTTCTAAAAAACTTTAAATAGTCAACCCGCCAGTTAAATTCAGCAATCGCCGTTGCAAATTTTTTTCTTAATTCTCCTCCCACACCCAAAAATAGCACCTCCTTCTACTACAAGTTAGCCGTGTATAAACGGCAATACTCGGAGGAAATGCCCAACTTTCAATCCGCAATGGATAGTCAATAATTGTATTAGTTATATCATAATTCTAAGTATTATGAGTGTACTATACGCAAAAAATGAGAATTTTTTAGTTGTGAAACAGTGAGTTGAAATGACCATTTAGAGCGACAATAAAAATCAGACACTATAACATCAGACAAAACTGTCGTTGTGTCTGATTTTTAAGGGAGTAAAAAAAATGACGCTCTCTCTGGTTCATATTGTCGCGCATAGAAAGGCTCTTGCTTCCTTGCCAGTAGCGCAGGCGGAGGCGAAGTTGATTGCGCTGTGGTTGGAGGGAAAAGCGTCGTCTTCTATTCGGGCTTACCAGCGATACACTAGGCGATTTCTGAATTTTCTGGACAAGCCGCTCAAAAAAGTGACTTATGAAGACTTGGTAGAATACGCTAGTTCTTTTGGGGGCAATGCCGAAAGCACAAAGCGGATATACATAGCTTGTGCCAAAAGCTTGATTAGTTTCGCTCATAAAATTGGATATCTCCCTTTTAATGTGGGTATGGCACTAAAACTGGGTGAATTACCAGATGTAATCAACGAACGCTATCTTGATGAAGCTGATATTAAATTGTTGGTACGGGCAGCCAATAGGCATTTAACATTGGCGAAAACTCCCAAAAGACAGTACACAGCCCTACGTAATTTGTTAATTATCAAACTCTTGTATCAGGCAGGGTTACGGGCAAGTGAAATCTGTAATTTGACTTGGGGAGATTTGACACCCCGCAGTGACAGTGGACAGGTGTACGTGAGAAAAGCCAAGGGGAGCAAAAATCGCACAATTCTCATTAAGCCGAAGCTGTGGGCGGAACTAATGGAGTTCAAAGGTCAAGCTTTACCTACAGACGCAGTGTTCCGAAGTCAAAAAGGGGGACACCTCGACCGTCAAAACTTGCACCCGATTGTCAAAGCAATCTCCCTTGAAGCTGGATTAAGCGAACTGGTTTCTGCTCACTGGTTACGTCATGCCCACGGTTCTCACGCGATTGAGCGCGGGACTAATCCAGTGCTGGTGAAAGAAACTTTGGGTCATGCCAATTTAGCCATCACCGATCACTATCTCAAGGCTAGACCGAATGACAGTAGCGCTTTAAACTTGATGGATCTTTAACATTTTGCATGACTTGTGATGTGGGCAGCACAAATGGGAACCAGTGGCATCAATTGCTACCGGGAACGAAACAAAAAACAGCTTTCAAATGCCAAAGGGATTTTTCTCTAGCCAGCCCCCTCCATAGGCAACACTTCTTCCAAGAGCCATTCATAAAATTCAGGAACAAGAGATTCCACAAGTCGCAGTTCATTTGCCGCGATCGCCTCAAGTTCCAGTACTGTCTCCCAGCGCAAATCCCCAGTCCATCGTTTAAGAATGCCTTTGATTGCGTCCACTCCACGAGAAATACCAGAGCGAAGTATTTCTACACAGTGGAGTAGCGTAACGCGATCTGTCGGAGGCGACTCAAATTCGGTAGTATCCTCCCCCTGGCAATGGGAGTTCCCTATAGCATTAGGGGGGGGTGTGGATACGGCCTGCTGATTGGGGTTTACACTATATGCAGCAGGGGTTTTGGGGGCATAATAGGTTCGATTTTCTTTTTGATTGCGCTTCGTTTCACGATGAGCAATTACATGCATTGCAAATTCTAATTCCTCTTTAGATAAAGAAAAAAGTTTCACCTGTTGACCGCGCTTGCCCTGCTTGCGGAAAGTCAGCTTTAGCCCCAGCTGCTCGACTAAAGTTCCTAGCAACCAAATAGGTTTACAGTCACTGGGAATAGTAAACCCAAGAATTGCTTTAACGTGAGCAGCACAATGTATAGCGATCTCCGTCATCTTGAGTAAGGTGGAATCGTCGGCAGTAACTTCATCACCTTTCATTAAAGAAGTGAGAATTTGATGCAGCCCCAGGTTAAATCTAGCCAGCCACCGCGCCGAGTAATTGCCCCAGTCGATGCACAAAGGTAGATTGTCGCGCTCGGTGCGGTCTTTTTGGGTGACAATTGTTGGTGGTGTAGGATAAGTTTGCCCGGTTTTGGGGTCAGTAAACGATTCTTCGGGTGGGGCTAAAATGGCCTCAAGTCCAGCGATCGCTCTAATTAATCGACCTCCTTTATCCATTTCTACGAGCGATTCGGTTACTTCGATGCCGTAAGAATCAGAAATGCGGAACTTTTCACATTCAAAAATTTCATTAGGGTCAAGGTAATCTTTGCTCTGACGGGCACGGTACTCGCTCAAAGTAATATTCTTGGCCTTGGCAACAGCCGAATTGTGGGCACGATCCAAAGCTTGTGCTGCTGCTTTAAGACTTTCAAGAGATTGCTCATCATCTTCACTGCCCACACATATAAATGTATTGCCCATTTCTGTGAGGAGCGATCGCAAGTCATCGCGCAGATTATTGAGAGAATAGTGGCGGTTAGCCATAATTTGGCAGTAAGCCTCAAGCGCCCAATCTTTCTCCGCTCCCCGCTTACCCGTTTCTCTGTCAATTCGCAACAGAAAAGCGGTCATTTCATTGGTTTGGAGTAAGCGCTCTTTAATCTTGGATGCGTTTGTATCCTTGTAACCAAAGGGAGGACGTGGGGCCACCCAAATATGAAACGGGACTTTTGGACGATAGCGGTACAGTTGTTGGGCACATTCGGTAGCGGTTTGGGAAACGCCGTGAAAGACACCAAATACTAAGTCAAAATGATACTCAGAAATATCGACACCAGTACCGAGACTGGGAGAGGTGAACAAGGCATCAAAGTTTTTGACGGCGTTGGTGATATCTTTGATGAAAGCGACATTCTCATCACTGCCAGAATTATCGGAATGAACCGACCAAATGCGGTATGAAGTCCTACGGGCTGGGCAAGGGGTAAGGGGTAAGGGGGAAAGGGCGGAGGAGGAATCTGTTAATTCTTCCTTTTCCCCTTCCCCTTTAACATGCACCCCGCCAAGTTCACTTGGCGAACTACTAGATTCTTCGTACTTGATAGTAAAGGATTTGTCGAGTTTTTTGATAAAACGCTTACTGTCGCTGGCAACCATGACTTTCTCACCAAGCATTAGCGCTGCCGAGATTTGGGCGACTAGAGCGCTAGAATTATCCCCCTCGTACCAATAAATTGTGCGTGAACCGTTTCGCCACTCGTTTTTAATGATGTAAGGTACTTCACCTTTTGGTCGCATTGCAAGAAAGAAGTTTACCGTTAAATCATCCATGTGTGCATCAGCGATGACGACCAGTGGCGCATTGTATACTATATATTCCAGGACTTCTAGGATTGCTGCACGGTGTTGTTTGCAAGTATTACTGTGCAGTAGGTGGGTGAGGTATTGGCAAGCTTCATCTATAAATATGCAGCCGTAGGTGAGAGACTGAGTATTCAGCTTATGCAAGCTGTCAATAGTAATGGAGAGGGCTTGAGCCTGAGCTAAACCTGTGTAACCCAAGTCGGAGTACATGGCTGTTTGCAAGCGTTCGGCAAGATTTTTCAACAAGTTAACCCGATGTCCATTGTTGAGGAACCGTGCGTTAGGATTTTGGTCACGCCACCAGCGCATGAGTTCAGTTTTACCAGTACCCATGTCGCTCCAGAGTACGACCAGTCCGGTTTTCGGAAAATTGAAAGTAGGGGATTTCTTCGATTTGGATGAATCAACTCCGCCAGAATCCGTAGACTTCTCCTTTCTTTGATGTCCTTTTATAGATGGCGTGAAAAGTTGTTCCTTTTCAAGCTCATAAAGCTCAGGCACTCTCAAGCATTTTTCTTCAAGTTCAGGAATGCACAAAGCCTCAGAGAGATACTTGATATTAATAGTGACATCTGGTTTGTATTTGCTAAGTCCCCATTTTTTAGCCCGATACGAGCGCTGGTAATCGGCAAGTGATTTGGCATCATCGATGATTGCGGTCAGTAAAGCGTTAGCATCTTCCCCGCGACCAACTACAAAATCATCAACGCCTTTCTCTGGCCCCGGCAGTAATGCAACTTCACATTCAGAACCAGCCGATTCGATTGCTTTTGCAGTGCGAACAGTGGCTTGAAACACCGACCACCTGGTTTTAGAAGAAGTTTCGTAGTCAAAAAGAATTATGAACTTGCGTCCCGCCTGAGCCATCGGTACTAAGTCAGGATGCAACCGTTCATCAAAATCCTGTTTGCCTACGCGCCCGTTCCAAATTCCAGGGAGTGCGATCGCTACAAACCCCAGACTCAGCAAGCAAGCGGCTTTCTTCTCCCCTTCGCATAATATTATCGGAATCTCTGGATGCTGTTTCACCCACTCCCAAAATATTAGTGGATTGAGTTGATCCAGTAAGCGCAGCGCTAAAAGTGAATGATAGCGCTTAATTAAATAACGCTTTGCAACTTTGTCCCAGATGGGGTTAGCGACATCAAAGTAGGTAACGCGGTTGGGGGTTTTGGGGGGTGATTCGTACTTAACTGGCTTGCCTTTTTCCCAATCAATGCGTGGGAAGTTTGGCTTAATCCGCCCCCACTCCATTGGTTGCCAGTTTTTAAAGGGGTCAAGAGATTGAATCCACGTCCCACCCAGTAATAGGTGCTGATACATTTTTATGTATCCATCCGTGACCCGACCCGCATTCTTACGTGGGACCTTATCAGATATGAACAGGAAATCATAAACTGATTCTCCTTCAATGTGGAAGAAGTTGCTCTGGACCAGGGCCGGATGAATCGCACTACCAACTGTTAACTCATGGTTTTCAGCAGCCGTGAGATTATTTGGGTATTGAGTTGAAGAGGCATTCATCGGTTCTCTCCAAGGAATTTTTTGGGGAGAACTTTTTCAAGCTGCGAAACTCTTGCTCTAGCCTGGATATTCCGAAAATTTCCCTTCGTCACAGCACAAAATTGCCATGCGAAAGCTGCACTCAACCCCATGCGCTCTAACACTGCGCTCTTGGGGCGTTCTCTGTTTTTCACGATATTTTCCCCTGATAACTTGGTTGACAAGCTTCAGAGGGGGTTGCATCAGTTATCAGTCAACAGTCAACAGTTATCTAATCTGGGATTTTACGCCCAACTGATAACTGGTAACTGGTAACTGATAACTGTTATTCGCGCTGCAATTGCTTTATGCTACAAAATTCAGAATCTTTCTTAATCAAACTTAACCTATTTAAATCTTTTGAATTTTAACAGCAAAAATTACCACACGAAACTGGTGCGTTTCGTGTGGCTTCTCGTATAATACGAGAAGCAGCGGATTCAATCTCGTCTGACCAGTCAGTGGAAAAGTCGCCAAACTTTAAACGCCACTGCTTTGGTTTTAGTGAGATAACCCCGCTCTGAGGTTATATGAAATTTAAGCCATGCACGAAGCGCTACTCCTTAGTGGCGCTTTGTGCGTTAAATTCTCGTACTGTTGTATCTTCACCTCCATACCTCCTATCAATTAGCTTGATTTTACATAACTTGTGATCTTTCCGTATCTAACGAGATTCTGCAACGTTTTTGTTTGACTCCTCCATATTTACTAGTGTTTGTTTCAGCTTACCCTGATTGGGTAATCACTTTTTCAAGAAGCAACACCTACCGCAGAGATCGTTTCTGCCTTGGGCTTGCGCTCGAAAACTTGTATATTGGGTTCCTCCAGCACGAACCCGTTGTCTGTTTGCTGACCGAGTTTACCAGCGATAGCTGCAACCCACTGTGGGTAATTACTGGCAGCATCAGTCAGTTTCTTGTAAATCTTGGGTTTGACTGTAATTGAGATAACGCGACCATCACAGTCAATTTCAAATTGTTGCCAACCATTTTCTACTATGTTGGATTGTGGAAGTTCGTTGATTTTGATTGTTATTTCTAGTTTGCCTGCAATCATAAATACCTCTGCTAAGATGCATTTGCTAGTGTTGGTAAAGCATGAGATGCACGTACTAATCCTAACGGATCTGTTTTGACATACTTTTTAATTACTGGTTGAAGCGTAAAACTTATTTCTTGATGAATGGTACTTTTAATAGTTTCTATTAAAGAGTGCCTTTCAAGTTTTTCTAATGCGGTGATTAACTCGGAAGTTGATATAGATACTTTATGCTTATTATTCAATCCATTTAATAATTTAGTAAAACTAATAGGTTGAGAGTTTAAAATTAACTCTTCAGCTAAACAAATCATTATCTCCCTGTGAAGTTCGTTTAAGACTTGACCGAACATTTGATCAAGCATGGCTTGAAACTGACTACTAATAAGGGTAGTTTTGTGTTCAAAAAATGCTTCATTACTACCAAAAAAATGATGAATTCGATTGGCGAGTGCTTTTAGTTCGGAAGGGTTGCCTCGATAAGTTTCAATTAATTCAATGCATTTTTCTTGGTTAGGAAATCCTTGAGAAGCTAAAAACTGCATTGCAGCGTCTCTATCTAAATCTTCAATTTTGATAAACTCAACAGGCCGTTTGATTTCTATAAGATCGTTAAGCTCATCAGGCAAAATTCTACTAGTTAGGAGTAAGCAACTGTGGTCTAATTCCTCTACCAATCGGCGGAAAAATAGCTTAAACTCTAGCCTCTGCTTCAAGTCACTTATATGAAATAAAGTCTCACATTCATCTAATACTATTAGACACTGGTGTGATTGCAACTGCTTAATCAGCAGTGAAATCATCGCTGGACCATATTGAGGTAACTCTGATCCAGACTGTGAGGGGTGAATTAGCTCTAGCAGATCAGTTACTAAATCCTCAAGTAGTGGAGCATGAGCTACTGATTTCCAAATTAAGGAATCAAATCTCGGTTGAGATTCTATACTTAGTTCTTCTAAGAGTTTGGCAGCTAATGCACTTTTACCAATGCCTGCCACTCCTATTAACAACACGCAACGCTTCTTAAATATTGATTCTTTTAAACGGGACAGTTCTTTTGCCCGTCCATAAAAACTCGATACATCCGGGTATCCACGTCCTTTAACTTGTAACAATTTGTTAACAGAAAGTAATTGCTCTCCATTGGACACAGATTTGACATAATGTTCTTCAGTTACTTGCTCTAAAAAATTGCGTAGTGTCTTTTTAGTAACCCGTTCACCATTTCCAAGTGTTTTTGAGAGTGTAACCCATAACCGAGTAGCTACTACCCGTTGTAAATAATTAACGGTGTAACGTGAATTTTCCGCTATTTCTTCGTAGTCGTGATTAGCCCACGTTCCTTTCATTACAGTGATCTCTGCTTTAGATAAGTATCTGCCTCTTTGAGCAAAGATTAACTCGTTTACTACACCCAAAGCTTCTTCAAAGGTTATCCTCTCTAAAATCTCTTGCTCTGCGGATCTCTGTTTTTTTGATACAACAGGGGAAGGGGCTAGTGAATTCACCTCTTGGATAGCACTGGAATTCATATCTATACTTGTCCTTTTAGTGCAGAGAAGCCAGTACGGACTTCCCATAGATTATGGCTGATTTTATAGATGTGACATATCAAACTCGATATTACTACAAAATTTTACTTATAGCTGATCTTTTATAAAAGTAATAATCTTATTTGCTAAGTATTGGGTGTACGGCAAACGTATCTAAAGTATAACAATCCTTTAATAGCAAGGGTTTTAGCTTGTTGTGATTTAGACCATTTATGATCAATATCCTTATCCAGTAAGGGTTTTACAAATACCGCGCGTTCGCCCTGGTATAGGTCGTCAGTGGCAAATATATAGAGTAATTTATTTAACTGATACCGATTTCTGAGTAAAAAAGTAACATCCTTGCTAGTTACTTTTTATCCAAGAAGGCATAAGGAAAACGATCCTCTGCATCTTGTAGCTATCAGAGCGAGCTTGCAGTTTAAGACTTCCACTAAACGACAGTTCAGTGGTTTCAATTCAGTAGGGGTCAAATCTCCTTCTAAATTGCTCCTCCTGCATCCTTCAATAGATTATCGATAAAACATTCAAAGCAAGGGGATGGGATTTCTCCAAAAGAGTTATAGGATATGGGACGTTATGTTAAAACATAGTAACTGCGAGACTAGTTGACAATTAAAATTATGTAACTTTAGTTGTAAAATATACATATTATTTTTAAGTAGAATTGTTTGAAAATTTCAATCTGTGCTTGCCCTGTTATGGGCCAGCAGGAAGGAAGAGATTATGGATGGGTAGATTATTTTTGGTTATTTTACTACGCAAATTGTGAGTTACTGTATCAATCCTTTTTGCAGCAAACGTCAAAACCCTGACGATGTTAGCATCTGTTTAGCATGTGATACTTCACTGCTGATTAACAACCGTATTCGCCTGGTCAAGCCATTAAAAACACTTAGTGATGATCCGTACAACTACTTCGACGTTTTTGAAGTAGATGATATTGGCGCTGAGTGGCATCCCGTTCGGGAGCAACGAGTCATGAAAGTTTTGAAATGGAATACACCTAAGTTAGTTGAGTTAATCGAGCAGGAATCTCTCAGTTTACGTCTAATTCGTCATCCAAGCATTCCTAAAAGCACTCTAGATGATTTTTTTACTTTTGTTCCTAACAATAGTCTTCTAGTATTACATTGCTTAGTTATGGATAAAATTGAGGGAGAAAATTTAGAAGAATGGTTAGGAAATAATGAGAAAATTCCACAATATTTAGCTTTGGAATGGCTGAAAAAGTTAGTCGAGATTCTTGATGAAGTACATCGATCTGAATTTTTTCATCGAGATATTAAACCTTCTAATATAATTATTAAGCCAGACGGTCAATTAGCGTTAGTTGATTTTGGTGCAGCGCGGCGAGTAACTAATACTTACTTAGCAAAAGTAAGTGGAAGTGGAGGAACGAGTACAGGCAGGGGAGGACGATATGAAATTACATCTGTTGTCACACCTCGTTACACTCCATTAGAACAAATTGAGGGACAGGCAGTCCCACAGTCAGATTTTTTTGCTTTAGGTCGGACTTTTGTACAATTAGTTACTGGCACTCAACTGATGGATTTGCCCAAAGATCAACAAACAGGAAGATTAATTTGGAGAAACAAAGCACCACAAATTGATAAACCTTTTGCTGATTTTCTTGACGAATTAATGGCTCCCTTGCCAGGGCAACGTCCCCAAACCACTAGAGTAATTTTGCAGCGATTGGAAGGCTTACCATTTAAATCAAAGATCAATCGAATAGTTAAATCGAAGCTATTTTTAATCAGTGCAAGCATCACGTTTGCTTTAACCCTTGTTGCCTTGGGATATGTATCGTTACCTGTTATAGCCAATAATTACCTAAATCAAGGGAAGAAAGCTCACAAAGAAAATCGGTTTATAGATGCTGAGTCAGACTTTAACACAGCGATTAAATATAATTATAATTTAACTGAGTCAGTATCAGAATTCTACTTTGACCAAGGGGATCGTCACGAAGATAAACCTGAACTTGCTAGGAAAAATTATGAACTAGCTATCAAATTTAACCCTAAAAATGTGAGTGCTTATAATAATTTGGCATTAATATGTCAGGAAATGTATGATTTAAGTTGTATTGAAAATACTTACCAAATAATTTTTAAATTACAACCTCAAATGTGGGAAGCTCGTTATGGGCTAGGAAGCTTTTACGATGACCACGGAAAATATGATTTAGCAGAGCAACAATATAAATTGGCTATACAAAGTAGTGAACAAGCAATTCCAGCCGTTAATAATTTATCAAGGTTGAAGAATATAATGGGTGATTATAGTGCAGCAGAAGCTTTAGCTTTGCAAGGGTTACAAAAAGATAAAGACCCTGAAGTACAGGCTTCGTTGTACAAGAATTTGGGCTGGGCGCTCTTAGAACAAAAGCGTTACGCTGAAGCTAAAACTAATCTACAGAAGTCAACGGAACTAGATCAAGAGCGAACAGATGCTTATTGCCTACTAGCACAAGTGCAAGAAGCATTGAACATAAGAAGCAAAGCTAAAATGTATTGGGAATTTTGTTTAATATTAAATTCAAGTTTGCCAGAGGTTCAAAAATGGAGAGAGCAAGTATTAGAGCGTGTTTTTAAAAAATATTAATCTGATATTGCTCTCTTAAACTTTTTTTGCTATTAAAATCCTATATGCTAAAGACTAGTAAATAACTACATTTGATGCTGAATCATTCCATATCTAAACCAACTAATGGATTAGAGAAAAAAGTTTTCACATTTCAAGTTGCAGCGATCGCGTCAATAATTCTTTTTTTTAATGGGAGTAGTGCATTGGCCCAACCCCAGCCAATAGCAAGACGCGATTCATTAAATTCAATAGAGCGAAAGTGTGATTTTATTGCCAGAGTTGTCAATGATAACGATCTTGAATGGCCGGTAGGAAGCAAACTTTGTGAGGGAGATAAACTTCAAGTAGCAAATGGAAGCACAGTTAAGATTTTGTGCTACCTGAATCTAAAATTTCTGGATTTACCAAGTGGCTCTATCTCAAATGCACCTGATAAATGTGTACCACAAGCAGAGAAAAGGCGATGTACACCTGCTACTCGAAAGAAATGTCCAAAAACTAAAGGACCAGATGATGAGAACGGTACACCAACGGTAATTAGTCCCTATGGCAGTTCGATTTTAAATTCTCGTCCGGTAATCTCTTGGTATTCTGTCGCTGGAGCTGATAATTACACAGTAATTGTCGAGGGTAATGGTGCAATTTGGGAAACAGAAGTAAAAACTACCACACTGCTATATCCTAAAGACCAAAGAGAATTACAGTATGGGAATGCTTATAAAATTACTGTTATAGCTAGTAAGGGTGACTTCCCTGTGAGCGCCGATACATCAGTAGTCAATCTGTTGCCAGAGACCGATCTTAAACAGATTTTAGAAAAGGTAGAGCAAATCAACTCTCTCAACCTACCTCCTGATGAAGCTGCTTTTCTGGACTTAGATGCTGTATATATGTCAAGAAGACTTTTGAATGAAACAATCAATACGTTAAAGAAACGAGTGGTAGCAGGTAGTAGCAATCCGACTCTCTACAGAATATTAGGCGATCGCTATTTAGAGGCATGGTTGCCAGATGAGGCTCGTCGTGAATATGCGATTGCAGCTCAGTTAGCCCAAAGTAGTGGTAACTTAGATGAATTAGAAAAGGTGCAAGAGCGCCTAAAGTTGCTTGAAAGTCTTCAAGCACCATAAGTTGTCCCAAACCCAAAATGCTTCAGAGCCAGCTTCCAACTAGAACAAAAGCCGCCCAGTAGTAAGGATGATTGTAATCAGGATTTGATAATAAACTCAATTGTGCTTGACGCAGTGCCTCTGCTTTAGGTATACCCTTTCTCAGTTCTTTGTAAAATTCGCTCATAAGCTGAGTCGTAGAATCAGTATCTACTAGCCATAATGTTGCTAACGTACTTCTTGCTCCTGCTTGTGCGGCTACTCCGGCAATTCCTAATGTTGACCTTTTATTACCCTTAGCGGTTTGACAAGCACTTAAAACTAATAACTCAATCCCGTCTGCATCAGCTTGAGTTTTATTTCTTAATAATCTATCAAACTTTAATACATTGATTGCCTTCTCATAGGCTAGAATTACCGTCCTCTGAGGATCTGAACTAAATTGAGCATGAGTTGTCAAATGGACAATTGGAAATTCGACCGTACTCAATTCTTTCTCAAGCCGAGGGCTAGTAAAATTTTCATTTAGTAAGGTAGTGGAAAAAGTAGTTTGTTTCTTAATATCTGCTACTTCTTGTTCCACTCCTGGTAGCGCTTTCAAGTCTTTAGGAGCGTTTGGGTCGTTAAAGCTGGGACTAACTTTAGAGAGTGCAGCAATGAGAACTTTCAACTGTTCTTTAGATAAAGTTTTTGGTTGGCGAACTCTAGACCCTAAAGTAGCTGCAATACTGTAGTTTTGGAACAAATAATCTTTTCCATCATGCAGCAAAGCCATCGGCAAGCTTTGGAAAGATTTGTCCAAAGTGAATACCAATGTCCCTGACAATGGCAAATATTTCTTGATAGGTACAATCAACAAGCTATAGAGTGCTTGAGAAGCTTGAAGAAGCACCGATTCCTCAGTATTAACAAGTTTCTTCTCTTGTAAATTTTTTAATAGATTCTCGATATGCTCTTTAACTGGCTTTGAATCAACAGAATGATGATGAAGAGATTTATCAGGGGATTGAACGAGTATTTCTATAAGGCTACCCAAATCAACAATGTGAATTACTGCTGGAGCACTAGGTAAGTTTTTAAGCTCGTTTAAGGCTACAAGATCGAGTTTGCCACACTTGAGAAAATTCTCTAACTCTGCTATTTGCAACCGTTCATTTGTTTGAATAACTTGTTCCAGATTTGGATTGGGAGATGCTAGAAGCAATCGCATATAATCGCGATAAACAGGTTCTACCTTTTCCGAGAAAGAGAACTGTAAATCTGCGTTGCTTGCTAAGAGACTATCACGAAGCTGACTTAAGTTATTGATCGCTGCGCTATAAGCTTTAATAGCTTCTTTAAACTTTCCCTGTTTATTATATAAATTCCCTAACTCCTGTTGCCATTGATACGAAATATCCCAAGCATGAATTGATTGTGCCAAGCTTAAGGCTTCTGCAAAATATTTTTCTGATTGTCCTGCTTTTAATTTACCCAAAATGCCGAGACTGTATGACTCCAACCGCTCATTTTTGGTAATTTTAGCTGTTTGCAAAGCAGATGATGCATAGTCAATAGCTAATGAATGCAATTGCTTGTCTGGAAGTTGATTCAAGCTGTTAGCGAAGTTCAGCTTTGTATAAACAGAATGAATAGCCGATAATTGAGAAAATGTCGAAGAGTTTTTTAGAACTAAGTTTACGCAAGGCTGAATCTGTTGAGTAATTGTAGCAAGAGTATTAGCTAATTGTGTATTACTTACACTAGACTCTGCTATTAACCATTTTTTAAAATCTAATAATAAACTCAACTGGTGTATTTGAGCTAGCAGTTGTGTAACCTGAGAAGCTTCTGGCGTATTATATACTTGTTGATACATATCAATTGATTTCAACGCCTCTTGTTGAATCAAAATGACAATTTCTTTTTTGAAAACTGGCTCCTCTATTTCATAATATTTATTACGTGCTTGTTGGTAAATAGCCTGTTCAGTATTACCCAATGAAAGCATGATTCCGCTAGTCTCAACAGAAGACATTTGTTTTGCGTTTGAAAGTATTTTTTCCAGAAGTATCTTTGATTCATCTAGCTTACCTATTGTACGTAATACATCTCCTAGGTTATGCCATACCAAAAGATTTAGGGGCATTAGCTTTTGCTGATCTATTGCTGCCGTCAATAGTTTTGTTGTAGATTCATCAGATTGCTCTAATGGGATAGCGCAAATTTTAGCATCCCTATCTAAATTTAAAGCTTGTAAAAGTATACTGCAAGCCTGACGATTTAAGCCTAGAGCTTGTAGGGCAAGGTTTTGGTTAATTAAACTGCCAGTAACACCCTCTTCATAGTGAATTTGACGATAAATTTTTGTGGCTTCTTTCCAATTTTGAAGCGCTTCTACTGCTCGACCTTCATCAAGATACTTTTTTCCTCTTTGGATCAATAGTTGCGCCTGATGGTGTTTTTGTACTTTTTTCTTACTAGCATAAGCAGGGGTAATAAATGCTTTACTCTCAACCGTAAATAACCCTAAAATGCTTAAAAATAAGTACTTGATCCAATTTCGACGTTTAACCATCGTTCTATTGTTCTTTCTGGTATTATTGATTTCTTGATGTTTTAGCTTCAGCAGAACACAGACTAGCAAACAACGCAGCATCGGCGGTGACTAGATCAGATTTTGCCGTCAAGACGACTGTACCATCAGGTTTACTTATCAAAGCTTGCGCTTCTATGATTGGTGCAGTTTCTTGAACTATTGATTTTAGTTCTTCTGAGCTAATGTTGACCTGATCTGAGATAGAATTGTCCTGCCAAATCGGATTATTAGATGGCAAATCGTTAGGGCTAGGTAACAAACTGTCAATACCAGTAACAACAAACTTACTTATCCCTATACCTGATCGACTTTGACAAAGTGATGCAATTTTAGGGGTTTCACGAATTGCTTCTGGCGCTGCTTTCATGCTATTAGGATAAAAGTAAAAGCCGTTGATATCAACTTGTCCGTTAATGCCAAATTGTGAGCTGGCTTCAAATCGGCTATTAAGAGAATAAAAGAACCAGTCGGTATTAATGAAGATATTTCCGCCTTCTCCTGTAAAAGCATTAGCTGTTATGCTGCTGTTGCCCAAGGAGAATAGGATTTTTGTATCAATAGCTATGTTGCCACCATCGCCGTTAGTGCCTTGCTGCCCAGCAGTTGTGGAGATACTACTATTCCGTAATAACAAGTTTTCTGAGCCAATATCAATATCACCCCCCTGACCAACAGCAGTGGTTGCGTTAACACTCCCGTTGTTTTTGATATTGATGTCTTTAGCAATAATTTCAAGTTTTCCTGCATTGCCAGAGCCATAGTTCCCAACGCTGACTTGAGCGCCGTCTTTAATATTTAAGCTTCCAGTCTTAAGGGTTAGCTTTCCTGCATCTCCAGTGGGATTTGGTGGTACTCTGCTAAATCTTACCCTTAAGCTTTCGTCTAAAATAGCTGCCGATGAATCTATAAAACTAGGATTATTGGAATTTGAATCAACCCCCGAAACTTCTATAAAATCAGGAGCATTAATGGTGAGACTACCACTGTTTCCAGAAGAGACTGTACTCGTAGATACACCTGCACCTTCCCGAATAGATAGCCTTGGGGTATTAATTTCTAAAATGCCAGCGTCACCGCTGCCAAAAGTACCAGCCTTAATTGTGCTAGCCCCAACGGAAGGCGATACACCTATTATTTCTATCTGATTACTTGCATTTACAAAAACATTACCACCTTTTCCCATATTAAAAGTCGTAGAACCTAAACCACCTCCATTTTTAAGAGTGATGTTTTCCGTCGATAGCTTCACATCTCCTGCGCTTCCATAAGAGCTAGAATTTGTGGTAATATTTGCTCTATTTTCTAATATTAAAGTTTTGATTTTCCCAACAATATTGCCGCCAACTCCATGATTAATGTAACTAAAGGTATTTATACCACCATATCCAAAAGGATTAGCAGTAGATGGATCAGAACCAATAATTTTTAAATTATCAACATTATTTACCACTATGTTTCCGCCTGAAGCGTCACTAAAAGTAGTAGTAGCTATTTGTGAGCCTTCAATGTTAATTTTATTTGCATTAATTTGAATATTTTCTCCTGCTGTCTTCCCAAAATTACTAGTAAAAATAGCACTCAGACTAAATTGTGTTGAATCTTTAAGTTCTAAAAGCTCAGAGGCATTAACAGTAATCTCTCCGTTTTGCTTGTATTCTTGATTTTGGCTGAAAATTAAGGAGCCATTTAATATTCTTATATTGCGCCCCTGAATATTGATAGTGTTTCCTTCGCCTTTAAGACTATTAACATAAACCAAAGCATTCTCTGATAATTTTATATCTCCAAAAATTGAAGTTTTGTCATAGCTAAATGACCATCCATTATTTTCTTGCTTAATATTGGTATCTCCTTTAGCGATGCTTCCTAATTCGATTCTTCCATTCTTCGTACTGAGAATTCCTCCCTCCAATAATATATCTCCTCCTATCAAAGCTAAAGTTTTGTCGGGTTTGACTTGTAAGCTATTAGAAAACTTGTTGGCATCGAGAGGTACCCTAAAATCAGAATCTTGAATAATGCGGCCTGTACCCTGCACCTGAATCACTCCAAGATTGCTCCCAAATTGCAAACCACTAGGTACACTAATAGTCAGTATTGGCTGATTAGGGGTATTTACAGCGCTGAACTGGGAGCCATCAGTAAATTTAATGCTATTCGCTGTGCTGGCTAAAAAAGAACCACCAATATCTAACCGTGCATTTTGACCGAAAACTATTCCATTTGGATTGATCAGAAATAGGTTAGCTGTGCCATTGGCACGAATTAATCCATCGATATTAGAAGCTGATGTACCAGTCACCCGACTAATAATGTTTTGAATATTTGCAGAATTGTTAAATAAAACAATGCCACCATTCGAGACAGAAAAATTTTGAAAGCTGTGAAATAAGTTGTTCTCTGCTTGAGTTCCTCCTTCAATAGTTATTGTATTTCCTTGCGTTTTTATGATACTGTTGTTGGGTAAAGTCCCGTCTTTAATTATTTGAGCTTTACATGGAAAGATAGTTAAAGAAGAAATAAATGTTGATACAAAAACTAATTTTATGAAAGTATAATGTTTGGTTTCCATTCTATTGTGTAAATATGGTTTTAAAGACTAATTAAAAATAATTAATTAGCTAGTAATGCTTATTTTTTAGATTACTAACGTTATAGCTATAGTTCAACTATAGCTATAACGTTAGTAATAATTAATAAAAAATTTACTACTAAATTAATTTATGTTGGAGGTCTCGTGATGGATCTCCTAATGGACGCACATTTGCAGCAAATTCTAGTAAGATACCATTCGGATCGAAAAAATAAAATGAGGAAATGAAAGTATTTTCGTCTAGTTCAGGTACATAGCCAGATGCGACATCTGCATGATGCAAAATTGGTGTCACTTCAATCCCCTTCCCAACTAGTTTGGTTCTATAATCTTCCACCTTTTCCAAAGGAATATTAAATGCCACATGGTTCATAGAGCCATGTGCAGTGGCAATATTTCCTGTTTTGAGTCCATCCGGTCGTACAGAGGATATGCCTGGTATACCTTCTGGTGTTCGCGGAGACCAGAAGAAAGCCAAAGCATCGCCATTTCCAATATCAAAAAAAAAGTGCTTTCCGCCGCCTGGCATCTCGATGACCTTGATCAAAGAAAGTCCAAGGGTGTTGCCGTAGAAATCTAGAGTTTGTTCTAAGTCTTTGCAAACTAGTGCGAGGTGATTTATACCCAGTAGCTCAAAATCTTTCATGTCAATACACCTACTATAAATTGCATGTAAAAATTTTAGTAACTTTAACTAAAATACGCTTTCAAAAAATGATTATCTATCTTTATATAAGTTTTATATATTCTACGGTTCCAGCAAGCCTCCAACATGATGATGGCAAAACTTTTCCCAGTTTTGTAGTTGAGCATCTATTATATCTGGATTGATTTTCTTGATAAATAAAGAACTTTCAGGAATTATACCAGCATAGTAGAATTAAATACAAGACAACTAGTAGATTACTATTTTCTCAGAGTTATATATAACGATTGTGACATTACTTAGCGTAGCATTTGATTCAGATTTTAGAGTTATGAGTTATTGTTATTGGTGTACTTTACCTTTATCAAAAATTTAAAAGTAAGGAAACCGAGTCTTGGTTGGGTTTTTATGTTGAAAGGCTTGATAGTTAAAGGTTAGAAGTTTTTGTATTTTTCTTTCCTTTATCAGATAAGTTGGATAATGATATTCATTTGAAGAAGTCTATAGATATGGGGTTTTTAATTCGCATGAAGTACAAAAAAGCTTTATTTAGCAAGCACTTTACTTAATAAGAGTGTACCTTAACAGGACAATAAAATTATAAAAAATTTTTAAGCCTTTACCATCTGTAACAAAGATTCAAGAGAACCAGATTTACAAAATCCTACCTCAATATTATGAGCAATAAATTACCCAAAAAGCTTACATTTTCTTGGTTGCATGTGAGCATAATTATATTGTTAAGCTGCATAACTTCCAGACCTGTGTACGCGCAGGTTGTAGATATCACACAGCTACCAAATAGCAATTCTCTCCCAACCCAACGCCTCCCGCCACCGCAGGACATTCAACCCCCCTCATCTTCCCCATCCTCTCCACCACAACCATTACAACTACTGCCTTCACCAGCAGAAATACTTCCACCATCTGAATTAACTCCCCTACCTGATGAATTAATTCCTAGTAATGCTTCTCCAACTATTACAGTTGAACACTTTGAAATTGTAGGTAACACAGTCTTTACTCCTCAAGAGTTAGCCCAAGCCGTTGCGGAATTTACTAATCGACCAATCTCATTGCTTGAGTTATATCAAGTTCGTTCTAAAATCACCGATCTGTATGTCCAGAGGGGTTACATTACTTCCGGTGCATATATTCCGCCTCAAGAAATTCGTCCTGGTTTAGGTGTTGTAAAAATTCAGGTTGTCGAAGGTAAATTTGAAGAAATCCAGATAAATGGAACACGTCGGCTTTCCCAAAATTATATACGTAGCCGTATAGAAGCAGGGACATCAGGTCCTGTAAATCGACAACGCTTGTTAGAGGTACTGCAAGTGTTGCAACTCAATCCTCTGATAGAAACAGTATCGGCTGAACTTTCAACTGGGGAGCATTCCGGTACAAGTGTGCTAACAGTAAATATTAAGGAAGCAAAGACCTTTAGCACACAAATAGTTCTGGATAATGGGCGATCGCCAGCAGTAGGAAGTTTCCGACGCCGATTACAGGTAAATGAAGCCAACCTACTTGGAATGGGAGATAGTTTAGCTATAGTCTATACTAATACTGACGGTAGCAATTCCTTTGATACCAGCTACACATTGCCTCTCAATCGCCGAAATGGAACGCTCTTGTTCAGCTATGGTATAAATAGGAGCGATGTGATTGAACGCCCTTTCAACGTTCTAGATATTCAATCAGATGCTCGATACTATGAACTGACATACCGCCAGCCAGTAATCCAAACTTCTACACAAGAATTTGCTCTTGGCTTAACTGCATCTCGTAGAGAAAGCGAAGCTTCGTATGTTGACTTTGAAAGAATACCGTTTCCCTCCTTGGGTGCAGACGAGAATGGAGAGACAAGAGTATCAGCACTGCGATTCTTTCAGGAATGGGTTTATCGTAATAATCGGCAAGTCCTTGCCTTGCGGTCACAATTTAGTTTGGGATTGGGGGCATTCGATGCCACGATTAACCAAGAGTCCCCCGATAGCCGCTTTTTTTCATGGCTTTGGCAAGCGCAGTGGGTACGTCTGCTGGCTCCTGAAACCTTAGCATTACTCCGTCTGAATACGCAGCTAACATCCACATCACTCGTGCCACTGGAACAATTTGGTGTTGGTGGACAGGAAAGTGTACGGGGCTATCGTCAGGATTTCCTGCTGACTGATAATGGAGTGTTTGCTTCTGCAGAAGTGCAAGTACCAATTTTACGGGCTGGTGGTACGTTGCAAATGATTCCTTTTGCAGATTTTAGTATTGGCTGGAATGCAGGTACACAGAATCCTGACTCGAATACTCTGGCTTCTGTAGGGTTGGGGTTGCAGTGGCGCGGGGGCGATCACTTTAACGCTCGTGTTGATTGGGGAATTCCTTTGATGTCGGTGGACTCAAATGGAAGAACCTGGCAGGATAACGGGGTGTATTTTTCTGTGCAGTACAACGCTTTTTAAGATTACTTTGTATATTTTAAATTCTGATCGCCGTTGTAATCAGGAGCTTTCGCAAGATCCTTAAGGTTTTGTACCCACTATAGATAATGGAGAGTGTTGACAGTTGCAAGTAAAACAGGGTGTTTGATAGCTATATTACATATATAAATAAGGATGAAAAGTGATCGAGTAGTTGTCGAAGCTAACAATTGTATGGTTAAGATTGTAGTATTTTGTATAACTGATAACACGAAGCCAAGATATTATTCATCTTCATCCTCATAATCGAAATTATCATCACCATGTTCTTCATACCACTTTCTTTCTTCCTCCAAAGCGATTTCTCTCTCGATGATTTTTCTTTCTAGAATTTCCCTTTCTAGAATTTCCCTTTCAAGCTTTTCTCTTTCAAATCTTTCTCTTTCTATTCTTTCTCTTCTCTGCCTTTCTTTCTCTTCTCTTTCTCTCTCAAGTTGAATTAATCGCTGCTCCACTCTCTCACAGTAAAAATCCAAGGCTTTACCAGTGGCTGCTCCCGTAATCGCACCACCAGCTAAAAATATTACTACAGTTTTCCAGCCGCCAAAAGGATTACCACTCCACTCCAAACTACCCTCATTGAGCCACACCAATAGGAAGTAGACGAGAATTCCAATAACAGTATTGATCGGTGCAAAAACTCTCGGTGTCATCTGGGTTTGACGAAGTATCAGCCATTGCGCCAGACTGAGAATCACACCAAAGATGACGGCAGCGATTGCACAAAGAATAACATTACCTGGAAAAGTGAACGGATCTACCGCAAATTTAATGATTAGCGTGATAATAATCGGGGCAGAGAGCAAAAAGCTCAGAAGTAAGCTAGCACTAATCGCAAGAAACCAGTAGCGACCGAGATAACCGAGGCGAAATTCTAACAACGACTCTTGTACTCCAAACAAAGTCATCCAAAATGCAATACCTGCCGTCAAATAATCAAGCATTAGCCGTTGTTTTACCCATGTCTTGAAGAGGGTATTTTCTAGAATAAGCTGAAATTGAATTCAGTTGTCAGAAGTCAGAATCGAATTCAGGCTTCTGACTTCTGAATTCTTTTTTGTTAACTGTGATATTGGACTGATTTTCGTCAAAGTATTCTTTCATCGGTGCAAAATATAAAAAGCAATGAAAAACCCCAACCTGTTTAAAGGATGGGGGCATAAATAAAAAGTCTATATTTCCATGATGACACAATTCAATATTTGTTCGACTGCTGTCAGCCTAGAGGTGGGGCAATGAACAAACCACCATCTAGACGCAAGAAAGTTATCCCTGTGGCATCTGGTGAACCAAAGCCAGCCACCGACTCTGCTGCCGAAAATACTTCTGAGCAAGATAACCCAGTCTCAGCAACGATTACGGTGACGGCTGTTGAAGTAACAGAGTTGACCCAGGAAGAACAAAGCTTACGCCTGCATTTAGAACACCGTGTGGAGAGAGCATTTTTAGAAGCAGGTCAAGCGCTGATGGAGTTGCGGGACAGACGATTGTACCGTTCCACGCACCGTACTTTTGAAGAATACTGCCGAGATCGCTTCAATTATAGTCGTGATGCGGCGTACTTGAAGATTTCGGCGACTGTGGTTTATGAGAATCTTCAAAAGTTTTTGCCGACCATTGGTCGGCAAATTCCAATGCCGACCAACGAACGACAATTGCGTTTTTTGGCGAAAGCCGAGTTGGAACCGGCTGTGCAAGCGGATGTATGGCAGCAGGCAGTAGAGCAAGCTGGCAATAAGATTCCCTCTGGTCGGATAGTAAAAGATGTTGTAGATAGGATACGCGAAAGGACGAAAGTACCCAATCCTTACCACATCGGGGAAATATGCATTCTTCTGCCCAAAGATGACCCAGACTTGAGGGGTAAAGCGGGTTATTGGGGAGTGGTAACTTATGTTGGCGAATACAGTTGTACAGTCCAGACCTGGGACAGCGACTACACCGTGAAGATTGAACACCTGAAGTTATTGGAATTGCTTGATGAAGATTGTAGATTCATGCAACAGTTATGTTTGAGGTTACGGCAGTTGCATCAAGTGGCCAGCCGTGACTCTTCTGTAGATTGGCTGTTGCAGGGGTTGGGAAAACAAGCTAAACCTTATTTATCTTCGTTGCAAGCGAAGCTGCTGGCGTTTGTTGAAAGAGAATACAACCTGGTTTGGAAGCAGCAGAAGAATTAAAAGGTTGCCAATTATCTTCTTGGATTTCTATAAGCATCCACGCTCTCAAAAAAGGGAAAAGGGATGATGATTGTCGCGCCACAAGAGGGGCGAGGTTTTTACCTGACTCATAAAATTTGGATTATTTCGTGCCACAAGAGGGGCGAGGTTTTTACCTTTCCCCCAACCCGAGTCCCCCAAACCTTCTTAATAAATTGCTTTACGGCTTATAAATATCATGTTTAGTCACAATCTCTCATGGAGGGGGCAGCGCCGAAAAGGGCGCGTGCCTTGCCTGACCAATTTATTTTTCCTTAACCCCTAATCTGCAATAGTTATTGGGGCAAGACATCTGATGTGGAAGTTACAGTTGAATTGAAGAGCGTGATTGCTTGATGGATTATGTGGGGATCGTTTACTTGACGGAGCGAGCAATCGGCTTGCTCGAACTTGTATCGAGTTTGAGATGATGCATCTGGATCTGGAGCTGCATAAACCACATGTCGTACACCTGCCTGAATCAAGTTAGTTGTACAGTCCCCCATATATTCGCCCTGTCCTCCGGGAGTGCGTTTTCCACATGGCTCTACTGTTGTATATATGATGTCGTCCGGAAGAATTGAGATAGCAGAGAGTTCGAGCTGGCGCAGAAGTACATATTCGGCATGTTTGCCGTCGTTACAACTGATTCCTTCAAGCACAATGTTTCCTTGTCGTACTAAGCACGAACTCACGACTCCACCAGTGTCGTCGGATTGATCCGCAATGGTGAATAAATGTTCAAATATCTCTTGCTCTGTCATCATAACCACTCTCGAATTGGGATGCTCCTTATCATTATCTAAAAATGAATTAAACGATATCATTGTATTTTCAATAACTTTATTTTAATGACAATGAACTATGAAACAATAGGACTTTGAGATAGGCGGATACAAAAGTGATCGCTCTGTCGAAAAAGAAATCAGATTCTTCATCAGAGGTATTTCCATGCTTTAGATTCACTGTTTTCATTTTCCCAGTTTGAAACCATAAAGCAAGTTGCTCACATTATGCTTTCAGTGACAGATATCACAGGACTCTCCTATATGGCAAATGAATTGTCATTGGTCGAAGGAAGGAGAGCTTTTCACCCAGACATTATGGTTGTGATAAAAATCACCACGCTGTTCCAGTGTAAACCCACCCAGCAATAATCCCAACCAGACTTCTACCATCGGCATTTGCAACACACGTTGCAGTTTAACTAAAGAAATCTCATCTTTGACATTTATCAGATGGTTAGCGATTGCGCTCTGCCATTTTTCCACATTTTCGTCTGATGCCAAATTGCGGACATCTTCTAAAGTTGTCACCTCATCGAGCATTGCCAAAACATTTGCTTTTTCAACAGGTGCTGCTACAGAATCACCCAACTCAGTAGGAGATGAAAATTGGTGTGGGCCATGTGGTTTAAAGGTTTGTGGTGTTTGCGGTTCAATCAAATCATCTAAATCAAGGTGCATTGTTGTCCGCACTAGACCAGCAAAGAGATCCGTGCTAACAACTGGCCCCAAAAGACTATTGCGATCACGGGTATCTTGCAACAGCACTTCGGCACGAGACTTGAGAATATCCGCAATTTGACTGAAGGCAAGCGCTGCGGTTGATAACTGTGCCTCCAAGGGTAAACTTTCTAGCTCGGCATCCAAACAATCCCACATAGCATCAAGAGAAGAAGTTGGTGGAGATTCAGACAACTCATCCAGCAGATCCCAGATTGTTAATTGGTGGTATGTGGCCATCTCTAGGATTCTGGATGTAACGGGCAAGGACGAACTGGGCAGTAACTTGAGGTAATCTCAAACATATCCTTATATTGATATAGTGAAACACCGTATTGTTTAGCAAAAGCCTGCAACACCTGATCTGTATAGGCGCGGATCTTGCCAGCTGTTAGCCCAAAACAGTGAATTGGTTCTAAGCGACAAATAGGCTGTTGCCCCAGCCAGAGTTCTGCGCCCAAGGCGTGCAATGGTTTATCCCCTGGTTCTTTATACAAATACAGTACTGCAAAATATGTTGCTGGTGGTTCGACTGTTACTGAATCAATTTCTGCTGAATTATTCTGCGAACGGTGGCGGTAAAACGAACGGCGATTGTGGCAAATGCGTGGATTCCAACATCCGTCCCCTGCTGTTCCATGCAGCACTTTAGCTTGGGTTGTTGGTAATTTGGAACATAACTGACACTTGGGGTCTAACGGCTTCGGCATAGTCTACTCTGTTTCCTCTTCACCAATCGCACCATAGTCGGCAGCGATGCCTATCGCGGCGATCACCTGGAAGCACAGTGGAAGTAACACCCAAAATTGTATGTGACTTCAGGTAGAATTTGCCCAAGACAGAAGGTAAAAGTTGTCCGCGTTGTCACTTGACACGATCTGTATCTTTGGATATCATTCAACTATATGGTTGAATCAAATGTAGCCCTTGATAAAATTTTTGCTGCTCTGGCTGATGTGACGCGGCGAGACATTCTGAAGCGGGTA